>CBDUCE010000258.1:0-3936 GCA_965365575.1 uncultured Gammaproteobacteria bacterium
GCGCGGTCCTGGTTGTCCTGCCTGTCGCCGAGTGCGGAGACTTTTGCGTATTCGACCTGCATAGTGGGGTGCGCTTAGAATGATCGGCTGCCGAGACAAATCACGGTCCCGCGTTTACGGGGCGGGAGTATGCCCGCTCCTCGTTTGAAAAAATGTGACCAACACGTCACAACCGGAGACAGCTGCCAATGTTACACAGTATGACAGGCTTTGCGCGCGAATCCGCCGAAGCGGAAATCGGCGCACTGACCTGGGAAATACGGGCGGTCAACCATCGTTACCTCGACGTGCAGTTCAGGCTGCCGGATGAAATGCGCGCGCACGAGCAGGCTTTCCGGCAGGCCGTTGCTGCAAAACTGAATCGTGGCAAGGTCGAGTGTTCGCTGAACTTTCGCCGCGTTTTCGACCGCCAGGCGGATTTGCAGATCAACACCGGGCTCGTCGAGCTGATCGGGAAGCGCATCAAGGAAATGTCAGCGGAGCTTCCGGCAACCGGCGCCGTCAATCCCTTCGACGTGATGCGCTGGCCGGGCGTCGTCGAACAGGCCGATATCGAATCCGCACCGCTGTTCGAAGCCGCGCTGCCGTTGTTGCAGAAAACGCTCGACGCGATCGGTACGATGCGCGCATCCGAGGGCGACCGCATCGCCGGGATGATCGAGTCCCGCTGTTCTGACATCGCGTCCATATCGAAGTCCGTACGGGCGCGGATGCCGGAGGTGCTCGAGGCGGCGCGAGCAAAACAGCGCGAACGTATAGAGAAACTCGACGTGCAGGCCGATCCTGCACGACTCGAGACGGAGCTTGCGCTCATCGCCCAGAAACTCGACGTCGACGAAGAACTCGACCGTCTCGACAGTCACCTGGTCGAAATACGCGATGTCGTGCAGCGCGACGAGCCGGTCGGCAGGCGGCTCGATTTCCTCATGCAGGAACTCAACCGCGAAGCCAACACGCTTGCGTCCAAATCGAACGATACGGAAACGACGCGCGCCTCCGTCGAATTGAAGGTACTGATCGAGCAGATGCGCGAACAGATACAAAACGTCGAATAGCACCTGCCATGTCCGGTACTTCTGCTCGCCTGTTCGTCATCGCCGCGCCGTCGGGCGCCGGCAAGACGACGCTTGTAAAAGCGCTGACGACGCGCAACCCGGAACTCCGCTTTTCGATTTCGTACACGACCCGCCCGAAGCGCCGCAACGAAGCGCACGGCGTCGACTACCTGTTCGTCGGCGAAGACGCGTTCGATCGGCTGCGTTCCGAAGGCGCATTGCTCGAATCGGCGAACGTCTTCGACAACTTCTACGGCACCAGCCGCCAGCAGGTCGAAGAGCACCTGGCTGCCGGTCATCACGTGATCCTGGAAATCGACTGGCAAGGCGCGCGCCAGGTCCGCGAGGCAATGCCGGACTGCATCACCGTTTTCATCCTGCCGCCGTCGCGCGAGGAGCTGGAACGGCGGCTGCGCAGCCGCGGAACCGACAGCGACGAAGTCATCGACCGGCGCCTGCGCGATGCGCTTTCCGACATGTCGCACTGGGCCGAATTCGACTACGTCATATTCAACGACGACCTCGACGAGGCAGTGGCCGACCTCGAGGCGGTGCTGGCCGGGCGCGGTGAGGCGAGCGCCACGGACAATCCCGGCGTTCGCGACGCCGCCAACACGTTGCTCTCCTAGGCTTGCGGGCCACGCGCCCTGCCATTAATAACTTTTGGTTATAAGGGCTGGATATTGCCCCAGCCCCTGCGCTACGCTGCGCGACCTCGTTTGAATCAGTCAGTCCGGCGACCAGGCTCTCCGGATATGAAAAAGGAAGACCATAAATGGCCAGGATTACCGTCGAGGACTGCCTCGAGAACATCGATAACATCTTCGAGATGGTGCTCGTCGCCGCGAAGCGCGCCCGGCGCGTCGCCCACGGCGCCGACCCCATGGTGGAACTCGAGAACGACAAACCCACCGTCATCGCGCTGCGCGAGATTGCGGAGGGCCACGTGACGCCCGCCATCCTCGACGAGATCGACCAGCCACCCGCGGACGACCTGATGCACCCGTCCGATTCGGGCGAAGACCTGCTCCCCATGCGCGGTATTTCTATCGGCGACTGACGCGCTACCCGCGGCTTTTCGCGGGTATGATTGGCGTATGGACTACGCCGCCACCATATTGTCCAAGCTGCCGGGCGCCTCGAAGCGCGATCACGGCATGCGGCGTCTCGTCGATACCTTGAAGACGTATCTGCCGCAGGAGCAGATCGATACGATCGTGCGCGCCTACGAGTTCGGTGCGGCAGCGCACGAAGGACAGACTCGCAAGACCGGCGAACCCTATATTTCGCACCCGGTCGCGGTGGCGCAATCGCTGGCCGAGATGTACCTCGACTCCGAGGCGATTATGGCGGCGATCCTGCACGACACGGTCGAGGACACGGAAGCCACCCTCGAGCAGATCGAGGAAAATTTCGGCCACGAAGTCGCGCTGCTGGTCGACGGCGTCAGCAAGCTCGATCAGATTCAGTTTCGCTCACGCGCCGAGGCCCAGGCCGAAAGTTTCCGCAAGATGATGCTGGCGATGATCGAGGACATCCGTGTCATTCTCGTGAAGCTCGCCGACCGCCTTCACAACATGAAGACGCTCGATGCGATGCCCGCAAGCAAGCGCAAGCGCATCGCGCGCGAGACGCTCGATATCTATGCACCCATCGCCAACCGCCTCGGCATCAATCGTTTCAAGGTCGAACTGGAAGACCTCGGCTTCCTCTACCTGCACCCGCTGCGTTACCGGGTACTCGATCGCGCACTGAAGAAGAGCAAGGGCAGCCAGCGGCAGATCGTCAAGCGCATTTCCGACGAGTTCATCAAGACGCTCAAGGCAGAGGGAATCGAGGGCGAGGTCATCGGCCGCGAGAAGCATCTCTACAGCATCTACAAAAAGATGGCCGGGAAGAAGCGCATGCTCTCGGACATCGTCGACGTCTATGGATTCCGGATCATCGTCGACGATGTAAGCACCTGTTACACGGCGCTGGGGCTCGTTCACGGTCTTTACAAACCGGTGCCCGGGCGCTTCAAGGATTACATCGCCATCCCGCGAATCAACGGCTACCAGTCGCTGCACACGACCTTGTTCGGTCCCAAGGGGCTACCGCTGGAAGTGCAGATTCGTACCAAGCAGATGGACCGCGTCGCCGAGTCCGGTGTGGCGTCCCACTGGCAGTACAAGGCAGAGGATAAGGAAGACGCAACGCCGCAGCGGCGCGCACGCCAGTGGCTCTCGAACCTCGCGGAACTGCAGAAGACGGGAACGTCGGAAGAGTTTCTCGAGAGCGTCAAGGTCGACCTGTTCCCCGACAAGATTTACGTATTCACGCCCAAGGGCGACATCATGCCGTTGCCCAAAGGCTCGACGACGGTCGATTTCGCCTACGCGGTGCACACGGATGTCGGCAACCGCTGTGTGGCGGCCAAAGTCGACCGGGCGCTGGTGCCGTTGCGCACCGAGCTGCACAACGGCGAAACCGTCGAGGTCGTCACCAGCCGGGGCGCGAGGCCAAATCCGAACTGGCTCACCTTCGTGCGGAGCGCGAAGGCCAGGACCGCGATCCGCAATCACATGAAGAAGATGCGCTCGGCCGAGTCGATCGACCTGGGCAAACGCCTGCTCGACCGCGCACTCAAGGACCTCGGCTCATCGCTGCGCAAGGTCGGCAAGGTGCGCACGAAAGCCGCGCTCGAGGAACTGGGGCTGAACAATACGTCGGAACTGTTCGAACAGCTCGGGCTGGGCGAGAGGCTGGCTCCGCTTACCGCGCGCCTCATGCTCGGTATCAACGAGGAAGGCAAGCCGCACACGAGCCACGCAAGCCTGACCATCGCCGGCACCGAGGGGATGGTAGTGAGCTACGCGAAATGCTGCTACCCGATACCGGG
>CBDUCE010000259.1:0-3936 GCA_965365575.1 uncultured Gammaproteobacteria bacterium
CGAGCTTCTCGCCGCTCGCGATGCGCAATTGCTCGCGCACGATGTCGACGCCCGTAATCATCTCGGTCACCGGGTGCTCGACCTGCAGACGCGTGTTCATCTCGATGAAGTAGAACTCCCCGTCCTCGTAAAGAAACTCGAACGTGCCCGCGCTGCGATAACCAATCTCCAGGCAGGCCTTGACGCAGCGTTCACCGATCCGCTGCCGCTGCTCCTCCGTGATGCCGGGCGCCGGTGCTTCCTCGACGACTTTCTGGTGCCTGCGCTGCATCGAGCAGTCGCGCTCGCCGAGGTGGATGGCATTGCCCTGGCCGTCTGCGAGCACCTGGAATTCCACGTGCCGCGGACGCTCCAGGAATTTCTCCATGTACACCATGTCGTTGTCGAACGCGGCACGTGCCTCGGCCTTCGTAACGGTGATGGCTGCTATGAGCGACGCTTCCGAGTGCACGACACGCATCCCGCGGCCGCCGCCGCCGCCCGAGGCTTTGATGATGATCGGGTAGCCGATGTCCCGCGCGAGCCGCAGGTTCTCATCGTTGTCGTCGCCGAGCGGTCCGTCCGAACCCGGTACACAGGGTACGCCGGCTTCTTTCATCGCCCTGATGGCCGACACCTTGTCGCCCATGAGGCGGATCGCGTCCGACGGCGGTCCGATGAAGACGAACCCCGAGGATTCGCAGCGCTCGGCAAAGTCGGCGTTCTCCGAGAGGAAACCGTAACCGGGGTGTATGCCGACCGCGTCCGTCACTTCCGCGGCGCTGATGATCGCCGGCATGTTCAGGTAGCTTTCGACCGAGGGCGGGGGACCGATACACACCGTCTCGTCGGCGAGCAAGACGTGCTTGAGCGTGTTGTCGGCGCTCGAGTGCACGGCGACAGTCTTGATGCCAAGCTCCCGGCAGGCACGCAAGATGCGCAGGGCGATCTCGCCGCGATTGGCTATGACGATTTTATCCAGCATGGGGCTGTAGCCTGCTAGTCGGAAGTGCGCTGATCGATGACGAACAGGGTCTGACCGTATTCGACGGGCTCGCCATTCTGCACGCGGATCGACTTGATGACGCCGGCAACGTCAGCCTCTATCTGGTTCATCATCTTCATGGCTTCGATGATGCACAGCGTGTCGCCCTCACTGATGCGATCGCCGACCTGGACGTAGGGCGCCGCGCCTGGCGAGGAAGCCGAATAATACGTGCCGACCATCGGCGCAGATACCCGGTAGCCGTCCTCCTCGGGCGCTGCGGCGGCCGGTTCCGACGCCGGCGTGGGTGCCGCTGCCTGGGGTGGCGGTGCGGCCGGGGGTTGCGGCGCATAGACGGGCGCCGGTGCGGCCGCTGCGCCCGTCGGGTAGCGGCTGATACGAACTGCTTCCTCGCCCTCCGTGATTTCGATTTCGGCGATACCGGATTCGTCCAGCAGCTCGATCAGTTTTTTGACTTTTCTGATGTCCATTATTTGTCCTCACCCTGTGCTACATGGCGCCCGGCAGCCTGGATGGCCAGCTCGTAGCCGTAGGCCCCGAATCCGAACAGGCAGGCGGTAGCGATGTCACTGAAATAACTGTTGTGGCGAAACTCTTCGCGCGCAAACGTGTTGCTGAGATGCAATTCGATAAAAGGTATGTCGACGGCGAGCAGTGCGTCGCGCAGGGCGACGCTGGTGTGCGTGAATGCGCCGGGGTTGATGATGATGAAATCGACACCCTCCCGGCCGGCTTGCTGGACCCGGTCGATCAATTCGTGCTCGGCGTTGCTCTGGTAGCAGGCCAGGTCGTGGCCAAGGTCGGCGGCGATGGCCTTGCTACGTGCTTCGATATCCTCGAGCGTCGTGGCGCCGTAGACATCGGGCTCGCGCGACCCGAGCAGGTTCAGGTTCGGGCCGTTAATAAGGAGAAAAGTCGACATTTGCCGCCGATCCCTGCGAGTTCACCGAAGATGGCAGCAATTCTACCTACATCTCACGAATTTGAAACCGAAATCGGTGCTTGCCCGGCAGGTGACGGCGATGCTTGTTCTCGTCATGGTTGACCAGCGACGTCCTGTCGCTGGCCCTCCGGGCGCTCAATGCCGCTACAGCTCCAAGGATTTGCGGGCGGTGTCGGTGTCGATCTCGCCGGCGTCGAGACTGGCGAGGACGCTGCTGATCTTGTCCAGGTCGGACCGGTGCAGTTCCCCGAAATGGGCGTTGAGGTACTCGCCGTCCGCCGTGACGATCATGGTGAACGGCATCGCGTGAAACTGCAGCCCGGATTGTTCCGCGACGGCCATCGCGTCCATCTCACCAACGAGAATCGGGTAATTGAATTCCGCTGCCTCGGCGTACTGCTGTACCTCGTCCATGACGTCGACGGCAATGCCGATGACGAGTATGCCCTCGTCACCCTGCTCGGTCTGGAACTCCTTCAGCAGCGGTATCTCGCGCCGGCAAGGAGCGCACCAGGTTGCCCAGAAGTTTAGCAGCCGGTGGCGGCCGTCGAATTCGTCGAAGTCGCGCATTTCGCCATCGAGACCCATTAGCGAAAAAGACGGGTGCGAGTTGGCTTCGAGGGCCGGAGCGGCCGTGGCCTGGGCCTGCGGCGGTTTTGCGGCCGTGGACTCGGTTTTGACCGCCCGGATGCGGCCCGCCATGAACAATGCACCGGCCATCAGGCTCAACAGTGCGACGCCGAAGATCAGAATTGTTCTGGACAAATCGCTATTCCTGTCTGTAGGAGCGCTTCTTGAAGCGCATTCGGAGCGGACCATTATCTCGCGCCGAGGCGCGCTCCTGCGGTATCACTCAATTATTTCGCGCTGGCGGTTACCGACGCTGCGGCAAGCGCCTTCTGCACATGCTCCGCGAAAGTCTCTGCCTTCATATAGCCGACGACCTCGTAGCCGTGGCGCTGCTGGCCATCCTTGCCGAAGAAGATGATGGTCGGCGGCCCGAAGACGCCGAAACGATCGAGCAACGCCTTGTCCTCAACGTCGTTCGCGGTGACATCCGCCTGCAGCCAGACGGTGCTCGACAATGCCGCCTGCACGCCTGCGTCCGTAAATGTCCATGCTTCCATCTCTTTGCACGATACGCACCAGTCGGCGTAAAAGTCGAGCATCACGCTCTTGCCCTGCTGCGACGCGGCCGCGATTTCGCGATCGAGGTCCGCTACCGTCTTAATGCGTTGGAAGGGCAGTTCATCATGACTGGCGACGGTTGTACTGGCCGCCCCGCCGAAACTGACGCTCGCGAGCGGCTGCAGCGGATTGCTGCCGCCGGTCGCCGCGCCGATCACGAGCAGGATGCCGTAGATGATCGCGAGTCCGCCGAAGCCTTTGCCGAGTTTCTGCGGTACGGTCGATTCTGTTGTCAGCGTGGTGAGCCCGCCCATGAACACGCCGACCATGAACACCAGTATGGCCCACATCACCATGATGAGCGTGCCCGGCAGGAAGCGCGACAGCATCCAGATCGCGAGGCCCAGCATCATGAAGCCGAACGCGCCCTTGATGGCGACCATCCAGGGCCCCGCTTTGGGTAACAGTTTGCCCTGCGCGGCGCCGACGAGCAGCAGCGGCGCACCCATGCCGAGGCTCATCGCAAACAAGGCGAGTCCGCCGCGGAAGTAGTCACCCGACTGCGACATGACAGCCAGTGCCGCAACGAGCGCCGGGGCGACGCAGGCCGTGACGATCAGCGACGACAGGGCGCCCATGACGAACGCGCCGATGACCGTACCGCTCTTCTGGTTGTTGCTGATGGCGGACAGCTTGCTCTGCACCGAGCTCGGCATTTGCAGGTCGAATGCGCCGAACATCGCAACCGCGAGCACGACGAATAGCACGGCGAACAGGCTCAGGACCCAGGGCTGGTTGAACGCCGCCTGCACCTGTGCGCCCGCCGCGACGGCAACGACGCCGGCAGCGGTGTAGACGATCGCCATGCCCATGACGTAAC
>CBDUCE010000260.1:0-3882 GCA_965365575.1 uncultured Gammaproteobacteria bacterium
AGAGCACCTTCACGACCTCGTTGCCCTTGATCGCCATGCGCTGGGCGAGTTCGGATACCGCGATGCTCTCGGGAATCTCCACCTCGCGAACCACGGGCGCGGTGGGTTTCTCGAAACCGTGCTGCGAGTCGCCGCTGACCGCAGCGTGTCGGCGCCGCATCGGCGCTTTGCGCTTGCGCCGGCCGCTCTTGTCGCCGGCCACGTGCAGTTCCTTGCGGCCGTAACGGGTCTCGGGCCGGTCGGGCATGGCCTTGCCTTTTTCTTTTTCTTTCTCCTTGGCACGCCGGGCGCGGGCATCTTCTTCCGCTTTTTCGAGGCGAGCCTTTTCCTCGGCCTGAGCCGCCGCCACCTGCTCCGCCGCCTTGCGGGCCTCTTCCTCGGCGTTGAGCCGCGCTTCTTCTTCCTGCTGGCGCTTTTCTTCCTCGATACGCGCCGCCTGTTCCTTCTCGGCCTGCAGACGCTCCTGCTCGCGCTTCTGCGCCTCGAGGCGTTCTTCTTCCTCACGACGCTGGCGGTCGAGTTCTTCCTGCTCTTGCTGGGCCTGCTTCTCCAGCACGTCGCGCTTTATGTAGGTACGCTTGCGCCGGACCTCGACGTTAACCGTGCGCGAACGTCCCTGCGCACCGGAAAGCCTGAGCTCCGACTGCGATTTGCGCTTGAGCGTAATGCGCCGGGGCGCAGCGTCGCCTGCGGGCGCGTCCGCCTGCCCGTGGCTGCGACGCAAATAGGTCAACAGCTCGAGCTTCGCATCATCGCTGATCGTGTCTTCCGAGCTACTGACCTCGATACCGGCCTCGTCAAGCTGCGAAAGCAGTTTCTCGACCGGTACCTTCAGAACCTCGGCGAATTGTGCAACTGTCACATCTGCCATACTTTACTCCGCGCTTTTTGCGCTCAGGCCTGCTGTTCCTCCGCGAACCAATGTTCGCGCGCCTTCATGATCAGCGCAGCAGCCTGTTCTTCGTCCATTTCATTGATCTCGAGCAAGTCATCCGTCGCGAGCTCGGCGAGGTCTTCGCGTGTCACGACGCCCTTGCTGGCGAGCAGATAGGCCAGACCCTTGTCCATGCCTTCGAGCTCGAGCAGATCGTCCGCCGGCTCGGCTTCATCGATCTTCTCTTCCTGCACGATGGCCTGCGTCAGCAGCACATCACGCGCGCGACTGCGCAGCTCCGTGACGATGTCCTCGTCGAACTCCTCGATCTCGATCAGTTCCGAAGCCGGCACGTAGGCCACTTCCTCGATCGTCGAGAAACCTTCCTGCACGAGAATGAGGCCGATCTCCTCGTCGACATCGAGTTGCTTCGAGAACATCTCGATGAGTTCCTTCATCTCGGACTCGCTCTTCTGCTCTGCGTCGGCGGCCGTCATGACGTTGAGTTCCCAGCCGCTGAGCTCGCTCGCGAGCCGGATGTTCTGGCCGCCACGTCCAATCGCCTGCGACAGCTTGTCCTCTTCCACGGCGATATCCATGCTGTGCGAATCCTCGTCGACGACGATCGAAACGACTTCGGCCGGCGACATCGCGTTGACAACGAACTGCGCCGGGTTCTCATCCCAGAGGATGATGTCCACACGCTCGCCGGCAAGTTCGTTCGACACGGCCTGGACTCGCGAGCCGCGCATGCCGACGCAGGCGCCGACAGCGTCGATACGCTTGTCGTTGCTCCTCACGGCGATCTTTGCACGCAGCCCCGGGTCGCGAGCGGCACCGAGAATATCGATGAGGCCCTGGCCGACTTCCGGCACTTCGATCTTGAACAGTTCGACCAGGAACTGCGGCGATGTCCGCGTCATGAACAGCTGCGGGCCGCGCAGCTCCGAGCGCACCTCGGTCAACAGGGCCTTGATACGGTCCTGCGGGCGCACGGGCTCCCTCGGCACCATCTGCTCGCGCGCAACGAAGCCCTCGGCATTGCCGCCGAGATCGATATAGACGCCGTTGCGGTCGACACGCTTGACGAGGCCGGAAAGCAGTTCGCCTTCGCGATCCTTGTACTCCTCCACGACCTGCTCACGCTCGGCCTCGCGCACCTTTTGCACGATCACCTGTTTCGCGGTCTGCGCCGCGATGCGGCCGAACTCCACCGATTCCATCGGTACCTCGACGAAACCGCCGGGCTCGGCATTCTCGTCGACGTCGACCGCGTCGATCATGCGCAGCTCGCGGTCCGGGAATTCGAGCTCCGTGGACTCGTCCTCGAACACCTTCCAGCGCCGGAACGTATCGTAATCGCCGGTCTCGCGGTCGATAGCGACCCGCACATCGATATCCTCGCCGTGCTTTCTGCGCGTCGCGGACGCAAGCGCGGCTTCGATTGCCTCGAATATGATCTCTTTCTCGACGCCCTTCTCGTTCGAAACCGCGTCGACCACCATCAGGATCTCTTTACTCATTACCTAAAACTCCGATTTTGCCCGCGTCGTCAATTGGCGCCAGGCACGAGTCGGGCGGTGTCGATCGTCGCCACCGGCAAGGTGTGCGATACGCCATCCACGTCGACTACGATATTTTCGTCATCCGATGACACCAGCGTGCCCCGGAATCGCCGCCGCCCCTCTATGGGGAAGCGCATTTGCACCTTCACGGTTTCTCCTTCAAACCTTTGAAAATGCTCAATTTTTGTCAACTTCCGGTCAAGCCCGGGCGACGACACCTCCAGGTCATAATGTCCCGGCAGCGGATCCTCGACATCGAGCAGCGCACTGACGGCCAGGCTGACCTTCTCGCAGTCGTCCAGGCCGATGCCCTCAGGCTTGTCGATAAATACCCGCAAGACGCCGTGCTTGCCGCCGATCTTCACTTCCAGATCCGACAGCTCGTAACCCAGTCGTTCGATGGTCGGCTCGAGCAATTTCAGCAACTCGTCACGCGCCACTTTCTAAACCTAACCATATGTTTCAAAACAAAAAAATGGGCCAAAGGCCCATTATCTTCCCACGCGGTTGCCCTGTCAGCGGGCAACAAAAAACCCCTGAGCGGGGCTTTTTTCTACCAAGACTTTGGTAGCGGTGCGTGTCAGGACTCACATCCTTCCGGAAGGCTCCATTCCGGCCCCACCACCGCGTTGGCGCGCGATTATACGGCAATCATTGCGCCCTGCGCAATGCTTCCGCAAGGCATCTGCCGCAGCTAGACTGGCCTCCCCTGCGCGCTAGATAAGGATACTTCATGTACGACTTTGCGGTAATCGGCGGCGGCATCGTCGGCCTGTCCGTGGCGTGGCAGTTGCGCCGCAGGCAGCCGTCCCGGCGCATTGTCGTGATCGAAAAAGAGTCGGCCGTGGCCCGCCACCAGACCGGTCACAACAGCGGGGTGATCCATGCCGGCATCTACTACCAGCCGGGCAGCCTGAAAGCCGAACTCTGCCGCAAGGGCGTTGCCGAGACCCTGCGCTTTTGCAGCGACAACGACATTCCACACCAGCAGTGCGGCAAACTCATCGTGGCCACGAATGCCGACGAGCACGAACGCATGCTCGCCCTGTACGAGCGCGCTCTGCAAAATGGCATCCGGGTGGAACTGCTGGACGCAGCGCAACTGAAATCCGCCGAGCCGAACGTGGCGGGCGTCGGCGCCATTCTCTCGCCGAGCACTGGCATCGTCGATTACGTGGCCGTGGCCGAAGCCATGGCGCGCCGGCTGGAGGAACTCGGTGGTGACATCCGTACGAACGCCGAAGTCACCGCCATCGACGAAACCAGCGCCCGCCGGTTCGATTTTCCGACCCCAGATCAATTGGCGCCGCCGATCATCGCGCTCGACGACGTGGCCGTCGGCTATGGCGCGACCCCGGTGCTGCGCGGCCTGACCGAGCGCATCACCATGGACGACCGGATCGCGTTGCTGGGTGCGAACGGCAACGGCAAGTCGACCCTGGC
>CBDUCE010000261.1:0-3820 GCA_965365575.1 uncultured Gammaproteobacteria bacterium
CGCTGCACCGTGCAGTCTCGCTCGAACAGGTGCACGACCTGGCCGTGCAGGTCACCCATGATCTGGACTTCGACGTGCCGGGCGTTGCGAACGAGTTTCTCGAGGTAGACCTCGTCGTTGCCGAATGCAGCGCCGGCTTCACGGCGTGCCGCTGCAACCTGCTCGAGCAGGCCGGATTCGTCCTCGATGACCCGCATGCCGCGGCCGCCGCCGCCCCAGCTCGCCTTCAGCATGAGCGGATAACCAATCTCGCCGGCAAGCCGGGTAATCTCGCTGCCGTCTTCCGGCAGCGGCTCGGTAGCCGGCATGACCGGCACCTCGGCTTCCATGGCCAATGCGCGCGCTTCGACCTTGTTGCCGAGCCGACGCATGATCTCGGGCGAAGGCCCAATAAAGGTGATGCCGGACTCCGCGCAGAGGTGCGCGAAGTTCGGATTCTCGGAGAGGAATCCGTAGCCGGGGTGAATCGCATCCGCGCCGGACAGCTTTGCGATCCGGATGATGTCTTCCATGTCCAGGTAAGCCTCGATCGGCCCCTTGCCTTCGCCGACCCGGTAAGCCTCCCGCGTGCTGAAACGGTGCAGGGTCAGGCGATCCTCGGCCGAGTAGATGCCGACGGACGGAATGTGCAGCTCTTGCGCGGCGCGGAATACGCGGATCGCGATTTCACTGCGATTGGCGACGAGGACCTTATTGAACACTTTTTCTTGTCGAGAGGTTTGGCAGCCGTCGAGAGTGCCACACTCACTGCGGCCGGCAATAGTTACGGATGAGACGAATGTCTAGGGCAGCTCGGCGAGCATCTCCATTGCCGCTTCGCGAATCGACGCATTGTCGCCGGTTTCCGTCGCCCGGGTGAGTGCTTTCCTGGCTTCCTCCGTATTGCCGAGCTGGCTGTTCACGAAGCCCAGGGTCAGCCAGATGCGCTGGTGTTCCGGGTTCGCGGCCACCCCCTCGTTGAGCGTGCGCAGTGCTTCGTCCGCGCGTCCGGCGTAAAACAGGGTGAGCCCCAGGTTGTTGTGGATTTCGGCATCGCTCGGGCTGAAGGTCAGTAGCTGTTCGTACAGCTCTGCCGCTTGCCGATATTGCCTGTTGGCGAAAAACTCTTCGGCCCGACGATAGATCTCAGTCGGGTCGGTGGGCGTCGACTCCACCAGTCCGGGGGAACTGAGCCGCGAAATGTCCGTCGCGGTTATGCCCTGCGACCAGCTGCTCGTCGACGGATTTGCTGTCTGCGGGTGACCGGCGGCCGTCTGCGTATCCTGCCGGTAGTATTCACGCGTAACTGCGAAGACCACCAGCCCGCTTAAGACCGGGAATAGTACGAGAAGCGTCCAGAAACGTTTGTTGCGAGCCATCGATTCCGCTGATGTCGACCCTGACAGTGCGGAATATACACGATCCCTCCCCTTCATCCGATGCCTGCGCATATCGGATGTGCCACGCCGGCGATGCCGGCCTCAGACAATCAGCCGGTTAATGAACCTCTGCCGGCTCGTGCCGATTCAGTATCTCCAGGACCTCGGCTCGCGTCGCATCCGGAACCATTACGCGAATCTTCCGGTGCTCCTTGTCGACCTTGATCTTTTCGTTCGGTATCCCGGTTGAGAGGAGATCGTCTTCGACGTTCGTGATTGTCCTTACGTCTTTGTAGGTTGCTACCAGTGCTTCGGCCATTACTTTCTCCTGTCGCGACAGCCACTCTGCGAGTGCCTGCGCATTGCGCTCAGCCAACCGTGCTCGATCGCTCGCGCTACCCTTTAATATTGATGCGCCAGCCTGGTTTTCAAGTTGTGGCTTTTCACCCGCCCCAGCGCAGGCCATCCGGTTCGATGCCGGCAGGTATCCTGCGTACCACGCTCCCGGTTTCCAGATCGATCTCGGCGATAGCGTTCTGTCGCGGCAACGATGCGTACGCGATCGGCCGGTCCGGGTGCACCTGCAGATTGAGCGGCTGGCCGTCGAGCGGGTAGCGTTTCGTGGGCTGGTAAGTGCTGCGATCGATAGCGATCAGTTCGGAGGAACCGAAACAGGCCACCAGCACCTGGCCGCCATGGCCCGGGCTGAGTGCGATCGGAAATCGGCACAGCGGTTCCGTGTGGGCCATCACCTTCGCCGTGACCGGGTCGACGACCGATATCGAGCCCTCCCGGGCGTTGCCGATCCATAGCAAGCCGTCAATTTCGACGATCCCCTCGCTGCCGGCGGCTAGTTCAACGACCCGCGTGTCGCCCGTGTCGATATTGATGAGGGTGACAGACCCCGAGTCGGTATTCGAGGCAGCGAGCGTGCGCGATCGCGGCTCGAAACTCAGGATGTGCGTGCCATCCTGCCGCGTGTCATACCGCTGCACGGCCTTCCCGCTTCGCAGATCCACCTCGAGAACCGCCTGCTCGTCCTGGCAGGTCACGAAACCGCGGTCGCCGACGATCCAGCTTGCATGCGGGCGGATGCAGTCGTCGAGGCGTGCCTCCAGCAATACGGAACCACGATCAACGTCAATCAGCGTCATTCGCGAATTGAGTTTGCGTTCGAATGGTGGGCGCCGGTTGACGGGGCCGGCATGCGGTTCCGGGAATTCGCCGAACCCGGTCGCCAGGACCCGCCCGCCATCGACATTGGACAGCAGGTGCGGACCCTCGCCCGTGGCAACCCGGCGGATTATTTCACCGCTCGCGAGATCCAGGAACGCTACGTCGTGGGACGACCGGTTAGCCACCAGCAAGATCGGCGCATAGGACATGCGCAATGTGCGCCTGATCGGTTGCCATTCCGTTGCAAGGATCGCGGCCTGTCCGCCATTGGCCGCAGACGTGTAATAGAGCGTATCGCCGTCCGGGTGCATCCGCGGCAGCAAGTCGCTGCCTTTGGTGTTGAGCTGCCAGACGGGCATCGCCGCCGTCCAGCCCGCCGCCGATTTCCAACTGTAGTAAAGGTCGCCGGGCACGGACACATTGGTCGAACGCGATGATGCCTCGAAGAGCATTTCGCTCTCGTCCGCAGCCACCCAGAGATTCCACTCACCGGTGCTGCTGTTGACCGCAGGCCCCAGTGATTCGGCCGTGGTGAAGCCATCGGCTGAGTGCACGGACCGATAAAGGTCGCCCTGGCCCGATCCGCCATCGCGGGCCGAGGCGAAATACAGGTTGCCGGACGCAGTGACGACCGGGGAGTATTCATCCGCATCACTGTTGATATCGAGGCGCTCCATAGCGCCACTACCGCCCAGGCTGTATCGCCAGATATCCCCGTCGCGGTGTTCGTCACCCTCGAACGCCGGCCGATCCGATATGAAATACAGCCAGCGTCCGTCGGAAGACACGTACGGATCGTCGTCGTTGAACACGCCCGAGAACGGCGCTGGCGCGGGCTGTGACCAGACGCCGTCTTCTTGCCGGGATACATGAATGGTGCGCCGGCTGGTCGCGTCGCCGCCCCATTCGCCGTTCCAGGCGCTCCAGTAAGCGGTCTTGCCGTCCGGTGAAAACACGAGACCGGCCTGGTTCTCCAGGCTGCTGCTGAAAGCCGCCGGGTCCTGCGCATGAGCGATCGCCGGGGCGAGCAGGGCCACCATAGCTACTCTTTGAATATAGATCATTCAGGGTAGACCGATGTGTCGCGCAGGGGGTTCCGCGTGGGTTGCTGGCGATCCCGTCTTCCTAAGAACCAAAAGGAATAAAAATTCGTCCTCGCGTGCTGTCCAAATAGCAAATCAACACAACACATGCGCCGGGGGTAAGACAATGATCCATACAGGCCAGACAGCGGCAATCCGCTTAGTGGCAATTCTGATTTTCGCAGCAATCGCGGCAGGATGCTC
>CBDUCE010000262.1:0-3795 GCA_965365575.1 uncultured Gammaproteobacteria bacterium
CCGTGGTCCATCTCACCGTGTTCCATCTCGCCGTGGTCCATCTCACTATGGTCCATGTCGCCGTGGTCCATCTGGCTGTGGTCGTGCTGCATGTCTTCGGCGTCCGAATCCATGCGCGCCAGCGCCGCTTCGATGTTCGACTCCGAGTCGATCAGGAACTGGCCGGATACCACGATTTGCTCGCCGGCTTTCAGGCCCGAGCGAATCGCGACACGGTCACCGGACTCGATGCCCAGCGTGACCGGTCGCGACCTGAACCGGCCTTCGCCCAGGTCGATCACGACCCGGTCGATATTGCCGCCGCGGATGACGGCTTCCCGCGGCACGTGCACCACCGGCCCGGTGTCTTGCGCATGGATCGTGACGCGGGCGAACATGTTCGGTCGCAGCATCTCGTCTTCGTTGTCGAACCGGATGCGAACGGTGAGCGTGCGCGTCTTCGGGTCCAGTTCCGGGTACACGTAATCGACGGTGCCGTGCCACATCTTCCCGGGAAGGTAGTCGAGTTGCACCATGGCCATCTGGCCGGGCCTGACCCAGGCCGCTTCGCGCTCGAACACTTCCGCGAGTACCCAGACCTTGTCCAGCTCCGCGATGGACATGACTTCGTTCGCCGGCGTGACGAAGATACCCTCGCGCACCGCAAGGTGAGCGACGACACCGTCAGCCTCGGCGTAAACGCGTACGCGCTGCCCGGCCGTGCGGTCTTTTTCAAGCTGCGCAACCTGGCTCTCCGTGACGCCCAGCGCCGCCAGCCGCTCGCGGGACGCCTCCATCAAGACCGTGTTATTGCTGCGCAATGCTGCCAGGAACTCCTGCTTCGCGTTGACGAGCGTCGGCGAATAAAGCTCGAACAGCAGCTGTCCTTTTTCGACCGCATCGCCTGTCGCCTTGGTTGCGAGTTTTTCGATCCAGCCGTCGACGCGCGTATGGACGTGGTGCAGCGTGTCTTCGTCGAACTGGACGTAGCCGACGGTATCGATATGCCGCGAGAGCTCACCGCGCTCAGCTTTCGCCGTACGTACACCGAGATTGTTGACGACGGTCGGGTCGATCTTCACGGTGCCGGGCTGGCTGTCGACCTCGTCCGCATACACCGGAACGAGGTCCATGCCCATCGGGGACTTGCCGGGTTCGTCACGCCGGTAATTCGCGTCCATCGGGGCTACCCAGTAGAGAATTTCGCGTTTGTCGCCGTCGCCGCCCGATGCCGCGGTGTTGGCGGTGTCGCCGGGCGCGTAGATACGGCCGGCCAAAAAGCCGACGACGGTTGCCGTCAGCAGGAAAATGATCCAGAGAAGCTTGCTGTTCATCGGGGGAATCCTCCGAGGTTCGCGAGCACGGCGTAAGCCTGCGCGCGCTCCACGTCCAGTCGTACGTAGTCGATGCGGGTGTTGAGGTCGTCGATATAGCCGCGCATGACGTCGGCAAAATCGCCGCGATCGTTCTGGTAGGCGAGCAGGGACGCCTGCGCGTGGTCTCTTGCCTGTACCAGGATGCGTTCTTCGTACAAAGCCAGCCGCCGTGACAGTTCCTGCCAGCGTGCATATTCTGCGGCGAGCCGGCTCTCGAGCGATCGCTGCATGCGTTGCTTGTCGGCGCGCACTGCGCTGCGTTCCTGGAGCGCGGCGGACAACGTGCTGTCGACCGACTTCTTCCTGAAGAAGGGCAGGTCGACCGTGACGCCTACCGTGACGAAGTCCGAGCGCGGGTCGCCACCTGGCAGTGAGCCGTTGCGGTAGGAGTAGCCCACGTCGAGCGCCCAGCCCGGTTTCGATCGTTGCTCCGCGAGTTCCACGCTCGTGTCCTGCGCGGCGATACGCGCATCGGCCGCCTGCAGCACCGGGTGCTCACGCAGTGCTGCGAGCAGGTCTTCGAGCGGCGGCGCATCGTTCCACTGCGGCAGCTTGTCGGCAACGCGGCGGCCGGCATCCTCGCCAATCCATTCACGAAGCTGTGCGCGGGCACGAAGCTGCTGCCGCTCGATATCAATCAGGCGGTCATCGAGCCGGCTCAGCTCGAGTTCCGCGCGCAGCACATCCTGCTGGTTGCGGCGCCCGACGGCGTACAGCGAGCGTGTGATCGTAGCGAGGTCGTCGAAGAAGGGCCGTGATTCACGGACGAGATCGCGCGCTTTGCTCCAGTAGTAAAGCTCCAGCCACGCGAGACGCGTCGCTGCCAGCACGTCGTCGCCGCGCGCGTCGGCCTCCTGCATCTGCGCCTCGGCGAGCCGCGTGAACTTGCGGTTGCCCAGCGAACGCGTGTCGCCGCGCGGAAAAGCCTGGCGATACACGGCGCCGACACTCGTCATGCCTTCGGTCGTGAAGCCGCCCGACTCGATCGGGTAGTTGTTGAGACCCACGCGCAGCATGGGATCTGGAAGGGCGCCGGCCACGACGGCCTGCTCCTCGAGTGCCGCAGCGCGCGCACGCAAGGCCTGCTGACCGGGCTCCGACGCGAGCGCGAGTGTCTCTGCCTCTGCGATCGTCAGCGGAATTTCGTGCTGCGCGCTCGCATGCGCAAACGGCAATGCCAACAGTGCGACCAAGGCAACGCGGCAGTAAAAGGTGTCGGGTCGATACCCGAAAGGAAAAAACATCAGACAAACTCCTGCGGTGAAAACCGAAACGAAAACGGTCTACAACGGGGAGCTGTCTAATCCAGGAATACGCAGTTCAGCAGGTGGAGGGCGGGTGAACGCCAGGCGGGGTCGGGAGGGTCCGGCGCGGTCGCCACGAAGCCGGGCATAACGACGGCCGCGTCCGGAATCGGCGGCGGCGCCATCGATACGGGCTCTGGCTTGTCTTCCAGCTTGGGTTGAACCTTGCGGCCCTCATGAGCAAACGTTCCGATGTCGTCACAGTCGGACACCAGCGAGTCGCAGCCCACGCTTGCCGTACCCTCGTGGAGCCCGTGATGCGCGGCCATTGCCCCGACCTGCTCGGGCGGGCAGTGCGGGCAGTCGTGCTCGGCGCCGAACGCGAGCGCGCACGGGGCGACAACGAGATTCAGCCAGAACACGCCAAGCACGCAGAGCAACCGGCCGGTTGCCGTCGGTGATCGCTTGCTGTTATGAGATGCCGTGTCCAAGATGATTGCTGTCCGGAATGGGCAGGTTTCTTCCACCCGAGCGTAATAGATAGATGGTTTGGACAGCTATTTCAAGGAAATTGCGTCAATTCCGGGCCAAAACTATATGCTAGTGGGTCACGGCGGCCTGTAAGGGATAGACAAAATGAGCGGCGGCAGGGCGAAATGACATCGACAGGCGAAATCCGCTTGCAGCACCTCAGCAAGTCGTTTACCGAAGGGCGGCGGCTGCATCACGTTCTGGATGACGTCAGCGCCGATTTCCTGCGCGGGGAGAGGATCGCCGTTCGCGGCCGGAGTGGTTCGGGCAAGTCGACCTTGCTGAATCTCATCGGTGGCATCGATACGCCGGATGCCGGCCGGGTTATCGTTGCCGGTATCGATCTGACGGGCCTGAGCGAGCGGGACCGGACGCTGTTCCGGCGCGAGCACATCGGCTTCGTGTACCAGGCCTTTAATCTCGTCCCGACACTGAACGTCGCGGACAATATTCGTCTGGTTCTCGAACTCAATCGTGTGCCCGCGAGCGAGGCGCAACAGCGTATCGAAAAACTGCTGGATGCCGTCGGTCTCGCCGATCGCGCGGACAGTTATCCCGACGTGTTGTCGGGCGGAGAACAACAGCGCGTCGCGATTGCGCGCGCGCTGTGCCACGAGCCGGCGGTCGTCATCGCCGACGAGCCGACCGGCAACCTGGACGACAGC
>CBDUCE010000263.1:0-3727 GCA_965365575.1 uncultured Gammaproteobacteria bacterium
TGTACAACCGTAGGCCAGGAGTAGATATGGCACTGAGACTCGAAGACAAGAAAGCACTTGTCAAAGAGGTAAACGCGGTTGCGGGAGACTCTGTGACGGCCGTTGCGGCCGAATACCGGGGGCTCTCGGTGGCAGAGATGACGGAGTTGCGCAAGGAAGCGCGTAACGCCGGCGTGTACATGCGTGTCGTCAAAAACACGCTTGCGCGCCGCGCCGTCGAAGGCACCGAGTTCGAGTGTATGCACGACACGCTCAAGGGGCCGATTCTGCTCGCGTTTGCAAAAGAAGATCCAGGCGCCGCTGCCAGGGTCATCAAGAACTTCGCCAAGGAGCACGGCGCTCTGCAGGCGGTTTCGCTGTCAGCCGGCGGGCAATTGTTGCCTGCGTCGGATCTGGCGACGTTGGCGGACTTGCCAACGCTGGATCAGGCGCGAGCGATGCTGCTCGGCGTGATGATGGCTCCGATGACCAAGCTGGCACGCACGTTGGCCGAACCTTCCGCGATGCTCGCGCGCACGTTGAGTGCACGTGGCAGCCAGGAAGCGGCCTGAGGCGCTGTTTAACCGTTTTACCTGACTCAGGAAACAGAACTTAGAGGAACTATCAACATGGCAATGTCAAACGAAGACCTGCTCAAGGAACTGAGCGCAAAACCGATCATGGAGGTCGTTGAACTCGTCAAGATGCTCGAAGACGAGTGGGGCGTATCGGCAGCTGCTCCGGTAGCTGTTGCTGCGGGTCCGGCGGCTGGCGGCGACGCCGCGGCAGCCGCGGAAGAGAAAGACGAATTCGACGTCGTTCTCGCGAGCTTTGGCGGCAACAAGGTTGCTGTTATCAAGGCCGTCCGCACGATTACCGGCCTCGGCCTCAAGGAGGCCAAGGACGCCGTTGAAGGCGCTCCTTCGACGATCAAGGAAGCTGTAGCGAAAGACGAGGCAGAAGAAATCAAGAAGACTCTTGAAGAAGCCGGCGCAACGGTTGAGCTCAAGTAGTCACTTGATCTTCGCTTTTGTTACAGGACCCCGGCGGTCCACAAGTCGGGCAAGCAGCCAGCCGTTTAGCGGCTGGCTGCTTGCGCGCATCTGAATTAAATGAGGGTGATCCCGAATGGCTTATTCGTTCACTGAGAAAAAGCGCATCCGCAAGAACTTCGGCAAACGGCCGACGATTCTCGATGTTCCGTACCTGCTGTCGATTCAGGTCGACTCGTACCGGAAGTTCCTGCAAACGGAAAAAACGGTAGACGACCGCGAGGACCTTGGCCTGCACGCGGCCTTCCAGTCTGTTTTTCCGATCGTCAGTTACTCGGGGAACGCTGCTCTCGAGTACGTGAGCTACCGGCTCGGCGAGCCGGTGTTCGACGTCAAGGAGTGCCAGATGCGCGGCCTGACCTACGCGGCTCCGATCCGCGTCAATGTGCGCCTGGTGATCTACGATAAGGAGGCCAGCGGCACCCCGAAACCGGTCAAGGACATTCGCGAGCAGGAAGTCTATCTCGGCGAGATGCCGCTGATGACCGACCACGGCACGTTCGTGATCAACGGTACGGAGCGCGTCATCGTGTCGCAGCTGCATCGTTCTCCCGGCGTGTTCTTCGATCACGACAAGGGCAAGACGCACAGTTCAGGCAAGCTGCTCTTCTCGGCACGCATCATCCCGTACCGCGGTTCCTGGCTCGATTTCGAGTTCGACCCGAAGGACTGCGTTTTCGCGAGAATCGACCGCCGCCGCAAGCTGCCGGTGACGATTATTCTGCGCGCGCTGGAGATGACGAACGAAGAAATGCTCGACATGTTTTTCGAGACCAACGATTTCTATCTCTCGGATAAGGAAATCAAGATGGGTCTCGTCCCCGAGCGCCTGCGCGGTGAGACCGCGACGTTCGATATCAAGCTCGGCCGCAAGGTAATCGTCGAGGAAGGTCGTCGCATCACGGCCAAGCACGTCCGCGACATGGAGAAGTCGACCGTCGACAAGTTGACGGTGCCGGCCGAGTATCTCGAGGGCAAGATCCTCGCCCACGACATCGTCGATACCGAGACCGGCGAGCTCCTGGCCGCTGCCAACAGCGAGCTGACCGCCGAACTGATCGAGACGCTGATCGAAAATGGCGTGGAACACATTCGCACACTGTACGTAAACGATCTCGATCGCGGGCCGTTCATCTCGAACACACTCAACATCGACCCGTCGACGACCCGCCTCGAGGCGCTCGTCGAGATCTACCGCATGATGCGTCCGGGCGAGCCGCCGACCAAGGAAGCTGCCGAAAACCTGTTCCAGAACCTGTTTTTCAACGCGGACCGGTATGACCTCTCCGCGGTCGGTCGCATGAAGTTCAATCGCCGCGTCGGTCGGGACACGTCGGAAGGAGAGGGCGTGCTCGAAAAGCAGGACATCCTCGATGTTCTCAAGACGCTCATCGATATTCGTAACGGCTACGGTACGGTCGACGACATCGACCACCTGGGCAACCGCCGTGTGCGCAGCGTGGGCGAGATGGCGGAAAACGCATTCCGCGTCGGTCTCGTCCGCGTGGAGCGTGCCGTGAAGGAACGGCTGACACAGGCGGAGACCGAAGGTCTCATGCCGCAGGAGATGATCAACGCGAAGCCGGTGGCGGCCGCGGTGAAGGAATTCTTCGGCTCGAGCCAGCTGTCGCAGTTCATGGATCAGAATAACCCGCTGTCGGAGGTCACGCACAAGCGGCGCGTATCCGCGCTCGGCCCGGGCGGCCTGACGCGTGAGCGTGCCGGCTTCGAGGTGCGCGACGTGCATCCGACGCATTACGGCCGTGTCTGCCCGATCGAAACGCCTGAAGGCCCGAATATCGGCCTGATCAACTCGCTTGCCGTCTATTCACGGACCAACGAATACGGCTTCCTCGAGACGCCGTATCGCAAGGTCAAGAACGGCAAGGCGACGGCGGAGATCGAGTACCTGTCGGCTATCGAGGAAAGCCAGTACATCATTGCACAGGCGAACTCCGAGCTGGACGCCAACAACAAGTTTGTCGACGACCTCGTGTCGGTGCGTCACAAGAACGAGTTCACGCTTGCCGACCCGATGGACGTCAACTACATGGACGTGAGCCCCCGCCAGATCGTATCCGTGGCGGCGGCATTGATCCCGTTCCTGGAGCACGACGATGCCAACCGCGCGCTCATGGGTTCCAACATGCAGCGGCAGGCTGTGCCGACGCTGCGTTCTGAGGCCCCTCTCGTAGGGACGGGCATCGAGCGCGCCGTTGCGGTCGACTCGGGTGTAACCGTGGTTGCGGGCCGCGGCGGCATAGTCGATTCGGTCGATGCCTCGCGTATCGTCGTTCGTGTCAACGACGATGAAACCAGCGCGGCAGAGCCCGGCGTCGACATCTACAACCTGACGAAGTACACGCGCTCGAACCAGAACACGTGCATCAACCAGCGTCCGCTGGTGTCGGCGGGCGACCGGATCGCCGCAGGCGACGTACTTGCCGACGGCCCATCGACGAACATGGGCGAGCTGGCGCTCGGGCAGAACCTGCTCGTCGCCTTTATGCCTTGGAACGGCTACAACTTCGAGGACTCCATCCTGATCTCGGAACGAGTCGTCAAGGAAGACCGCTTCACGACCATCCATATCGAGGAACTGCAATGTGTCGCGCGCGACACCAAGCTCGGCCCCGAGGATATAACCTCGGATATTCCGAACGTGGGTGACGCAGCACTCGCGAAACTCGACGAGT
>CBDUCE010000264.1:0-3655 GCA_965365575.1 uncultured Gammaproteobacteria bacterium
ACCATGCATGCGCGCCCTGCGGCGTGTTCGTGTCGAAGTTCTCCAGCTCGATCGATAACAGACCCGTCACCGGGTCCTGCTGGTAGCCCGCAGAAACACCCGATACGCTGAGCGTCACGTCGATACTGGCATCGAGGTAGCCGGCCGAGGTTGCGGTGATGGTGCCGCTGTACTGGCCGGCAGCCAGTCCCGCCGGGTCCACCGTGATCGTAATCGAGCTGTCCGGCGCGGTTCCCGATGTCGGTGTCACCGACAGCCACGACGGTGCCGAGGATTCCAGCGAATAAACCGCCGGCTGACCGTCCGAGGTGTTCAGCGACACGACACGCGTCTGCTGCGCCACCGAGCCTTCGTCCGCAGTGAACACCTGCGATGCCGTGTCGAACGACAATGCCGGCTGTGCCGCTCCCCGCGGACTCTCCGCCGGTCCCGTGGCACCGAAGCTGTCCGGCTGCAGCGCGGCATCCGTCGTCAGCACAATCTTGTCGACCTGGCTGCCGTCCTCGCGCATCCACAGGTTCAGTACCTGCTCGCCGGGTACCGTCACCTCGATCGTGGCGCGAACGGTGTCCATGGTGTCGTCGGACCACCGCCAGGCACTCGTAACGAACCCGGTGATACGGTCGGAAGTCGGCTGTGCCGTGCCGTTGAGACCCACGTGCACCGAGTCGTCGACGCTTGCTCCCTGGCCACGGATCCAGACGTAATGGGTACCTACCCGGGTGAAGTTCACCAGGTAATCGAGCCGCGGACTGGTCGACTCGAATCCGATGTTGTTGTTGGTGCCGATGTTCGGTGTCGCCTGCATCGCGCTGTTGCCCGACGCGTTACCGCTCGCGATTACCGACCATGCATGCGCGCCCTGCGGCGTGTTCGTGTCGAAGTTCTCCAGCTCGATCGACAACAGACCCGTCAGCGGGTCCTGTTGAAAACTGGTTGCGGTTGCCTGGGCCGCCGCGGTCGTTGTGGTCAGGATCGAGACAAGCAGCAGCACGAGCGCTGCCAGCCGACGCGTTCCATAGAAGTCATGTTCGCGGATGATTGCGAATCCCGTCGACATATTTGCCGCACCCCTGCTACCCATCTTCCGTTCGGCTGCAAGATGCACGCCGTGTTGGATTTGTTGTGTCAACTCAGCCACCTACGACTCGCGTCGTATAAGAACCCGCGAAATGTCGGGGTTTTCGTAAAATAATTCGACAGTCGGCTACCGGCGCGTCGTAAGATGCTCGCCGAGCCTCAGCGCCATTGCGGCGATTGTCAGCATCGGCTGCCTGCCGCCCCCGGTCGGAAAGACGCTGGCGCCCGCGACATAAAGATTGTCCGTGCTGTGGACCTTGCAGTCGGCATCGACAACGCCCAATGCCGGGTCCGATGACATGCGACACGTGCCCATGTGATGGTGGGCGCGGTGATAGGAGCCAATCGACGCAACGTCCCGGCAACCGCGTGCCTCGGCGAGCATTGTCGTAACTTCCTGTGCCGTCTCGTGCGTTCGGCGATCCACGTCCGAAAGGGCGAATTTGATAACGGGCACGGGATCCCCGAATTGGTCGGTCTGTGATTCCGAGAGCGTCACGCGGCTTTCGGGATTGGGTTGATGCTCGACCTCTGCGGCAACGCCAACCCAATGGCCGAATTCTCTGCAGTTCTTCTCGGCGAGGTCGGTACCCACAAGGCCGCCTCGATACATCAGAGGGTCACGTCCATCGATAAACGAGAGCTTGATGGCACCGCGGACCTCCCGGTCAGGACCGTCGTACCAATGGTTGCACTCGAGTGTCTCGAAGCCAATGCGGCCTGGAAATACCTGATCATCGATAAAGCCGCCGGCGCCCGTATACCAGTGCTCCATCAGGTTCCTGCCAACCTGGTCGGATTCGTTCCCGACCTCGGAAAGCAGAAGCAATCGGGCCGTCTCGACCGTTTGCGCCGCAATGACGTAGTTGTCTGCACGGATTTCGTGATCCGTGCCGTCGAGGTCCGTCGCCAACAGCATCTCTACGTGGCCGCGGCCGTTGGTGACGAGGCGTCGTGCCACGGTCTCCACGGCGAGTTCGACCAGGTTGTCGGCCACCAGTCGGTCAACGTGGTAGTCAGCGCTGTATCGTGCGCCAATGGGACACACGGGACAAACAGAGATGGCCGCGCATGCCGGCCGGTTGCCATAGGGCGTCGAATTTCGGGCGTGGTTGGCGAGACCGATTTCGAAACCCATTTTGTCAGCCACGCGGAACCAGGCGTCTTCACCATATTTCGCCGGCCACAGTGGCATCGGCAGTTCGCGGCTGCGTGGTGGATCGCCCGGGTTTTGTTGTCCCGCAACCCCTACTTCCGCCTCGGCATCGCAATAATAACGCTCGAGGTCTGCGTAACTTATTGGCCAGTCCACGCCCATCCCGTAGGTACTGGCGCTGCGAAAATCGGTTTCCCTGAACCGGTTGATCAACCCGCCCCAGAACAACGTCGATCCGCCTACGGCCTTGATACGTGAATCATTCAGCGTATAGGTGTAACCGATTTCCGGTGCGGACAGGTCGACATAGCCGTCACGGTCGTCGGATACCCATGGCCACAGCGGTGTGCGCAGTATCTCGTGGCTGCGAAGTTGCTCGAAACGGGCTGAACGATCAAATTGCTTGCCGGCTTCCAGCATCAGGATCTTCGCGCCCGTTCCGGCGAGGCGCGTCGCGACCATTGCCCCGGCGACGCCGGAGCCGATGATGCAGAAATCGTAATTGCGGGTACTCAGCACGTCGCCGGATCCACGGGTCGAGTGTAGGCGAGACGGTCGCCGGGCCGCCCCGGCCAACTCTTATAGCCGCGGTGCCGCCAGGGTACACCGGAGTTCTGGTAGACGTACATGAGGTGCGGAAACGTCGACTTCCGCATCCGCAGGAGCTTCCTGCCGTCGGCCCGCAGAAAAGCATGGAAACGTTGAGCGCGCGAGGATTCGCCGATTGCCAGGGCGAGCCTCATGATCTGTTCTTTCTGCTCTGAAGCTAGTTCAACGAAGGACGTGCCCTTTGCTTCTTCGGCCAATGAATCGAGGTAAGCCGAGAGCCATCGGTATTCATTGCGCCAGCCGCTGTCTTTGCGCGCGGCGTACGAGAACCGGCCGTGCAGATCCTTTCGGTCGTCATCGGTCAAAGACACACCGGAGAGGGCCCCGGTGAATTCCGTCACCGTTTGCAGAACGTGCTCGTCCGGATCTTCCTTACTTACCGTGCCCGGCTCATGGCGGAGCGCGCCGATGTTGCGCCAGCGATGCCAGGAAACGGCGGCCGATATCGCCGCCATGCCCGCAGCTCCAAGCAGTAAGAATGTCCGGCGGGTCCAGCCACGCTCACGATGGGGGGTCGTCATGAATGCTCCAATGTGGATGTGGGGGAGTTATGTACTGCAGCGTATTGCTCGGTCGAGGCGGAATCGTACGTGCACTCCGTCATGGATCAGCCTGTTTACGGGGTGCGGCCGATTATGATCGTAAATCTACCTGAAGTCGTCAATAAAAAGGGACGCGGCTTTCCGTGGGTTCACTGACGGTATTTGATGCTAACGTTATGTAATGTCTCGGAACAGACCTCAGCGCTGGCTGGGCTGCGCGATCATGGGCAGCGTATTGCTGTTTGCGCAGCCCGTTCTATCCCAGGAA
>CBDUCE010000265.1:0-3630 GCA_965365575.1 uncultured Gammaproteobacteria bacterium
CTGCGCAAACAGGCGGGTGAGAAAGGTATCGGTAAAGTCCGCTCGACGATTCCGCAGGTGCTCGAAGATAGCGTCTGCACGGGTGTTGCCGTCCATCAGGCCGTCGAGCAGCAGCTCGAGCACCGCGATGGTTGGTTCATCGCGCAGCCCGAAAACGTAAGGTCCCCAGGGTGTGGTAACCGCAAACAACAGGCCGTCGCCCGATGGGGGGCGCCGAATGTCGCCCGGCCCGATGAGAAAGTAGGGGTAGAGGTCGCCGAGCGACGTGTAACCGGGTTTCTTGGTCACGATCGCGCCGTCGAAGACGCAGGCGTCGAGCTGCGTCAGCAACAGGCACCAGAGCGCGTCCTCGGGTGTCTCGACGATCGGTTCGCCCATTACGTTGAGCGAGGTATTGAGAAGCACGGGTACTCCGGTGCGATCACCAAACGCCCGAATCAGCTCGTAGTAGGGACCATTGGCTTCCCGCGTCACCGTCTGCACGCGGCCGGTACCGTCGACGTGAACCACTGCAGGCACGAGATCACGCTTGTCCTCTTTGAAATCCATCACGCGGAGCATGAACGGGCTCGAAGGATCGACGTCATCCAGCTCGAACCAGTTTGCCGCTTCTTCGAGCGGGATCACCGGCGCGAAGGGCCGAAAACCTTCCCGGTGCTTGACGCGGGCATTGAGCGTCTCCTTGGCATCGGGCTGGCGCGGGTCGCAGAGGATGCTGCGTTGCCCCAGCGCACGGGGCCCGAGCTCCGAGGGTCCTGAAAACCAGGCGATGATCCTGCCGTCTGCGAGCAGGTCGGCCGCATCGCTCACGCCATGGTCCGTCTCCCGTGTCTGCAACGAAGGCGTCTTGCGGATAGCCGCCGAAATTTCGGCGGCGCTGTAGACGCAGCCGAAAGCGTCCCGTTCATAGGCCTGCGGCGTGTATTCGCCGGTCAGGTGCCACAGTCCGTGATACGCGGCGCCGATCGCGGGCCCCGAATCTTCGGCCGCCGGGATGACGTAGACGCGGTCGAAATCCGTCTCGCGAATGATACGCTCGTTGGCAACGCTGTTCAGAGCGACGCCGCCGGCATACACGAGGTTGCGGCTCGCCGACAGCGCGCGAACCCTGCCGACCAGGTACAAGAGCGCGTATTCGAGGGCATTCTGTACCGAAGCGGCGAGGTTTGCGTATTCCTTATCATGAGTCGGCCAGCGGTCCGGCGCCGTGAAGCGCTTCTGCACGTCGTCGAAGAACACGAAGCGACCGTCGCGAATTTCGAAGAACTCGCCGGGTTCGATGGTCGGGGTACCGTAGGGCGCGAGGCCCATGACTTTGCCGGCGTCCATGGTATCGCCGAATATCTGGCTTGCTGCGGCCGAGAAGAGCCCGCCGAGGCTGCCGAAGCCGGGCATGGACGACCCTGGTGGCGGCGCGTTGAGCCAGCGGCCCTGGTCGATCATGTGTTTTTCGAGCGCTTTCAGCGAGGTGCCTTCGGCGTGATAGATCGAATTGGTCTCGCCGCCCGCGACGCAGGTGTCGATGACCGCGCTTTGCTCGTCATCCGAAAGGTCCTTCGTCGGGGAGCCCATACCGTCGACGACCAGCACGGCAGCGTCGTCGAACCCGGAGGTGGCGAAGGCGCTGATAGCGTGACCGGCATGGTGCGAGATCATCAGCGTCGGAGTGCGGTTGCGCCTGACATCGAGCATCGGGTTTGCGGTCAGGTCGTTTTCGGGCAGGTCGAGCGCGGATTGCGCGCAGATGACGATCATATCGAGGTCTGCCGCGCCGATACCGCCCTGGGCGAGACAATATTGCACGGCCAGAGAGGGGCGTGAGCCGTACAGCCGGGCGCGCTTCTTGCCGACCAGGCGCTCTTCCTGCACGGCTGCCACGATGCGATCACCGTGCAGCAGGCAGGCAGCGCCGTTGTGAGAGGCGCTGAGCCCGAGGACCCGGGGTTTGCTGCTGTTTGCCATGACGCATTGGACCTTGATTGTGCGCGGGCTTCAACCGCGCCCATCCGCGCCCGGCGTTGCGCCGCGTTGCCTGTTAAACTCGCAGCCCGTTTTGAAGTCGAAGTAACGCAGTTATGTCTATCGATACGCAACAGTCGGGGCTCAACCTGCACCAGGTTCAGGGCATCTTTTCGCTGTATTCGTCCGGGCGATTCAACGAGGCACTCGATGCTGTAAATGCACTCCTGCGCGCACACCCCGGCGAGGGAATTCTGTTCAATCTCGCGGGACTGATACACGCGGCCATGCTCCAGTACGAGCCGGCTATCGATTATTTGCGGCAGGCTATCGAGGCAAGGCCCGATGTGGCGGAAACACATTTTTTTCTCGGCACTACGCTGCTCCAGAAAGGGGACACAGCGGAGGCGCTCGAGTGTTTCGAGCGAGCCATTGAGCTCAGGCCGGACTATGTGGAAGCACACAGCAAACTTTGCGAGGGGCTGGAGCGCACGAACAGGCTGGAGGAAATGGAACAGGCCCTATCCCGCGCGCAGGATCGGTGTTCGGGTGCGCACCCGGCGCTGGCCTTGCGGGAAGCGGAATTGCTCAAACGCAGGGGCGATTTTGCGGCCGCGCGTGCCAGTCTCGATGCCAGCGCCTGGCAGGCGGCCGACGAAGATACGCGCGAGACGGCCGCTTACCTGCTCTGCGACCTTTGCGATCGGCTCGACGATACGGACGCGGCATTCGAATACGCCGGGGAAGGCAATCGGATCACGCGCGGCAGCATTGCGGCTCAGAGGGTGGATCCGAATGCATACTTGCGCTTGATCGACGATCTCGCGCGCGTGTTCACCGAACTCGAGGCTTGCGACTGGCGAACGGTCGAGGTGCATGACGACCGCAGGGATCCTGTATTCCTTATAGGGTTTCCGCGCTCGGGAACCACGCTGCTCGACACGATCCTGCAGGGCCACCGCGAGGTCCAGGTTCTGGAGGAAGAGTCGACGGTATACCGGTTGGAGTCCGAGTTCCTGAAGACGGTCGGCGAGTACGGTGAAGGTCTCCTGCAACTCGACGCCGGGCAGGTCGCGAGTCTGCGGCAGACATACTTCGACGAGCTGGATGCCCACATCCCGCGGGTCGAGCAGGCGTCCGTGATCATCGACAAGCAACCCCTCAACATCGTGCAGGCCGCCCTGATCCAGCGGGTGTTTCCCGGTGCACGATTCCTGTTCGTCCAGCGACATCCCTGCGATGCCGTTCTTAGCTGCTACCTGCGGAATTTCCGCATGAACGAGGGAATGATCAACTTCACGGAATTGTCCAGCGCTGCGACGTTGTACGATCGCGTAATGACGCTCTGGTCGCTGTACCGCGAAAAACTCCCGCTGGCCGTGCACACGGTCCGCTACGAATCGCTGATTTCGGATTTCGAGGCGACAGTGAACGGATGCCTGGACTTTCTCGGACTGCAGTGGGAAGAGGGCGTGCGCAATTACGCGGACACGGCAAAAAGTCGCGGGCGAATCAGCACCCCGAGCTATAACCAGGTAACAGAGGATCTCTACGGGGAAGCCAGTGGTCGTTGGCAGCGCTACCGGTCTCACCTCGAGACGGTGCTGCCCGAGTTGCTGCCGTGGGCGCAACGCATGGGCTACGCAGACGATTCAGTCAAGCGCCAATAAT
>CBDUCE010000266.1:0-3580 GCA_965365575.1 uncultured Gammaproteobacteria bacterium
CAACGGCTTGTTGTTATCGCCGCACCAGCACCGCTTTGTCAAACTCGACGGAAAAAGAGACGTTGGCGATAAACGGCGCCACGTGCTCGTACTTGGCGCGAACCTCGAAACCGCCGTCCACGGAGGTCACGCTTACGTCCCGTGCCGTGATCTCGCCGACGCTTTCGACGTCGAAGCGGCGGGATATCGAACTTCGTATCGCGCTGCGCGAGGCGTTGGCGCCGTCGAATTCCTCTTGAACGCCATTTATCACCCCAAGGACCTTCATGTAATTGAGATAGACGGGCGTCAGGCGAATTCCGGCAAACGCGAACAGGCCTACGAAGGCGACGAGGAAAATCAGTCCGAGGGTCGTCATGCCGCTCTCGCGCCGCAATGCCGATCGGCCTTTGGCGAGCCGCAAGCCTTTTCTTCCCCTAATGTGTGAACTGGCGCCCATTACCCAATCTCCGCAATTTCTGGTCAAGCAAATGCGTCGCGCTGCATCCGCACGATTTACATAAGGCTAGCGCGATTTTAGCGGCCAAATCAGTGACTGGCACCACATTATTGGATCTTCGTGCCAATCCTGTCCCAGCGCGGCCAGTTCAGGCCGTCCATGTGCATCCATACGCGCACGGCTTCGCCAACGAGGTGCGACTCAGGGATTGCCTCGATGAAGCGGCTGTCCTTGCTGTTGTCGCGGTTGTCGCCCATGACGAAGTAGTGATCCTCCGGCACCGTGTAAACGTCGTCTTTCACGGAGTAGGCATTTGTAATCAGGATCTCGTGCTTGCGGCCGTCGAGATACTCGATATACACGGGCTCCGCCGGAGTTGCATCCGGGCTGCGTTCCAGCTCGATCAGTTCACCGTTGATCGTCAGGCGATGATCTTGGTAACGGATCGTGTCTCCGGGCAGGCCGACGACGCGCTTGATGTAATTGATGCTCGGGTTCTGGGGCAGTCGGAAGACGACGACGTCGCCGCGTTCCGGCGAGCCGGTTTCGAGGATCTTGGTTTCCGTGACGGGCAGTCGCAGGCCGTAGGAAAACTTCTGCACGAATATGAAGTCGCCCTGCAGCAGCGTCGGCATCATCGAACCCGAGGGAATTCGAAAGGGCTCGAACACGAACGATCGAATGACGAGCACGATGAGCAACACCGGGAAGAACGACCGCGAGTATTCCACCAGGGTTTGCCGGCCCCCTCGCGACTCCTCGCTACTGCGTTTCGAGTCATGCCACACGAACACGTCGAGCAGGTACACGATACCTGTGAACGCCGTGAGTAACGTTAGAATCAGTGCCAGATTGATGCTCAAGGAACCCTCGGTTTACTTTTCTGCTTTCAGAACGGCAAGAAAGGCTTCCTGCGGAATTTCGACCGAGCCCACCTGCTTCATACGTCTTTTACCGGCCTTTTGCTTTTCCAGCAACTTGCGTTTCCGCGTGACGTCGCCGCCGTAGCACTTCGCCGTCACGTTCTTGCGCAGAGCCTTGACGTTGCTGCGAGCGATGATCTGGCTGCCGACGGCGGCCTGTATGGCTACATCGAACATCTGCCGTGGAATAAGTTCCCGCATCTTCTCGACCAGTTCGCGGCCGCGCGTGGTGGCCTTGTCGCGGTGCACGATGATCGACAACGCATCGACGCGCTCCTTGTTGATCAGGACATCGAGCCGCGCGAGTTGCGCCGCCTCGAATCGCTCGAAATGATAGTCGAAAGAGGCGAATCCCCGGCTCACAGACTTCAGGCGATCGAAAAAATCCAGCACGACCTCAGCGAGCGGCATCTCGTATTCGATCGATACCTGGCTCCCCAGGTAGCGAATATGTTTCTGTACGCCGCGCTTCTCGACACACAGCTTGATCACCGCGCCTACGTAAGCATCCGGAACCAGGATATTCGCCGTAATGATCGGCTCGCGCAGCTCGGCAATTTCGTTCTGCGGCGGCAGCAGGGACGGATTGTCCACCATCGTAATATTGCCCGATGTATCGACGACCTCGAAAACCACGGTGGGTGCCGTCGTGATCAGCTCCAGGTCGTATTCGCGCTCCAGCCGTTCCTGGACGATTTCCATGTGGAGCATGCCGAGGAATCCGCAGCGAAACCCGAAGCCGAGGGCAGCGGAGGTCTCGGGCTCGAAATGCAAGGCGGCATCGTTGAGGCGGAGCTTCTGCAGCGCCTCGCGGAAGTTCTCGTAATCATCAGACTGAATGGGAAACAGTCCCGCAAATACCCTCGGCTGTACTTGCTTGAATCCCGGCAAGGGTTTGTCGCAGGGGTTTCGCGTCATCGTCAGCGTGTCGCCTACCGGAGCGCCGAAGATGTCTTTTATACCTGCGATGACAAAGCCGACTTCTCCGGTGCGGAGTTCCTCCCTGTCCTTCATTTTCGGCGTAAAGCTGCCGACACGGTCCGCGTTGTAGGACACGCCCGTGGACATCACGGTTATCTTGTTCGCTCTGGACAGGCTGCCGTTCATCACGCGCACGAGCGAGACGACGCCGACGTAGTTATCGAACCAGGAGTCGATGATCAGTGCCTGCAGCGGCGCTTCCGGGTCGCCCTGCGGCGGCGGGATACGCGTCACGAGCGTTTCGAGCAGCTCGGCGACGCCCTCGCCGGTCTTGGCGCTCGTCAGCACCGCGTCGTGAGCTTCGATGCCGATGATGTCCTCGATTTCCGCCCTGACGCGATCAGGCTCGGCAGCCGGGAGGTCGATCTTGTTGAGCACCGGCAGAACTTCGAGACCCTGGTCGATGGCCGTTATACAGTTTGCGACGCTCTGTGCCTCGACACCCTGTGCGGCGTCAACCACCAGCAACGCGCCTTCGCAGGCCGCGAGCGACCGGGAAACCTCGTAGGAGAAATCCACGTGGCCGGGCGTGTCGATGAAATTCAGCTGGTAAGTCCTGCCGTCCGACGCGGTGTAGTCGAGGGAGACGCTCTGAGCCTTGATCGTAATGCCTCGCTCACGCTCGAGATCCATCGAGTCCAGCACCTGCTCGGCCATTTCACGTTCCGTCAAGCCGCCGCAAAGCTGGATGAAGCGGTCCGCCAGCGTCGACTTGCCGTGGTCGATATGGGCAATGATTGAGAAATTTCGGATGTGGTCCATGTATTGGTGACTTCGCCGCCGCCGCGTAAGCCGGCGAAGTATACCGGGTTACGGGTGGCGGGCCAGTATGGCGTCGATCGCCGGCAGGTTCAGGCGATACTGGCAAACGATCTCGCCTTCGAACTCCACAACCGGTATGCGCACGTCGAAGCGTTTTTTCCAGTCGGCGCGGCTGTCGATATCGCGCACCTCGACATCCAGGCGGCCACGCACGAGCGGCAACAATTCCTCGACGAGCACCTCGCAGAGGTGGCAGCCCCGCCGGCTGTAGACGTAAAGAACGGGCTTCACGGCTTAGATACCCGGCGCGACACGGCGCGAAACGACGGGCGTAAAACGTTCGAGGCAGGAATCGCCCCGCAGCCGGCGCCGGCCGAGCAGCGTGCCGGCGGCGAGACCACCGAGCGCCATCGCGGCGGCCCCGGCGTCCCCGAGAGAAAACGCCGATGCCAGCGCCGCGCCGGCCGCCGCCCCC
>CBDUCE010000267.1:0-3579 GCA_965365575.1 uncultured Gammaproteobacteria bacterium
GCGCGGTACTCGGCGAAGGTGTCTGTCAGATAACCCGCCCACTGTCCTGCGAGGATACCGGCGTCGTCGTCCGGATTCGCCCCGCCTTCGGAATGGCAACGGTCGCACTCTGCGTCATGAATGGCCTTGCCGGCCGCAGCCAGGTCCGCGTCGAAGTCCTGCTTTGCAGGAACGAACGGCAGTCCGGCATAGTAGGCGGCGACTTCGTCGATCATGTCGTCGCTCATGTCGGCCACAACTGCGCACATCGTCGTGGCGGCGCGGCTCGTATCGCCCTGCCTGTACTTGGATTCCGTGCAGGGCCGGGCCTCATCGCGGAAGATGTACAGGGCATCGGAATGCACGAACTCCGACACGCCGGCGATCGTCGGCACGTCGGTCCACTGGCTGACGCCGTTGTCACCGTGGCAGCCGTTACAGTCCTCGACGACGGCGTCGAGATCGCCCGCCATCGAAGCGGAGGCGAACAGGCCGAGCGTCAGTGAAATAGCAATAGAGATTAAGCGCTTCATGTGATTCCCTTTTCCGTTTGGAAGCCTGGCTAGTTTTGTTTATACAGCATGCTTTGTTAACCAAAGCTGAACACAGACCACTATAAATCATGAGACGAGAATGAAACAGGCCGACCAATCCGCTTGGACATATATGCCGGCCAGCCTCTGTGTGCCACAGCGAGGCTGTGACTCCAATAAGTAAAGCCCGTAACTAGGCGCTATTATCGCTTTTCGTCCTGCCGTCGGCGATCGCGTGGAGCCTGTCCCAGTCCCGGATTTCGATGCGGCCGCGCGGCGCGTGAATAGCGCCCTCGCGCTTCATGCCGGCCATCAGCCGACAGACGGTTTCCTCGGTCAATCCGAGCAGGCTCGCGATTTCCAGGCGCGAAAACGGCAGCGCAAACCCGCCGTTGGCCTTTTCCGATTTCGGGGTCATCAGCAGGATGAACGACGCGATCTTGGCGGCGGCGCACTTGTGCCCGAGCACTTCCATCAGGGAACGGCTGTGCGCAAGCTGGACGTTCATGGCCTCGATCAGCCGCATGGCAAGATCACCACTGTCGCGGACACGTTCCAGCAGCGTCCGGTGATTGATCTTGCACGCCCTGACATCGGTTGCTGCAATCGCGGAATAAGCGTAACGATCATCGTTCATCGACTGCAGGCCGACGAGCAGGCTCTCCCGGCTGCTCAAGCCGACGATCTGCTCCCGCCCGTCCGGGGTGTGCGCGCAGATCTTTACCATGCCGCTGGACAATGCGAACAGGCAGGTACTCGGCTGTCCCTGCATGAACAGGACCTCGCCGTGCCGGAACGAGACATCCTGCACCGAGTCTTTGAGCATGCATTGCAACTCGGACGACAAGCCCGACCCGTTCAGGGGTCGTACCTCATGGAACGCGCAATCGCATTTATTGCAGGGCATCGAATTGCAGGGCATCTGTGAACTCGCTCGGGGCTGTTATTGATTGCTTGTTGAATTCATTCTTGTTGATCCCGTTGCCACGGTCGATAGCAACTTGCCGGGAGAAAATTCGGTATTTACCTACATATAATTGCGCTTTGTCAGTGTAGGGGGTCAGTAGCAAACGTATAATATCTATCGGGTGAGCCATCGATTCACGGCGCGCTTTTCCCGAAGCATCTGATAACCCCCGCGACGGCGCCCTGCAACGCCCGTCCTTGCTAAAAATCCGTACGTAATTACCGGAAAACAGGCACCTCCATATACGCACAATCCACGGCGTTTTTCGACGCTGAAACTGACAAAAATCAGTGTCGCAGAACTTGCCCTTTCCTACCCTATGCAAAGCGCTGGAAATCTGCCCAGAACAATACAAGACGGCGATTTCCGGACTCGACAAAATTATGATGCAAAGATGCATAGGAGTAGGAAAATGAACCGGTTCGACGCACTGAAAAGATGGACCTGGTCGATTTTCATCGTGTTCACACTCGCATTCGCGTTTGCCGGATGTGATGGCGATGATGGCGCACAGGGTCCTCCGGGCCCCCAGGGTCCTGAAGGACCACCGGGGCCTGAAGGACCTCCGGGACCAGCGGTACCTCCACCCGCCCAGGCAGCGGTTGAGGGCTGCGCGGTATGCCATAGCGATACGTCCGTTAACTCTGCGACAGTCGCCCACGCGCTGCCGCCGATCGAATCGGTCAGCAACATCACCTTCGCGGTAAACGGCGCCGACCTCGACGTCACCTTCGACCTGGCAGCCGACGGCGAGTCGGCCGAGGGCTACGACGCGATGCAGCGCGGCTATCGGACGGACGGGTTAACACGGACCAACATCTGCGGTAACGCGGGCCGTAACGACCCCTGTGATCCGGCGCAGCTCACGTTGACCGACAACGGCGGCGGCAACTACACCGTCAAGGTGATTGGCGGCGCGGCCGAGGCGGCGAACGACAATCGCTACATGTTCCGGGTTGGGGCTGGCGATGACAGAGACACGCGTGTCTATTTCTACGGTGACTTCCCGGCCACCCCGGTCGAGATCGAGGCACCGGTGGTGTCCGCCGCCGCGTGCAACGCCTGCCACGGTCCGGAGAGGCTTTCGGGCATTCACGGCGGCTCCTATCCCGCGGCTGAAGGCGTCGCGACCTGCCAGGTCTGCCACGGTGTCGAGGACCCCGACGCTCCGGGTGAGCTCGTACCGAGCCTCGCAGCAGTGGCTCACGGCTACCACAGCAGCGTCGAGTCCTGGAAAGACCCTGTCGAGGAGATCGAGCCCCACGTCACCTACCCGACGTACATGAACAACTGCAGCGTCTGCCATAGCGAAGAAGCGGAACTGACTGCGGCCAACAGCATGGCGGTCGTAGCCGATGCCTGCTTCAGCTGCCACGGCTCCACAGCGGGAATGTTCGAGTCAGGCAGCTCGGCCGAGACCTTGCATGCGAACATCTCGGACGGCTGCGAAACCTGCCACGCAGGACAGATCGCCGGTATCCCGCAGACGGTCACCGATGCTCACAACGGTGCGCTCACCGAGCGCAGCGGCGTTATCTGGGACGGTGAGGACGTTTCCGTCACGGAAGGCGCCAAGATCGCCTGGACGATCAACGACGTGGCCGACGACGGCACCAACCTGACCATCACCTGGCAGGCCAGCTACGACGGCACCGGCGTCGATCCCTGTAACGCCACGGCGGATGCGACTAACCCGGTGTTCTTCGCCGACGGCTCAGGCAACCTGAGCATCCTGCGCAACTACGCCCAGGGCGAGGACTTCATCCTCGGCACGAGCGAGGATGGCGCCGGCCAGCCTGGTAGCAGCCCCGGTGTCAACGACACCAACACCACCTGCGACGGCCTCGTCGCGACCACGGTGGTTCCGGTTGAAGTAACCGACGCCACGGTTGGCCGCGTGGCCATCCAGGGCAAGCCGCGCCTGCCGAGCCCCGATCCCGACGACACGGACGGCCTGATGCAGGTCCGCGCCTTCACGCCGACTTTCGACTGGGTCGTCGGCGAAGGTGGCGCAGCGCCTGATGATCGTCGCGCCGTCGTGGACTCGGGCCTGTGCCTGAGCTGCCACGTGGGTTCGCTCTACCAGCACGGCGGCAACCG
>CBDUCE010000268.1:0-3571 GCA_965365575.1 uncultured Gammaproteobacteria bacterium
TCGCTGCCTCCCGCAGTGAGTCCGCGGAGCGAATGGCTCAGTATATTTACCGATTCAAGCACCGACAATCTGTCAGCATCCTTCGCAAAAAGGCCGGTGACCTTGCTAGACTGGCGTCGCCGGGCTCCGAGGGTATTCTTTTTGATAAACACAAGCATGAAGCGAGTCGCTTTTCGGGCAGCGGTCCTCGTCATTGCGACACTCGCGCACCCTGCCTACGCCCAGTACGAGGTCGCGGAGATCCCATTCTTCAATACGCCCAAGGGCACTGCCGCACTGGGTGGTGGCATTCGCCTGGGACAGGATCTCTATATCGCCACGGACAACGAAGACCAGCGGCAGTATGACCTGGTGCCGCTGTATCTTTACAACGGCAAGTACGCCTTCTTCCGCGGCACCGCGGGCGGTGTACACCTGTTCAGCACGGACAATGTCGAACTCAATGTGATGGGGCGCTATCGCTTCACGAAGCTGGACCCGGACCGCAACGCGTTTTTTGAAGGCATCGAGGAACGCAAGCAGACCGTGGACGGGGGGTTCGAATTGCGTGTGCGCGGCGGCTGGGGAGTGCTCAACGCAAACTACCTGGCCGACACGCTCAACCGCCACAAGGGCCAGAGCGCGGAGGTTTCCTACCGTTATACATTCGATCGCGGTCGCTTCTCGTTCTCACCGTTCATGACCTGGGCCTGGAACGACGACAAGCTGACCAACTACTATTACGGCGTCAGCGAGAATGAGGCCCGCCTTGACCGGCCGGCTTACAACCCCGGAGAATCCCAGTCGCTGGGTTTCGGCATGAATACGACCTGGTGGGTATCCGAGCGCATCCAGTTCTTTGCGAATCTCGGCTTCAATGGCGTCGATACCGTCATCAGCGACAGTCCGCTGGTCGAGGAAGATTCCCAGTCCGCATTCTTTGCCGGTGGCACGTACATTTTCGGCAACGTGAGAAGACCCGAAACCTTCATATCGTCCGCGCGCGCGAAGGAGTGGTCGTGGCGGGTCAATTACGGTTACCAGGCTGACGGCAACATCATCGCTGAGATCGACCATGGCGATCTCAGCAAGAGCGGCTTCGCAGACACGAATATCGGCGGCATCACGTTTGCCAAACTGCTCAGCGACGGCCCGCGCGTCGATTTCACCGGCAAGTTCGCCGTATTCAGGCACTTCGAGGAAGACGAAGGTAATGGAAATTTCTGGAGTTACGCACTTTACATGATGGCAACCGGCAAAGGCTACTCACCCTGGAGCAAGGAAGAGGTATTCCGCTACGGCTTCGGCTTCGGCATGTCCTACGCGGACGAGGTGCCGATCGCCGAGCAGCGCAAGCAGGCATCGAAGGGCAACAATACCTCGCGATTCCTGAACTACCTGGAACTGCAGGTAGACTTTCCTTTGCGTCGACTGTTCAAGGCGAGAAGCATGCAGAACTGCTACGCGGGCGTCACCGTCGTACACCGGTCCGGCATCTTCGGCACGTCCGATCTTCTCGGCGACGTCGCAGGCGGTGCGGACTGGATAACCGCGCATCTCGAATGCGCCATGGGACGTGGATCATGAAGGGCAGGCACAGGCTCGCGGCCATGTTCGCCGTATCGATGGCGCTTCTGATGAACCACGCCGCCGCCGACGAGTGGCAGGCCGAAGCAGGGGATCGCCTGCAGGAGCGTGCCGAGAAAGCTATCGACAGGATCCGGTCCGAGGTCGAGCGCAGCCACCCGTATTTTGAGGACGCCTATGCGATCGCGGTATGGCCTGGCATCACGCGTGTCGCGGCCGGATTCGGCGGCGCCTATGGCAAGGGCATCGTGATCGAACAGGGCAAGGCGTCAGGCACCGTCAAGTACTGGCAGTTCAGTTCCGGCATCCAGGCGGGCGCCAAAAACTTTGCGTTGATCATTTTCTTCAAGGACAAGGAAGCGCTCGAAGGCCTGAAACGCAACGACGCCCAGTTCACGGGACAGGCAGGCATCGATGTCCTTACGTTCGGCGCTAACGGAACGCCCGCTTACAACGACGGTGTCGCGCTCATCCCGTTGACGAATCTCGGGTTGATGGCCGAGTTCTCGGCGGCCGGCGTGTGGTTCCGGTACAAGCCTTATAGCGAGTAACGCCCGCTACTGGCTGTCGAGCGAATTGATACGGTCTGCGATGGCATCACGCAAATCGTAGCCCATCCGATTGCCCGGATGCGCTTTCACCATCCGGCGCGCAAGTTCGAGCGCCTCTTCGAGCCGGTCACGCCGCGCGTAGAAGTCAATCAGCGCGTACAGGTAATCGATACTGTCCGGCTCCAGGCTCAGCGCTCGGCTCAGCGCCGCCTCGGCGTCCTCGTCCCTGCCCACCTGGGCGAGCAACAGGCCGCGGTTGTAATGAACCCGCGAACGGCCAGGCAGCCCACGGGCAGCCTGGTCCAGGTAAGTCAGCGCCTCCTCCCGTTGGCCGGACGCAACCAGCAACAAAGACAGGGAATAAGCGGCGTCATACTGTTCGGGGTACGCCGCAACGACATCGCGCAGCAGTGATTCCGCTTCCCGGTCTTCTCCCTGCCGGCTGAGTATGACGGCCAGGTTTATTTTGGCGGGGAAGAACAGGCTGTCGACCTCGATTGCCTGCCGGTAGTACTTTTCTGCAGTCTCGGTGTCGCCCTGTGCGTCATAGAGATTACCGAGGTTCAATCCCGAGGAGGCGAAATCGAGCATCGAGCGCATTGCGTCAATATACGACTCGAGTTCCCGCTCACGCGCCGCTGTTTGCTCGGCCGTCAGGGACTCTTCCGACACCCCGGCGAGTCGCGTCGCCGCCCGCATGCGCACGGCACGAACCGGATCGAACAGGAGCGGCGCAAGCAATTCGACCAGCACCTCCGGACTCTCCGCCACCACTGCCTCGACGGCCGTGTGGCGCAACAGCGCTTCTTCATCGACCAGTGCGCGCCGTATCACGGTCAGATGTCGCTCCGGCGGGTAGGCCGCCAGCGCGCGAAGAGCCGTGGCGCGCACGATCGGCGCGGTCAGTGGGTCCTCCACCAGCGCGATCAGCCCGTCCTGGGCTTCCGGCTTACCGGCACGGGCCGCGGCCAGCACTTCACCGTAGTGGGGCTTGCGCGCCTCGCCATACCATTTCGTGTAGGCGTCCACGTTCCACTGGAGCGTCTGGTCGTCGTGGCAGCCGCTCTGGCTGCACGAGTTCGGCACGCCCAGCGACTGGCTCAGGTCCGGCCGGGGCACGCGCAAGCTGTGATCTGCACGATAGTCGATCACCATGTAAGGCTGTTCCGGCATGTGGCACTTGATGCACAGCGCCCCGTCACTCGGCTCGCCCTCGACGACCTTCTGGTGGAAGTGATGTGACTTGGTGTCATAGGTACTGGGTTGGTGACACTGCGCGCACAGCGCGTTGCCTTCCTGGTGCAATGCCAGGCTGTGCGGGTCGTGGCAGTCGCCGCACTTGACGCCAACCTGGTACATCTTGCTCTGCACGAAAGAACCCCAGACGTAAACTTCCTCGAGAATCTGCCCGTCCGGGTGATACAGGCCCTCGTCGAGCAGCGAAGGAACATGAT
>CBDUCE010000269.1:0-3557 GCA_965365575.1 uncultured Gammaproteobacteria bacterium
GCATCCAGCAACTCCCGGACCGGGCCGTATTCGTCGCGGCCGCGCCGGTCGAAGATGACCTGGTCGGGAATCCTGATTGCTTCCATTTGCTCCGCGCTGAGCAGGCGTTCGAATCCCGGCTCCACCGGATCGAAACCGATCGCCAGGATGTTGCGCGCATTCGCCGGGTCAACCGGGTTACGCCAGCTGACCAGTCGCATATAGACCGCGGTAACCGACTCGACCCCGTCAATGCCGGGCACCTGGTAGAGCCGGCTTCGCGGGAATTGCTTGGAGGAAACCATGAAATCGGTCTTGGGACTCAGCATGGCCAGGTCGTAATCCATCGCCGTGTGGTAGCGCACCGCGCTCACAAACAGGGCCTCACGAAATTCGAGTTGCACGAAGATCAGGATCACCGCGAAGGTGATGCCCATGATCGCGGCAACGAGACGCAGTTTTTGCGCTTTGAGTTGCAGCCAGCCCAGCGGTATCGATCCGAACATCAGGGCTGGATCTCGACCCTGACCTGCATATTGGTGAAGCGGGAAACCGCTTCACTGTCATCCAGCAGAATGAACACCTCGACTACACGCGCATCGGTTTTGGCGACAGGGTCGGTGCCGATCACGTCGAGCCTCCCCACCTTGAGCGAGATGCGTTCCACCTTTCCGGTCAGCTCCGTGTCCATTGCAGGCGTCCGGATCTTTGCAAGCTGCCCGACCTTTACACCGGTAATGTCGGTTTCATAGACTTCTGCGACCGCGTACATCCGATCCGTGCGGCCGAGTTCCATGATGCCCTCCGGCCCGACCCGCTCACCGGGATAGGCATGTATTTCGAGAACCTGGGCACGCAGGGGGGCACGCACCACCGCCAGTTCGAGGCTTGCCTCGGCAGCAGCCAGATCGGCCAGCGCAATATCGAGGTCCAGTTGTGCGGCGTCCAGCTTGACCTTGCTGGTTAACGAGGTTCTGTCGAGATCCTTCTGCCTTGCAACCTCGCTGCGCGCATTGGCCAGAATGGCGTTGAGCCTCGCCACTTCGGCGCTGCGAAGGTCGTAGCTGTCGAGGCGGGCAACAACCTGGCCCTTCTCCACCCAGTCCCCTTCGGCAACTTCCAGCGTCTTGATAACGGCGCCCGTCAATCCGCCGCCGGAAGGCCCGGCGAGCTGAACCACGCCGTTCTCCGGCTCCAGCCTGCCGAGACTCGACACCACGCGCTCTTCGGCAACGGCGCATAGCGAGATAGCAAGGAAAACGATTGGCAGTAATTTCAGTCCTGGCGGCAACATGGCTTCCTCTTGCGGATTGTTATTATTGGCTGCGAGGATCCGGCGAGTGCCCGCGGTTCGGTCGCAAGCCTGTGCGTTGCATCACCAATATTAGCCTAAGCCGGATCGGCCCGCGCGCGAAGGCGCCTGTCACGCAGCCGTAGTGATGCAAAGCTCACTGCCAGCGCCGCGAGCAGGCAATAAACGCCGAACCACGTCATCTGTGCAGGCAGGGGTATGCCGCGGTCAATCAGCGTGCCGGTCAGCCCGGGCCCCGCCGCAGTCGCGAAGACCATGGCCGAGACGATGCTCGAGCGGATCGAGCCGAGGTTGGCCGTTCCGTATACCTCGGGCCAGACTGCGCCGAACAGCGTGGACGAGAATCCGTAGCTCATGCCGAGCAGCACCATGGCCACCAGCAACGATGCCGCCGGTCCGCTGCTCGCGAACACGAAACAGGTCGCTGCGAGCGGCAACAGGAACACGGGCAGCACGGTCGTGGCGCGGAAGCGGTCGATGATGAAGCCGGCGAGCAGGGCGAAGACGACCGTCGTCAGCGCCATGACCGACAGCGACATCGCGTAGAAGCGCGGCGGCCAGTCGTTCAGCGCGGTCAGGTAGTCCTGGTGATAGAAGATGATCGTGCCGATAAAGGGCGGCGCCAGTACACCGGTCAGCAAGATCCAGAAGATAGGGTCACGCAGCACCTCTGCACGCGTCCAGTGGCGTTGTTCCGGCATATCGCCGTGCTCATCCAGGTGGTGCCTGGCGGTACGCGGTTGGCGAAACGCCCAGTAGGCAAATGGCAAACCGACAAGCATCAGCGCGGCGGCGCCGGCCACCCAGCCCGCCTGGTAACCGTAGCCGACAGCCAGGCTGGTAAATGCCAGCAGCAGCGTTGCCTCGCCGCCCTGGTGGCCGAGCACGACGAGCGAGACGGCGCGGCCGCGCTGCAACGCGAACCAGCGGCCGGTAGCCGTGAGGGCGATGTGCGTCATCATGCCCTGGCCGAAAAGGCGCAGCAGAAAGATCGCGAGTGCCAGCACCGCGACGGTGGGAGCATAGGCGGCCATCAGTGTCGCCGCGGCAAGCACCGGAATCACCAGGAGCACGCTGCGATGTTCGGGCACGACGTCCACCAGCCGGCCGAGAAACGGCAGGCACAGCGCACTGGCCAGCGTTGCAAACATGTAGAGTCGGCCGAATTCGCCGTGACTGAGGTCGAAGGCCGCCTGCCATTCCGCGACCGACGCCGACACGAAAAACGTCTGCCCGAAACTCGAGAAATAGGTGAGCAGGAAGCCTCCCGCGATCCAGCGGAAGTTCTGCTTCAGGAATGCATACATACGCTAATACTAATAAATTGGGGACAGTGACCTTTGGTGCCTGGCACCAAAGGTCACTGTCCCTAAACCTGGTCGGACTTGGCCAGCGTGATCGCGAGTATTTCGTTCAGCCGGTCGCTGATGTTACGGAATTCGCGGTGCAACGTCGCGCGTTCTGCAGCCCGGTTGGTCGCGAGCAGCCCCCTGTAGTTCGCGAGCTTGAGTCCGGTCTGGTATAGCGACTTCGAAATCGACTCGGCCGAGAATACTCGCCCCTGCAGCAGTTGCTGCTTGCCGGTCTTCAGGCACTGCGCAAGGAAGGCGCCCTCGTCTTCGACCGCATCAGCGCCAAAGCTCTCGAGCACGCTGGCCACGATGCGATAGGCGTCGACAAATGAACGCAGGACCGCATGGGCGACGAGCAGCTGAACTGCATCGAGCGCGTCCTGCACGCTTGGATCACCCCGGCGAACGACGTCTTCCCAGTTTCCGAAACGCTCGCTCGCGCGCCTTTCGATCTCCGGCCGGTAATCCCCCCGTCGCGGAAAGTAGAACTCGAACTTGAAGAGCTCCCTGAGTTCGCCCGTCCGCGCATAGAACGCCTCTACCGGATCCTCGGTGTCGGCTGCCGCGTCCAGGAGCGCAATCTCGACAAAGGCATCGAGGATGAAATAGTGAATCGCCGTGTTGCGGTAGTACGCGGCATTCAGATGCTGATCGGGACTTATCGTGAAGAGCCGCTCGGTGCCTTCGTCCAGGTAGCTGACGATGCCGGTCTCGTGGAGTTCCGCGAGCGTCATGAGCACGGCGTCGGCATCCTGGAAGTTCGAGCGTCCGACGATCTCCAGGCGCCGGCGCCGGATCAGCGCCGCGCCCGCACGGGCGAGCGCCTGGATCTCGGCAAGGCTCTGAGCACGATTGCCGCCGGCCAGCAGGATCAGCGTGATGATCGCCGTGGCCGTGATCGGCGTCGCGGCGTT
>CBDUCE010000270.1:0-3533 GCA_965365575.1 uncultured Gammaproteobacteria bacterium
CGACCTGGCTTTCCTCGAGACGCTACCAGGCCCGGGCGATCGCCTCCCTGTCGCCCGAATAGCGGTCGTAGGTAATCACCTCGCCGCCAAGGCGCCGCGTGTTGTCCACTTTAGCTCGCGGGGCATCGGCCGGCATCACGATGGCTGCATGGATGCCGAGCAGGCGGCCCGCCATTGCCACGCCCTGCGCATGGTTACCCGATGAAAACGCGACCACGCCTCGCCCGGCCTCCGCGGCCGTCAGCTGGCTCATCAGGTTGTAGGCGCCGCGTATCTTGAACGAGCCGATGGCCTGCAGGTTTTCGGTTTTCACGAGCACGCGGCCGCCCGCGATCCGCTCGAGTTCGTCGTTACGTATGAGCGGGGTGCGGACCGCGACACCCTCGAGGCGCGCCGCCGCCGCTTCGATAGCCGCGATGTCGATCATTCAGTGCCGGCAACGAGACGGTCGATCTTCGCCGCACAGATGAAGTCGTTGTCGGAGAGACCGTCAATCGCGTGCGTCGTGTAGCTGACGACGCAGTCGCCATAACTGACGGTCATGACCGGGTGATGACCTTCCACAATCGCGATCCAGGCTACGGCATTGGCAAACGCGAGTGTCCTGCTATACGCCGGAAAACAGAAGCGCCGCGAAATCTCGAGGCCGTCGTCATTTAGCGTCCAGTCTGCGTGCAGACCCTTCATCAGTTCGGTTGCCTGCTCCGGTTGCAGCGGCTGTACGCCGCCCTCGCAGGGCTTGCAGTGTTTGTCAGCGAGATCGGTATTCATGGTGCAACTATAAAACAATCCGCGGCTACGCGCCGAGCGGGAACGTCGGCCGGTCGCGGTTCCGGAACCGCGAACAAAAAAGCCGGCCCCGAGGGGCCGGCAAGACAGGGACTCGCGATGAGTCGCAGGACTACGAGGTGTGTCGCCTCGACAAAGTGCTGTGTCCGTTCAGGGTACGGAGCAGGTTTCGACAGCCGAGACGCACGCCAATATCGAGCTACGGGTCGTAATTCAATCAGGGTTGGCCGCGACGGACGTCACGTCATCCGTATACAACTTGAGGCTCACGCGGCGTTCGAGCGCATAGCTGTCGACCGTGTCGTCCTGGGCAGGCGATTCGCCGTGTGCCGCTGCCGTAATCCGGGAAGCATCCACGCCGGCGGTTACGAGTTGATCGCGGATGAAATCGACGCGCTGCCTGGAGAGCTCGTGGTTGTACTGCTCGTCACCGCGCTCATCCGCGAACCCGTCCAGCTGCACCTGGATTCCGGGCATGGCGGCCAACGTGGTCGCGAGCTCATTCAGGCGGCTGCCGGTGGTATCGGAAAGCACCGCTTCGTCGGTACGAAACAGCAGGTCCATCGCGATACCTGCCTGCAGGAGACTGGCCATTTCCGGGCTCGAGTAGCGCTGCATCTGCTGCAGTTTGGCGCTGAGCGCATCGAGATTGCGGTCCATTCTGTCAATATCGCGCTCCAGGCGCACTACTTCGGAACGGGACGCGGCAAGCTCCGCTGAGAGCGAATCGATCTCGTCGCTCTTTTGGTGCATGTTGTCGCCGATACCGGCCCCGATGGCCGCACCGACGATCAGCCCTACCGGACCGCCCGCAACTGCACCGACAACCGCACCGGCACCGACGCCGATCTTTTCCTCCTTGGACGCCGCGGCCTGCGCGGCGACCGGTACCATCGTGATGAGGCTGAGAGCCGTGATCGCTGAAATCGTCTTACGCATTGAAATCTCCTTGGTGTAATGAGGCCACCCCGGTGGCCATCGACAGGATGATTACAAGGCGCAAAAGCGGTGCGCGCGGGACCGCGCAGTGGAAATCCGGCGATCAACTATGGCGAAAAGTGCGGTTGCCGCGGTCAGCGGTCCCAATGCGTCAGCGCAACGAACGTGCCGCCGTTGCGCTCGCAGAGCACGCGCATGAGCTGTGAGAACTTGTGGGCGGTCGGCGGGATATTGCCACCGCCACGGAACAGGAACGGGAAGCCGACCGCGTGTATCCGCACCATTCGATTTCCTTCGGCATCCATACGATTCACGGTGTCGACCTGCCGCACCACGTTTTCCACCGAGCGGCCGCTGAATTCATCGCCGAAGACATAGATACTGATCTTCTTCTCCGGCGACCAGTACGTGCTGATCGCGTAAATAATGCCGTCTACCGGATTACTGTCGCTGAACGGACGCCACAGGCGCATCGTGTTCTTGATCGCTTCGCGGCGGCCTGGTGTATCGGGAATCCACTTGCCCGCGTACTGCGAGAACATGTAGTTGCCGTTGTCGTTCATTATCTGCAGGCCCTTGACCTGCGGATAGACGTCCAGCGTCTCGTTGAGCTTCCTCTGCACTCGGTCCCAGTTGTACTGCTGCATACTGCCGGAGGTGTCGATAATGAAGATGATGTATTCGCTGTCGACGGGAATGCCCGCAACGGCATCATCATCGGCGCGCTTGTAATAGGGCTGCAGTCGGCGCATTTCCTCGGTGAGGCGCTGCTTCGCTGAGGCCAGCGCACCCTCGTCGATAGTCGAATCGGAGTCCTCCTGCGACGCTTCGTACTGCCCCTTCACCGTATTGAGTTCCTGCTGCAGCCGGGCGAGCTGGATCTTGGAATCGGAGGTCTGTTCGCGCACGTCCTTGAGATCGCGATTCAGTATCGCCGTCTCGCCGCGGATGTCGAAGAGCTCCTGCTGCAGCAATGCTATCAGGGACTCGAGGTCGTCCTGGGTCTTCTCGATGATCATCGGCTCGTAGATCTTCGACAGCACGAGCAACAATATGATCGCGCCGAACCCACAACAGATGCAGTCGAGAAAAGAAAGACTGAATGCCTCAACGTTGCGACGTCGTTTCCTCATGCCCGCTCCATCGTCCTATGGCCAGTCGCGGCTGACGGCCATGAACGACCCGCCGGTTCCGTAGGCCAGCGTCCAGTACGCGATGGCGGCGTCGTAATCACCTTCCATCGGGAACAATAGAATATTGACAGGGATTCCGCTGGGCAGTTCGCGGATCGAGCGGCCGTGCATGCTCATACGATCGCGGCCGGTTACCATCCGGCGGTTGGTCGTGGATTCCATCATCGTCGGCAGACCGTCGACCAGCAGGATGATGTTGTCCGGGCGCGGCGTCAGCCTGGCGGCAATCTCGTAGGCGGCCCGCAGGTTGGTGCCGTTTTCGGGCGTCGTGCGCCGTAGCACCCGTAGCGCCTCGTCCAGCTTGGAAGCGTCGTCTGCCTCGAGCCACGTGCCGTCGCTACCCTTGATCACCGGCTCGACTTCGTTGTTGAACATGTAGATCTGGAACTTGCTGCCCGGCTTGAACTGCGACGTGAGCCAGTCGACGCTGGCCACCACCTGGCGCCATTTGACGGCTCGCAGCTTGTCTTCGTCCGACATGTTTCGGCGGCGGATGATATTGACGATCGTGTCGTCGAGCATGCTCGCCGAACGATCGACGAGTATCAGCGTGCGTTCGCCACCGAGCTTGAGTCCCGTCAGGTACTGGCGATCGCCTTCGCCCTTGAACTC
>CBDUCE010000271.1:0-3500 GCA_965365575.1 uncultured Gammaproteobacteria bacterium
CTCGACGCCCTGCAGGCGCAGGATGTCGTGCGGGTTCGGCTCGCCGTCGGCGATGACCTCGCCCTTGACGACCTGTTCGCCCTCGAAGACGTTGAGGTGCCGCCATTTCGGGATCAGCTCCTCATGGCTCTCGCCTTCCTCATCCGTGATGACCAGCCGGCGCTTGCCCTTGGTCTCCTTGCCGAAACTCACGGTACCCGTGTACTCGGCCATGATCGCCGGATCCTTGGGCTTGCGGGCCTCGAACAGGTCCGCAACACGCGGCAGACCACCGGTGATGTCGCGCGTCTTCGACGACTCCTGCGGGATACGGGCGATGACGTCACCGACCGCGACCAGCGCGCCGTCCGACATGCTGATAATCGCCCCGACAGGCAAGGCGTACACCGCCGGAATGTCGGTATTTGCGAAGCAGATGTCTTTGTCATCCTCATCGACGAGACGGGCAACCGGACGCAGGTCCTTACCGGCAGCGCCGCGACTCTTCGGATCCAGCACGACGATGGACGTCAGGCCGGTGAACTCATCAATCTGCTCGGCAACCGTAACGCCGTCGACAAAGTCCTGGAACTTCAATTTGCCCGCAACCTCGGTTACGACCGGGTGGGTATGCGGGTCCCAGGTGGCGACGATCTGGCCCTGTTTGACCTGCTCGGCGTCGGCGACCGTGATGGTTGCGCCGTAAGGCACCTTGTAGCGCTCGCGCTCGCGGCCCAGTTCGTCGATGACCGAAATCTCGCCGGACCGCGATACCGCGACGAGGTAGCCCTTGTGGTGCGCTACCGTCTTGATATTGTTGAGTTTTGCTACGCCGTTCGACTTGATCTCGATATTGTTAACAGCCGCGGAACGTGACGCCGCACCGCCGATGTGGAAGGTACGCATCGTAAGCTGCGTGCCCGGCTCACCGATGGACTGCGCGGCGATGACGCCAACCGCTTCACCGATGTTGATACGCTTGCCGCGCGCGAGATCTCGCCCGTAGCATTGCGAGCACACGCCGTAGCGAACCTCGCAGGTAATCGGCGAGCGCACCAGGACCTGGTCGATCGAGTAGTCCTCGAGCTGCTGCACCGTGGCTTCATCGAGCATCGTTCCGGCATCGAACGCGACCTTGTCCGTGCCGGGTATCAGCACGGCTTCGGCCAGCACACGACCCAGGACGCGTTCGCGCAGCGGCTCGACGATGTCGCCACCCTCGACGAGCGGCGACATCGAAACGCCGTTCTTGGTCTCACAATCCACTTCGGTAACCACGAGATCCTGAGCAACGTCGACGAGACGACGCGTGAGATAACCCGAGTTCGCAGTCTTTAGTGCCGTGTCGGCCAGCCCCTTGCGAGCGCCGTGCGTGGAAATGAAGTACTGCAGTACGTCGAGCCCTTCACGGAAGTTCGCGGTGATCGGCGTTTCGATGATCGAGCCGTCGGGCTTGGCCATCAGGCCGCGCATGCCGGCCAGCTGCCGGATCTGCGCGGCGGAACCACGCGCGCCGGAGTCGGCCATCATGTAGATCGAGTTGAACGACTCCTGGTCGACTTCCTTGCCGCCGGCGTCCTTGACCTTCTCCGTGCCCAGCTTGTCCATCATGGCCTTGGCGACCTGGTCGTTGGTGCGTGACCAGATATCAACGACCTTGTTGTAACGCTCGCCGTCGGTGACGAGACCCGAACCGTACTGGTCCTGGATCTCCTTGACCTCGGCTTCGGCCACCGCAAGGATGTCAGGCTTGCTTTCCGGCACGACCATGTCGTTGACGCCAATCGAGATGCCAGCCGTGGTCGCAAGGCGGAAGCCCGTGTACATCAGGCGGTCCGCAAAGACGACGGTCTTCTTCAGGCCGAGCTTGCGATAGCAGGCGTTGATGACGTTGGAAATGGCCTTCTTGGACATCGTCTGGTTGACGAGACCGAAATCGAGTCCGGGCGGCAGTATGCCCGACAGCAACGCGCGCCCGATCGTTGTTTCCACGAGCTTCGCCTCGCGGCGGGTTTCGCCGTGCTCGTCGGTGACGTCCATCGGCACGCGAATCCTGACCTTCGCCTGCAGTTCGGCGACACCATTCTCGTATGCCCGCCGGGCCTCGTCGAGGTCCGCCAGGACCATGCCTTCACCCTTCGCATTCACGCGGGTGCGGGTCATGTAGTAGAGACCGAGCACGACGTCCTGCGACGGCACGATAATCGGGTCACCGTTTGCGGGCGACAGGATGTTGTTCGACGACATCATGAGCGCGCGTGCCTCGAGCTGTGCCTCGATCGACAGGGGCACGTGCACGGCCATCTGGTCGCCGTCGAAATCCGCGTTGAAAGCCGTGCAGACGAGCGGATGCAACTGGATCGCCTTGCCCTCGATCAGCACGGGCTCGAATGCCTGGATTCCGAGACGATGCAGCGTGGGCGCACGGTTCAACAGTACCGGGTGCTCGCGGATGACCTCTTCGAGGATATCCCACACCTCCGGACCTTCGCGCTCCACGAGGCGCTTCGCCGCCTTGATCGTGGTCGCCTCGCCGCGCAGCTGCAGCTTCGAGAAGATGAACGGTTTGAAGAGTTCGAGCGCCATCTTCTTCGGCAGGCCGCACTGGTGCAGCTTGAGCGTCGGACCGACCACGATGACCGAACGGCCCGAGTAGTCGACGCGCTTGCCGAGCAGGTTCTGGCGAAAACGGCCCTGCTTGCCCTTGATCATGTCGGCCAGCGATTTCAGCGGGCGCTTGTTCGTGCCCGTAATTGCCCGGCCGCGGCGCCCGTTGTCGAGCAGCGCATCCACAGACTCCTGCAGCATGCGCTTTTCGTTGCGCACGATGATGTCGGGCGCATTCAGCTCCAGCAGCCGGCGCAGGCGGTTGTTGCGGTTGATGACGCGGCGGTACAGGTCGTTCAGGTCCGAGGTCGCGAAGCGGCCGCCATCGAGCGGCACCAGCGGACGCAGGTCCGGCGGCAACACCGGCAGGACAGTCAATACCATCCACTCGGGCTTGTTGCCGGACTCGATGAACGACTCCAGCAGTTTCAACCGCTTCGACAGCCGCTTGATCTTGGTTTCCGAACGCGTTGCATCGATATCCTCGCGCACCGAGAGCACCTCACGCTGCAGGTCGATCGTCCTGAGCATGTCGCGCACGGCCTCGGCGCCCATGCGGGCGTCGAACTCGTCACCGTACTGCTCCAGCGCTTCCAGGTACATCTCGTCTGTCAGCAACTGGCCGCGCTCGAGCTCCGTCATGCCGGGCTCGACGACGACGAAGGCTTCGAAGTAAAGCACCCGCTCTATCTCCCTGAGCGTCATATCGAGCATCAGGCCGATGCGCGACGGCAACGATTTCAGGAACCAGATGTGCGCGACGGGGCTCGCCAGCTCGATGTGCGCCATGCGTTCACGGCGCACCTTGGTCTGCGTAACCTCGACGCCGCACTTCTCGCAGACGACGCCGCGATGCTTGAGGCGCTTGTACTTGCCGCACAGGCACTCGTAGTCCTTGATCGGGCCGAAGATCT
>CBDUCE010000272.1:0-3500 GCA_965365575.1 uncultured Gammaproteobacteria bacterium
GCGAGGCCGGCGAGGCCGAACCCGAGGCGGCCGAACCGCAGACGGGCGGTCCGTCCGCGACGATCGATATAGCCAGCGTCGCCGTCACCGACGCGGCGCTGACCTACAGCGACGCGAGTACCGGCGACCGTTTCGAACTGACCGATCTCGACCTGACGTCCGGCCGCATCGCCGCCGGCGAGGCCGTGCCGCTCGATGGTGGTTTCGCATTCAAGCTCGAACCTGCGGGCCTGTCCGGCGAGGTCGACGTCGGTGTCGTGGTTGCCTTCGATGCGGATGCGGCGACGATCGCGATAAGCGACCTGGATGTCGACGGACGCGTCGACGGCGTTGCCGAAGTGCCGGCCACGATCCGTTTCAGGGCCCCGGCGATCCGCCTGCAGACCGAGGCGCAGAACGCCGACGTGGGTGAGATCCAGCTGCAGCTCATGAGCGTGGACCTGAAAGCCGACGTGGAACCGTTTTCCTATGCGGGCGATCCGCAGCCGGCCGCGACGATCGGTATTGCCGCGTTTTCACCGCGCACGCTGATGCAGGAACTCGCCATCGAGGTGCCGCCGACGGCGGACCCGGATGTTCTCGACAAGCTCATCGTGGACGCGAAAGCAAAGGTGGGCGCGAACGCGATAACGCTGACGGACCTCAGGCTCGTGCTCGACGACACGACGTTCACCGGCAGGCTGAGCGTGCCGAAGAGCGCCGACGGAACCTTCGAGCTCGACCTCGCGGGCGACAGGATCGATATCGCGCGCTACATGGCGCCCGCAAGCGAGGCGGCCGCTGCCGACGAATCCGCAGGCGAAACCGTCGAGATACCCGTGGAGCTCATACGCGCGCTGAACGCGCGCGGCAACCTGAGCATCGCCAGCGCCAGCCTCGGCAAGATACTGTTCGAGAAAGTGACATTCGGCGTCAATTCCGCAAACGGCAAGATGCGCATCCATCCGATCGCGGCCGACTTCTTCGACGGCGGCTATCGCGGCGACATCAACATCGACGCGTCCGGCAAGGTGCCGTCGATCGCGGTCGATGAGAAGATCGCCGGCGTCAGTCTGCGGCCGATGATGAAAGCCATGTACGACGTGGACAACGTTACCGGCACCGTCAACGGCAACTTCAAGCTGGGCGGCAGCGGTGCGGACATGGACGCGATCCGCCGCGATCTCGACGGCAGCCTGTCGGTCGAGCTGCTGGACGGTGCATGGGAAGGCACGGACGTGTGGTACGAGCTGCGCAAGGCGCGCGCCCTGATCAAGGGCGAAGCGGCGCCGCAGGCGCCCGCGACGCCGCGCACGCAGTTCAGCTCGATGGTCGCCAGCGGCAAGGTCACCGATGGCGTCATGCAAAACGATGATTTTTTCGCGCAACTGCCTTTCATGCAGGTGACCGGCAAGGGCTCGGTCAATTTCGTGGAGGCCACCGTCGACTACACCGCGACCGGCCGTTTCCTCGAGAAACCGGAGTTCATGACCGAGGTCAGCGAAGAGGAACTCGATGATTTCACCAGGGCGGTGATCCCGTTCCGCATCACAGGGCCGCTTGCGGACCCGGACATCGAACCGGACATCGAGGAGATGGTCAAGGACCGGGCTGAAGAGGAAGCAAAGAAGGCGATCGTGGACAAGCTGTTCGGCGACGATGAAAAAGAGCCGCCGCCGGAGGGCGAAGAGCCGCAGGAAGAAAAGGACATCGAGGATCAACTCAAGGACGAAGCCAAGAAACGCCTGAGGGATCTCCTCGGCGGCGACTGATCATGCGGGCACTGATTCTCATCATTTCGGCGTTGCCGGCGTTTGCCGGCGCCGCGACACTGCGAGAGATAAGCGTGGACCATGTCGACGGTGCCTACGTCATGCGATCGGAAGTGTGGTTCGACGTCAGCATCGAGAGAATCTACGGCCTGCTGCTCGACTGGGACGAGTCGCCGAAATTCTCGAGCGTCATCGTCGAGTCGCGGAATCTGCTGCCCGGGCCGGACGGGCGTGCTCGTTACTACAGCCAGACGCAGGGTTGCCTGTGGTTCTTCTGCAAGTCCTTCGAGCGCTATGGTTTCGTCGAGCACGAACCTTTCAAATTCATCAGGGCGACCGTGGACCCCGAGAAAAGCGACTTCGAGGTCAGCGACGAGAGCTGGGAGTTTCGGGAAGAGGCCGACGGCACGGTCGTGATCTACGCATTCAGGATGAAGCCGAAGTTCTTCATCCCGCCGCTGATCGGTCCCGCCATATTGAAGAGCAAGCTCAGAAGCGGCGGTATCAATGCGATCGAGCGCATCGAGGGCCTTGCCCGGGATTACGCGCCCTATGAGAACTGACTTCGCAGCCCGCGTGCTGCGCTGGTACGACGTCCACGGCCGCAAGGACCTGCCCTGGCAAGACACCGGCGACGCCTATCGGATCTGGATCTCGGAGATCATGCTGCAGCAGACGCAGGTGCAGACGGTGATTCCGTACTACGAACGATTCATGCACCGCTTTCCGGACGTCGCCAGTCTCGCCGACGCAGGACTCGACGAGGTGCTGCAGTTCTGGTCCGGGCTCGGCTACTACGCGCGCGCGCGCAACCTGCATCACGCGGCGGAGATCATCCGCGACGAGCACGGCGGCCGCTTTCCCTCGACCATCGGGGCCGTCACGGAATTGCCGGGCATCGGCCGCTCCACGGCGGGCGCGATACTCGCGCTCGCGTTCGACCAGCGCCACGCCATCCTCGACGGTAACGTGAAGCGCGTGCTGGCGCGGCACGCCGCCGTGGAGGGCTGGCCGGGGAAGACGGCCGTGGCAAAACAACTCTGGGTGCTGGCGGAGGACCGCACCCCGTCCGATCGTGTCGGCGACTACACGCAGGCGATGATGGATCTCGGCGCGACGCTGTGCACGCGTACGAAGCCTGCCTGCGCTGCGTGCCCGGTGCACAGCGATTGCGCCGCCCTCTCGCGCGGTGAGGTCGAGCGGTACCCGGGACGCAAGCCGAAGAAGGAGAAACCGCTACGGGAGACGACGATGGTTCTTGCCGTCGTGGACGGCGCCGTGTACCTCGAGCGCCGGCCCGCGGCCGGCATCTGGGGTGGGCTCTGGAGCCTCCCGGAGGTCAGCGACGTCGGTCACTGGTGCGCTGAGCAGCTCAATGCCGAGGCGGTGGCGGTGGAGAACTGGGATACTCTGCGGCACAGCTTCAGTCATTACGACCTGGACATCGCGCCGGTCGTTGTGCGAATAGACGCCGTGTCGAGTAAAGTAGCCGACTACGACGACTCGACCTGGTACCGGCCCGGCGACGCGCCGCCCGGCGGAATCGCCGCCCCGGTCATGAGGCTTATCGAAACACTCAGCAACACGGACGAATTGAGAAATCATGGCTAGAACTGTTCATTGCGTCATTCTCGGCAAAGAGGCCGAAGGACTGGACTGGGCGCCGTACCCGGGAGAACTGGGCCAGCGGATCTACGACAACGTATCCAAGGAAGCCTGGCAGCGCTGGCTGTCGCACCAGACGATGCT
>CBDUCE010000273.1:0-3500 GCA_965365575.1 uncultured Gammaproteobacteria bacterium
CCTGTTTCCGCGTCGCCCTGCCGATCCTCGGGTGCAGGATGGACTCGAGCCTGCGACGCGCCGCGTCGTCGCCGAACACGATCCCGCGCATCGCGGGCCGGTCCAGCGTGCCGTCGGTGGCGATGACGCCGGCCCCGAACGCCTCGCGAATCTCCGCCAGCGCAGGCTTGCCGGGGCGAACCACTTCGCGCGCGATAATATCCGTGTCGATCACGGGCACGCCGAGCTCGGCGAACATGTCGGCGACGGTGGACTTGCCGCTGGCAATGCCCCCTGTCAGGCCGATGCGCAGCGGTTTGTGACGACGCTCGCTCACCTAGAACGGCAGGTTGAAGAAGGCCTTGACGGCGTCGCCCCAAAGCATCGTGATCCAGCCTGCGCCCGCCAGGAACGGCCCGAAGGGCATCGGTACCTGGTGGTCGCGGCCGCGGAATACGATCAGGATTATGCCGAGGGTGGCACCGACGACGGCCGACATGATGATGATCGTGAACAGGTACTGGTAGCCGAGCCAGGCGCCGAGCGCGGCGAGCAGTTTGAAGTCGCCGTAACCCATGCCTTCCTTGCCGGTAACGAGTTTGAACAGCCAGTAGAACGACCACAGGCTGAGATAGCCCGCGATGGCGCCGATGATGGCGTCGGCGGGCGCTATGAACAGTACGTCCGCGCCCGGCACCGGATGCCAGAGACTCATGCCGAGCCCGATCCACATGAGGGGCAGGACGATAGAGTCGGGGATCAGGCAGCGATCGAAGTCGATCATGGTGATCGGGACGAGGAACAACGTCAGGACGATCGCCATCAGGCCCTGCGGGTTCGCGCCGAAGCGCCAGGCGGCAGCGGCGACCAGCAGCGCCGTCACGAACTCGACGATCGGGTAGCGCGCCGAGATTGCCGCCTTGCAGGCGGCGCAGCGGCCACCGAGCATCAGGTAGCTGAGCACCGGAATATTTTGCCAGGCCGTAATCTGCGCGCCGCAGGAGGGGCAGCGCGAGCGCGGTACCACGAGGTTGAAGCGGCCTTCCGGGATGTCCGGTGCCGGCGTTTCGGCGAGCTCGGCGCATTGCGTGCGCCACTCGCGTTCCATCATGATAGGTAGGCGGTAGATGACGACGTTCAAAAAACTGCCGATGAGGAGCGCAAAGGCGAACGCGACGGCGATGAAGATCGCAGGTGACTCGGCGAGCAGTTCGAGCATGCACTGTCTCCGCTTGGATTCCCGGTTCTGTTAACGAAAACGGCGTCCGGAGTGTCCTCCGAACGCCGTTTTTTTGCAAACGGGCGGGCGATCGTCAGATGACCGAACCCATCTTGAAGATCGGCAGGTACATCGCGACCACGAGGCCACCGACGAGCACACCCAGGATCGCCATGATCAGCGGCTCCAGCAGGCTCGAAAGGTTGTCCACCGCGTTGTCGACGTCTTCCTCGTAGAAGTCCGCGACCTTCGCCGACATCTCGTCGAGCGAACCCGACTCCTCACCAACCGCGATCATCTGGATGACCATGTTCGGGAACAGGTCGGTATTCTCCATCGACTGTTGCAGCCGCTGGCCGGTGGCAACTTCGTCGCGCATCTTGAGAACGCCTTCCTCGTAGACGATATTGCCGGTGGCACCGGCGACCGATTCCAGCGCCTCGACGAGCGGCACGCCCGCGGCGAACATCGTGGATAGCGTCCGTGCGTAACGCGCGACGGCGGCTTTTTGCAGGATCGGGCCGATGATGGGTGTTTTGAGCGACATGCGATCCAGGAAATGCCGCATCGCCCGCGAGCGCTTCTTGAAATACAGGAACGCGGCGATTGCGGCACCGATGCCCATTGCCAGAATCACGCCATTTGTTCGGACGAAAACCGACAGGTCGATGACCATGCGGGTAAACGTCGGCAGGTCAGCGCCGAAGCCCTGGAACAGGTCCTCGAATGCCGGAATAACGAAGATGAGCAGGATAGTCGTGACGACGAACGCGACCACCATGACAGCAGCCGGGTAGGTCAGCGCCTTCTTGATCTTCTTCTTGATCGCCTCGGTCTTTTCCTTGTAGGTCGCGATCTTGTCGAGCAGGGTTTCGAGCGCACCGGCCTGTTCACCCGCTTCGACGAGGTTGATGAACAGGTCGTCGAAATACAATGGCTGCTTGGCAAGGGCTTCCGCCAGTGAGCTACCCCCCTCGACGTCCGCTTTGATACCGAGAATCAGCTTCTGCATCGCGGCATTTTCATGCCCGTTGCCGACGATCTCGAAGGCCTGCACCAGCGGGATACCGGCGGCCAGCATCGTAGACAGCTGGCGGCTAAAGATGGCGATATCGCCCGTAGTGATCTTGGACCGGCCCGAAAATGCACTGGCACGCTGTTTGCGTATCCGGCTGGGCACGACGCCCTGCCGGCGGAGGTCGGCGCGCACCGCTTGCTCCGTGCTCGCGAGGCTCTTGCCCTTGACCTTGTTGCCCTTGCGGTCCGTGCCCTCCCAGAGGAAAGGCGTGCTAACTACTGCTGTTTCGGCCATCGTTCTCGTCCGTCAGATGAGGTACAAACTCATTCGATTGTAACCCTGTTAACTTCCACCAGGCTGGTAACGCCGTCCTTGACTTTGTTCAATCCAGCCCGTCTCAAGTCGATAACCCCCTCTTTGGCAGCCTGGTCCGCGATCTGCATCGCGTTGCCGCCTTCCATTATGATGCGGCCCATGGCTTCGGACACTTCCATGACCTGGAAGATGCCGAGGCGGCCCTTGTAGCCTTCGTTGCACTGCTTGCAGCCTTTCGCGGCAAATACCGTAACGCCCTTGTCGATCTCGGCGTCCGTGAAGCCTTCTTTCTTGAGCGCTTCCTCCGGAATTTCCTGCGCCTCCTTGCAGTTGTCGCACAGACGCCGGGCGAGGCGCTGGGCGATGATCAGGCTCACCGACGTTGCGATTGCATAAGGCTTCACGCCCATGTCGACCAGGCGCGTCAAGGTTCGCGGCGCATCGTTCGTATGCAGCGTCGATAAGACCAGGTGACCGGTTTGCGCCGCCTTGATTGCGATCTCGGCCGTCTCGAGGTCGCGAATCTCACCGACCATGATGACGTCGGGGTCCTGGCGCAGGAACGCCTTGAGCGACGAAGCGAAGGTCAGCCCGACTTTCGGGTTGACGTTGACCTGGTTGATGCCCGGCAGGTTGATTTCCGCCGGATCCTCGGCCGTCGAAATGTTGCGATCGATTGTATTGAGGATGTTCAGGCCCGTATAAAGCGACACGGTCTTACCAGAGCCGGTGGGGCCGGTCACGAGGATCATTCCGTAAGGCTTGTTCAGGTGCTTCAGGTAAAGCTGCTTCTGCTTCTCCTCGTAGCCCAACGCATCGATGCCGAGTTTGGCGCTCGACGGATCGAGGATACGCAGCACGATCTTCTCGCCGAACAGGGTCGGGCAGGTATTGACGCGAAAGTCGATGGCCCTGTTCTTGGAGAGGCGCATTTTGATACGCCCGTCCTGTGGCACACGGCGCTCGGCG
>CBDUCE010000274.1:0-3496 GCA_965365575.1 uncultured Gammaproteobacteria bacterium
CCGAAAGTCGACATCCTCGACAAGGATGACAAACTCGTCGTACGCGCCGACGTCCCCGGTATCAAGAAAGAAGACCTCGAGGTCACAATCTCGGGCGATCGCCTGATAATCGAGGCGAAGCGGGATTACGAGGAAGAGGAAAAGAAAGAGGAGTTCGTCCGCCACGAGATGGCTTATGGCCGTCTGTACAGGTCGGTACTCCTGCCGTTCGAGGTGCTTGGCGACAAGGCACAGGCCGAAATAAAGGACGGCGTCCTCGAAATCGTCCTGCCGAAAGTCGAGGCAACCACGCCTTACAAGGTTAAGGTCGCCTGACGCACGGGGAATGTCAGTAACCTGGGGCGGCCGCGAGCCGCCCCTTTTTGTTCGCCCACTGAGGCGCGCGGTTATCACCGAACTATCGGGATAGTCCCTAATAGCGCTTCGGCCAATCGATGTGTTCCTATTGGGGGTACCGGCCCGGAGCCTTGTTTCGGGGAATACCATGGCAGCAGACGCAACCCAGCAATATCACGTTCAGCCGGATGCACTGCGAAGGCACTGCTCGCTACCCGCCGATTTCCAGCAGAGCGGCACGGAGATGACGGCGGCGCCCTACATCGGCCAGCAGCGCGCCATCGATGCGATTCGCTTCGGCATCGACATGCGCCAGGACGGCTACAACATCTATGTCCTGGGGCCGATAGGCAGCAATCGTCACGACCTGGTCGAAAGCCTCGTCGCCGGGCAGGCGAAAGCGAGGGGCGTTCCGCCCGACTGGTGCTACGTCAACAATTTCTCGAATCCCGAACGGCCGCAGGCGCTGCGTTTTCCGGCCGGGCGGGGGCGGGAATTCCGCGAAGACATGCGAAACCTGATCGGTGAAATGCAGCTCGCGATCCCGGCAGCGTTCGAGGGCGACGACTACCGCAACCAGTTGCGCGCCATAGAGGAAGAATCGAAGAGCAAGGTCGAAGAGCAGTGGAAGTCGCTAAACGAGCGAGCGGCAGAAGAGGGCATCGGTGTCCTGCAGACGCCCACCGGCTACGTATTGGCACCGATCATCGACGGTAAGGTGATTGGTGACAAGGAATTCAACAAGTTGCCCGAGGATAAGCGCAAGGAAATCGAATCCGCGATCGAAAACCTCAGCGATGAGTTGCAGGAGCGCGTCGAGATGATGCCGAAACTCCGCAAGGCGCACCGCGAACAAGTGAAAGCGCTTAACGAGGAGGTTACCGAACACGCGGTCAGCGTGCAGCTCGCCGACCTGAAGGAGAAGTACAAGTCGATGCCGCGAGTCGCCGCCTACCTTGACGAAGTCCAGGACAACATCATCCGGAACGCGGAGGACTTCCAGCAGACGGAGACCCCGTCGATGCCTTTCCTCAGCACGGATTCCGTGCAGCTCTACAGCCAGTATGAAGTAAACCTTGTCGTCGACAACGCAGATGCCGACAAGGCGCCGGTCGTTTACGAGTCCAACCCCAGCTATCCGAACATCATCGGGCGCATCGAGCACAAGGCGGAAATGGGTACGCTGGTGACGGACTTCCGCCTGGTGCGCAGCGGCGCATTGTTGCAGGCAAACGGCGGCTACCTCATTCTGGATACGCGCCGTGTGCTGAGCCGGCCATTCGTCTGGGAGGCGCTCAAGCAAGCCCTGTTTGCCAGGAAGGTGCGTATCGAGTCGCCGGGCGAGTCCCTGGGCTTTGTCAGCACCACCACACTGAAGCCGGAGCCGATCCCGCTGGATGCGCGGATCATCCTCATCGGCGAACGCTGGCTGTATTACCTGCTATGCCATTACGACGTGGAGTTCAGCAGCCTCTTCAAGGTGGCCGCGGACCTCGACGACGATGTCGAGCGTAGCGACGAAAACGTCGGGCAGTATGCACGGCTGGTCGTACGGCAAGCGAAGGACATGGAGTTGTTACCCCTCAATACGGCCGCTGTCCAGCGCGTTATCGAGGAACGGGCCCGCCGGGCGGAAGACAGCGAGCGGCTGTCGATGCACATGAGCTCCCTTGACGACCTCATCGAGCAGGCGGACTACTGGGCGCGGCAGCGCGGCGCAGACGAGGTCGACGCCGGCGATGTCGAAAAAGCGGTGAGTGAGCGGCGGCGCCGGTTCAGCCGCATGCAGTCGAGGGTCATCGATGCAATCAAGCGTGACACGCTGCTGATCGACACCAGCGGCGAATGCATCGGCCAGGTCAACGGGCTTTCTGTCACCGACCTGGGCGAGTATCGCTATGGACACCCTGTCCGCATCACAGCCACGACTCGCGTCGGCACAGGCGATGTGGTGGATATCGAGCGCGAAGTCGAGCTCGGCGGCGCCATTCATTCGAAAGGCATGATGATTCTCTCATCGGCGCTCGCGGCACGCTATGCGCCGGACCTGCCACTGTCGCTGCGCGCCAGTGTCGTGTTCGAGCAGTCGTACGGCGGCATGGCGGGCGGCAGTGCGTCGGTAGCCGAGTTGTCCGCATTGCTGTCATCGCTTTCCCGCCTGCCTATCAGGCAGAACATCGCGGTTACCGGCTCCGTAAACCAGCTGGGCCGCGTGCAGGCGATTGGCGGCGTCAACGAGAAGATCGAGGGCTTCTACGACGTTTGCCGCGAGCGCGGCCTGGACGGATCGCACGGCGTCATTATCCCGCAGGACAACGTCAAGCACCTGATGTTGCGCGAAGACGTGGTCGATGCGGTCAGGCGGGGCGAGTTCCGCGTGTTCGCGGTTCGCCACGTCGACGAGGCCATTAGCATCCTGACCGGGAAGCGAGCCGGAGAGCGAGGCGAGGACGGTAATTTCCCGGAGGGTTCCGTGAACGCCCTCGTGGAAAACCAGCTTGTCGACTATGCCACCGCGCGCAAGAGCTTTGCGAAGGAGGCGATGAAGGATGGCGAAGACTGAGATGAGGTTTCGTGTCGTGCTGGCGGTGACCGAAACCACGCCGGTCGCACGGCTCTGGGAAACGGTCCTGCGCCTGCTGAGGGATACGCCGGCGGAGCTTACCGCGCTCTATGTCGAGGATGATCGCTGGCATCGAATCGCCAGTCTGCCGTTTACGCGCGAGATTTTGCGATCAGGCGGTGTTGCCGTCGAGTTCACGCAGCAGCGCGCCGAACAGGTTGGCAGGGAGCGCGCTGCGCGCATGCAGGAACTGGTTCAGAAGCTGGCCGCCGAATCGAACCTGAAGGCGGCCTTCGAGATACTGCGTGAATCGGATGCCGAGCGCCTGCGCGAGTTCATCGGCAGCCGCGAGAACATCATCGTTGCGCCGTCGTTCATCAGCACGCGGCCGATCTTTGCGATGTTCTCGGCAATGAACTGCAGGATAGAGCTGGTGGACGCCGAGGAGGAAGAGGAGCGCCCGGCATACACGCTGCCCTAGGATTGCGGCTCCGTCGACTGCACCGTTACGGGCGTTTTCATGATGACCTCGCGATGCGGGAACGGTATCGAGATGCCGTTTTCCTTGAACGCGTCCCACAGCGCCATCATCACCTT
>CBDUCE010000275.1:0-3422 GCA_965365575.1 uncultured Gammaproteobacteria bacterium
TCCTGGGGTTGGCCGTTGTTGCGCTCGCGATCACGCTCAGTTACACGTCCGAGTGCACGCCACCACCAAGCGTTGCTGTCGATACAGATTCGATGAAAGCCGTTGTCTCACGGTGCTACGGCGGACCTGAGGCACTTGAGTACCTGGACGTCGAGAAACCGAAACCGGGACCGAAAGACGTCATCGTCAAGGTCGAAGCCGCGGCCGTGAATCCGCTCGACTACCACTACATGCGAGGTTTGCCTTACCTGATGCGTCTCTCAGCAGGAATTGGCAAGCCGAGTGATCAGCGAATGGGGGTCGATTTCGCGGGCGTGGTCACCGAGGTTGGAGATGACGTGACGAAATTCGCTGTCGGCGATGCGGTGTTTGGCGGACGAAGCGGTGCCTTCGCCGAATACCTGCTAATTCCTGAGGATCGCGCGATTGCCGCGAAGCCCGATAGTGTCAGCTTCGAAGACGCCGCTGCCGTCGGGATTGCGGCAGTGACCGCTCTACAGGCGCTGCGCGACGATGGCAGGTTAACGGCTGGCGAAAAAGTCTTGATCAACGGTGCATCGGGTGGCGTTGGAACCTATGCGGTGCAAATCGCGAAAGCGCTCGGCGCCGAAGTGCATGGTGTTTGTAGTACGCGCAATGTCGAGATGGTGCGCGCACTCGGTGCCGACCACGTTTTCGACTACAAGAATGAAAACTACACCGAGAGCGGCAACGAGTACGACCTGATTGTCGACATGGTGGGCAGCCAGTCTCTAACGGCGAATCGCCGTGTGCTCAAGCCGCATGGACGCATGGTGCTCGTCGGCGGTCCCAAGGGAAACTGGTTCGCACCGCTGTGGCCGCCATTGAAAGCAGCGATGCTGTCGCCGTTTATAGACCAGGAAATTGGCGCGATGTTGGCGATGCTGACCAGTGACGATCTCGAATACCTTGCCGGCCTGATGGCTGACGGACGCCTGACGACGCGGATTGACACTCGTTACTCCTTAGCCGACACCGCTGAGGCCTTGCGTTACCTCGAAACGCATCGTGCCCGCGGCAAGGTCATCATCACCATGGACCCAGTATCGGAGTAAAAAGCGTTTGATGGTGGCCAGGGGCGAAGCGATTCGCGAAGCGAATCACGACAGCGAAGCTGCCCGCAAGGGTGAGGATCGGCCCAAGCCGATCCGAATCAATTAAACCACCGACACGCGGCTTTTAAGGACGCTGCTCTACCAACTGAGCTACCTGGCTCGGGAAGGAGCGGGGTATTGGACCGGCGAGCGCTGGTCCGGTCAAGGCAGACTGATTGCCCTACAGAGTACCCAGTTGGCACAATGGATCCAGTTTTGTCGCCAGTTGCCGACCAATGCACCCATACCAGACCTCCTCTGTTTTCCGCATCGCGCTTCTCGCAGTGCTGGCCCTGGCCGCGGGCTGTGGCGAGCGCCGTGCCGAGACCCCTGCTGATCTCGTTCTCCGGAATGGCAGCTTCTACACCGTGGATGATGCGCGCAGCTGGGCGCAGGCCGTCGCGATAACGAGTGGTCGCTTCAGCTACGTCGGCAACGATGCCGGCGCCCGGGCGTTTGTCGGCCCCAACACCCGCGTTGTCGATCTCGGCGGGCGCATGGTGTTGCCCGGAATGTTCGACGTCCACATTCATGCACTCGGCAGCGGACTGGAGGTACTCGCCTGCGACCTGTCGGCGGAAGCCATACTCGAAGAGCACGGTGAGTTTCCGGAAGACGCGGTTGGCGAATACCTGGCAAGAATCAAGCGCTGCGCCGAGAATCAACCCGACGCTGAATGGGTAACCGGCGCCGGCTGGCTCATGGATGCGTTCGGTCCGGGCGCAAAGGCGAGCCGCAAATTGCTCGACGAGATCGTGCCGGACCGGCCCGTCTACATGGAGACCTCGGACGGCCACACCGCGTGGGTCAACAGCAAAGCCCTGGAAATTGCCGGCATCACGGCTGAGACGCCGGATCCGCCCAACGGCATCATCGATCGCGAGCCCGGCAGCCGGGTGCCACTCGGCAGCCTGCAGGAACATGCGCAGGACCTGGTCGAGGATCTCATCCCGCCGCCCGATCTCGAAACAAAGACCGCCGCCCTGCAATACGCGGTGCACATGCTCAATGAATACGGCATCACATCCATCCAGGACGCCAAGACCTATCGCAATTATCTCGACGGCTATCGCGCGCTCGACGATCGCGGCGAGCTGACGTTGCGTGTTGTCGCCGCGAATTATTGGGACACATCGAAGGGCATGGAGCAGCTCGAGCAAATGCGGCGAGTCCGCGAGGCATACACGGGCGGCAACTTTCGCGCGACCAGCGTCAAGATCTGGCTTGACGGCGTCATGGAGAACTACACGGCGGCGATGCTCGAACCCTTTCTCGTCGACGGCGATCCGCGCGGAATACTCATGATGGAGCCGGAGGATCTGAAAGAAGCCGTCATCGCGCTCGATGCCGACGGTTTCCAGGTGCACATTCACGGCCTCGGCGATCGCGCGGTCCGCGAATCCCTGGATGCTTTCGAGGCGGCTCGCGAGACGAACGGCGTCACCGACAACCGCCACCACATCGCGCACCTGCAGGTCGTCCAGCCCGAGGACATCCCGCGTTTTCGCCGTCTCGGCGTCGCGGCCAACTTCACGCTCTACTGGGCCTACGCCGACGAGTACATCACCGAGCTGACGCTGCCTTATATCAAACCCGAAACGGTGCGCTGGATGTACCCGATCGGCAGCCTGCAGCGCGACGGCGCCGTGGTCGTATCGGGGAGCGACTGGTCCGTCTCGAGTGCGAATCCCTTCCTGCAGATGGAGACGGCTATTACTCGCACGGATCCACTCTCCGATGAGGGTGAAGCCTTCATTCCCGAAGAGCGCGTATCACTGGCCGACGTAATTCCGATGCTTACGATCAACGCCGCCTGGGTAAATCACAGCGAGAACGAGGCGGGTTCGATCGAGGTGGGCAAGTACGCCGACCTCGCGGTGCTCGACCAGAACCTGTTCGACATCGACGTGTACGACATTTCCAAAACACAGGTGCTGCTGACCCTGTTCGGCGGCGAGGCCGTGCACGGGTCGCTCGCCGATTTCTGAAGCCCGCTCACCATTTCTTGCGCATCGGCCGCAGATCGACCAGAAGAAAACCTCGATAATCAGACTATCTATGAATGACTTGTGCGGTGCCCTCGAGCATGCCAAAGAACATCGGCAAGTCATCATAGAGGCCCACAACCCGAATCTCGCTGTAGTTTGCGAACTACCGACACGCGGATTTTTAGAAATCTAATTGAGTGACTCGATTCATATTTATCAACCAGTTACCGGGGCGTTCGTTGCTATAAGTGCATGACTGTGCACAACGATGCACAGCTGTTCCACGCAATTTTCACCCATCAGGTCGAAGATGTTGGCG
>CBDUCE010000276.1:0-3410 GCA_965365575.1 uncultured Gammaproteobacteria bacterium
GTCACTGTCCCCTTATCCGCGTGGCACCTAAGGTCACTGTCCCCTGATTCGCGTGGCACTTAAGGTCACTGTCCCCTAACTCTCGAAGCGCTGCTTCTGGATCTCGCCAAGCAGGCCGGTGGGAGCGAGTTCACCGACTTCAATGACCGAATCTGCCGGCACATTGCTGCGTTTGGCCGCTTCCCGAATAGCCTCGGCGCTGGTCGCTTCGTAGAGGCAATAGGACTTCTTCTTGTCGGCGCTCAGGAAGGAGATGAGCCACTGCACGCCGACCTCATCATTGATTCGGTTGATACCCGACGCCACGTCCGGGGTCACTTCAAGCTCTTCGGCGAAATTCCTTTCTACAAGAAAGACCGGCATTTACTACTCCAGTGACGGGATCATAGATGATGGAGCCGCATTATAACGCGTCTCGAACCGCACTGAGCTTTCCGAGCAGGTAAGCCATGCCAAGCTCGCGGGACGTGCTTTCGGCATCCCCAAGCAATTCGAGGGCCGTGCCGCGATCGCCCGTATCGCCACGCCGGATGAGCATTCTCGCGAACTCGTAGTTGCTGTGGGCAAGCCAGGGCCTTGCGGCGGTTCTGCGATTCAGATCGTCGGCGAACCTGAAGTGCTCCCCGGCATCGTCGTAGCGCTCCATTACCGTGGCAAGCTGCCCCAGGTAGCGCGCGGTGGCCCCCAGGCACGCGGTCGCATTGCCCACCACGAGCACGAGTTCGGCATAGGGCAGCAGCATGTCGTAGAGTTCTTCGGCTCGTTCCGCGTCACCCAGGACATCGCATACCTCGGCGAGATAGCACAGGCAAGTCTGCCTTAGCGAGTCCTGAGCGATGGCTGAAAAATTGTCATCGGCGATTATGTCGAACTGCTTTCGTGCTTCCTGCAGGTCACCGACATCGGCGCACGCAAGTGCAAGGCCGGGACGCCAGGCCGAGTCCGCGCCTTCCCGATCAAGAAACGCGCGGATGACCGGAGCAAACTGTGCCAGCCGGCCCTGCTCACGCCGCACCGTGAACATCTGTACTCCCATCACGCCATCGACCTGCGTAACTCCAAGCTCCTTGCCCGTATGCATCGCCTCGACCGCGCAGCGCTCTGCTTCGTCGAACGCTCCTCGCAGAATAAGCAATGCGACTCGCATGGTGGCTTCGTGGTAGACGTAGAACGGGTCGGCCGCCTCGGCCGCAATCGCTCCCATCGCTTCCAGACTCTTTTCGCAGGAAGGAATATCGCCCGTAGCAAGTCTGTCGTACAGCGAGAATGCCAGTGACTCCATCAGCAGCGCTTTATCATCGAGGTTCCGGGTCAGATCCAGAATCTCGTCGGCCAGCGCAAGCCGTTCGTGAATGCTCTCCGGTTCACGATCGATGTTGAATCGTATTCGGAGGCAGTCGACGAGCGCCCGGGAATTATCAAGGCGTCTCGCCATGGCCGTCGCTTCTGCAACCATAGCCAGCGAATCATCTTCGGACTGTATCTCCTGGGTGGCCCGGGCAAAGTTCGCCAGTAGCCGTGCCCGTAGATCGCTGTCCGATTCATCGAGCAGCGCCAGGGATCGCCGCAACAGGTCAACAGCCGTTGCATCGATTGCGTTGTAGCGCCAGCCCGGCTCCATATAGCCAATCGCCGCCTTGGCTGCGGCTTCCTGCGCATCATGTTTCAGTGCCAGCTCCGCGGTTTCGCGGAATGCCATCATCGAGTCGACAGCATTTCCACCGCGCAAACTCGCGTCCCCCAACAGCAGCCCGAGTTCGAGGCGCAACTCGAGTTCGTCATTGCTGTCGCTGCCCAAAATCTTGATGCCCGCACGCGCATGCGCTACCGCCTCCCGGTAAGCATAAACAGCTACCGCGCGGCGGCCTGCCTTGAGATAGTAGTACGCTGCACGCTCCGGGAGATTTGCCCTGTCGAAGTGGAATGCAAGCACAACTGGCAGAGACTCACGCTGCTCGCCGTACAGTTCCTCAATGGACTTCGCGACATCCTCATGCAACAGCTCACGCTCGCCTATACCGAGGCGATCGTACAAATACTTCTGGAACAGCTGGTGCCGAAAACGGAACTGCGAGATACGCTTGCCGTTGATACGCTCACTGGCCTCCTCCCGAACGAGCCGGTGCACGCGTCCGAGTTCGCGGGTGAGAACCTGCAACAGATGACGCTCGTCAAGGTTCAGTACCGCAGCGATAACTTGTGCCGTGAAGACTTCGCCCTGAATGCTCGCGACGGTCAGAACATCCTGCAGTTCAACTGAAAGACGGGAGATACGTTCCTCGATGACGCCTTCCGTCCGTGCAGGCAGCGTCGTCCAGTCGAGTTTCGGGCCCTCGACCCATCTCCCGTTGTCCTGTTCGATCAGCACGCCGCGTTCGCGCATGTCGTTGAGCAACTCGATCGCAAACAACGGGTGTCCGCGGGTTTGCGCAACGAATCGTTCCCTAAATTTCGAATCCGCAAAGACTGATTCCTGTTCGAGCAGCTGTTCGATGAACGTAAGCGCCGATGATTCGTCCTCAAGCCCAAGTTCGATCACGACGTCGCCATAGTGCCGCTTCACCTCAGACACTATTGGCGACATCGGATGGCGATACTCGCCGCGACCAATATCAATTTCTTCCGGTCGAAGGGTTCCCACGATGAGGATTCGACTCCCCTCGATACGCCGGGCGATGTGAAACAGCAAGCTCGCCGAGGAGTCGTCGATCCAGTGCAGGTCATCCAGGATGATCACCAGCGGACGTTCGGCTGCGAGCGTGACGAGCACGCGCGTGACCTGCTCGAAGATTCGACTCTGGTCGCGATCCTTTGACACGTCCCGAAGCGTCGCTCGATCTGTAGCCGACTCGGCCCGACCCGAACTCCTCGAACCGGCAACCATCGACCCTGCCTTGGTCACGGCGGCGACGCCGGGGACGAATATGTCGATCAGGTCCGGGCCTACCTCCTTGATGATGCGCTTGGATACGCCGAGGAAGTTACGAAGGCGGCTCGCGTTCTCTTCGCTGGTCATTCCCTGCGCAACGCGATCATCGATGTCGCCGGCAAGCATGCTGAGCACTTCTCTGAAGGGCAAGTAAGGATCGCCGATGCCGGTTTGCGAGTTGCAGTCGCCGATTGCGATCAGCAGGTCCGAATACCGGTCTTCAGCCCGGCGCGCGAATTCCGCTGTCAGGGTGGTCTTGCCGACCCCGGCCTCACCGGTGACGAAACAGACCTGCCCGTTGCTGCTCATCGCCAGCGCAAGCAAGGTATCCAGCCTGGAGAGTTCTTGTTCGCGAGAAACGAATACCTGTTGCATTCTTCCGGTCCGGTGAATTACGCCGAAGCGCGCCAGCTACCCTGTAACACGGGCACCGTACCACGGCATCGGCGAGTAAGGGGACAGTGACTTTTGGTGCCACGCA
>CBDUCE010000277.1:0-3379 GCA_965365575.1 uncultured Gammaproteobacteria bacterium
ACCGAGGGCGGCTGGACGCGGCACCAGCCGAGCGGCGAACAGATGACGATCTACGACGCGTCACTCAGGTACCGCGAAGAAGGCACGCCGCTGGTCGTTGTCGCCGGCAGCGAGTACGGCACGGGCTCGTCCCGCGACTGGGCCGCCAAGGGCACCGTTCTGCTGGGCGTCAAGGCCGTTATCGCGAAGAGCTTCGAACGCATCCATCGCTCGAACCTGATCGGCATGGGCGTGCTGCCCCTGCAGTTCACGGAGGGCCAGGATGCCGCATCGCTGGGCCTGACGGGCACAGAGATCTATGACATCAGCGGCCACACGGATCCTGCTGCAAAGACCGTGACCGTGACGGCGACGCCGGCCGATGGCGACGCCATCACGTTCGACGCGCTAATACGCATCGATACGCCGAAGGAGCGTGACTACTTCGAGCACGGCGGTATCCTGCACTACGTGTTGAGGCAGCTCGCTGCCTGAGCTGACAGCATCGCTCGTTGAGTCGATTCGGGCCGCGCGCCACGTCTGCGTCCTGACCGGCGCGGGTGTCTCCGCGGAAAGCGGCGTGCCCACTTTTCGCGAAGCGCAGACGGGACTGTGGGCGCGGTACGACCCGCTCGAACTCGCCACCCCCGAAGCGTTCGTGCGCGATCCCGAGCTGGTCTGGCGCTGGTACCAGTGGCGCCGCGAACTCGTCGCCAACGCCACACCCAATGCCGGGCACCAGGCACTGGCCGAGCTGGCGTCGCTCGTGCCCCGCCTGACGCTGGTTACGCAAAATGTCGACGGCATGCACCAGCGCGCCGGGAGCCCCGACGTCATCGAGTTCCACGGCAATATTTTTACCAACCGGTGCTTTGCGGACGGCCGCATCGTCACAGTCGAGGGAGACGGTGGCGTGCCGACCTGCCCGGATTGCGGCGCTCATGTGCGCCCCGGGGTCGTCTGGTTCGGCGAAGCGATCCCGGAGGACGCGCTGCACGCCGCATTCGCGGCGGCCCGAGACTGCAACGTGTTCCTGTCGGTCGGCACCTCGGCGCTGGTTTATCCCGCGGCCGGCCTCGGGGATGTCGCGCGTGAAGCGGGCGCCGTCACAATCGAGGTGAACCCGAGTTCGACCGGCCAGTCTGACACCTATACTGCGAGCCTGCGCGGCAATGCGGGGGACGTGTTGCCGAAACTGGTAGAATCGCTGGCCCATTGAAAGGATCTGCAGAGAGTCTGCCGTGAATCAACAATCCGCAAAGAGCATCATGTCCCGATCTCGCTGGACCAAGACCATCGCCGCAATTTTCGGCGCACTGTTCCTGTTCCTTGTGTTACTCGGCATCTACTGGTCGCCGATGCCCAAGCTGTTCTGGGTCAACGAGTACGTCGACAATCAGCGAACCGTGGTCGGATTCTCGACGACGGATACGCTCATCCGCGTCGCGGAGACACTGCTCGATAAGCGCGGCGGCTATCTCAGCAACGACGTGATGCCGCCCGGCGTCTGGCTCGACAACATCCCGAACTGGGAGTACGGCGTCCTGACGCAGGTACGCGACCTCGCGCGCGTCACGCGCAACGACTACAGCCGCAGCCAATCGCAATCGGCGGAGGACCCCGATCTCGCCGTAGCGGAGCCGAAGTTTTTTTTCGACAGCAACTCATGGATACTGCCGCGGACCGAAGCCGAATACCGCGACGCGATCAAGGGGTTCAGCCACTATCGCGATCGACTGATCGGCACCGCGTCCCCCGAGGCACAGTTCTATGCGCGCGCCGACAGCCTGCGCGAGTGGCTTGCGCAGGTCGAGAAGCGCCTCGGCAGCATGTCCCGGCGGCTGGGCAACAGCGTCGCGGGAGACGTAATCAATGAGGGACTTGCCGGCGATGCTGCGGCTGAGGCTGCCCAGACCCAGCCCGACCTGATTGAAGCGCGTACGCCCTGGCTGCAACTCGACGATGTCTTTTTCGAGGCGCGGGGCACGGCGTGGGCGCTGCTGCACTTCTTCCGCGCCGCCGAATTCGATTTCTCCGAGGTACTGGCTGACAAGAATGCCGGGGCAAGCGTCCGCCAGATCATCCGCGAACTCGAGGCGAGCCTCGAACCCATGCGGTGGCCGGTGGTTCTGAACGGCGGTGGATTCGGACTGACCGCGAACCACTCGCTGGTCATGGCAAACTACCTGGCACGCGCCAACGCCGCCGTCATCAACCTCCGCGAACTACTGGATCAGGGCTGAAGCGCGGCGACGACGTTCTCGTCGCGACGCGCCGGCTCGAGCCGCTCGACCTCGACCCGGATCATCGAATCGAGTTCGGCGGCGGAGAGGATCGCTCCCGTTGGACGCGTCGCGCAACCGCCCAGCGCGGTCAGTAGCGCTGATGCCAGCAGTACTTTTGCACATCCTGTGCCCATGGTCGTACCTCCGTGTGCTCGAAAATGCGTGCGTATTCCAGTAACGCGCCCGCTACACGGCCGTTGACAAATTTAGAATATAGGTGAAGTATTTTTTATAAATTATTGTTAATAAAAGCATAACCAGCCCGGTATTCTGGACCAGGATTCGCCCAGCTCGCGGTCGAACCGTTGGTAGTCGGGCTCGTGCTGCGCGACGGCGCGCCAGAAACGGCGGGAGTGATTCATGTGCCGGGCGTGGCACAGCTCGTGGATCATGAGGTAGCGGACCAGCGCCGGCTCCAGGAACAGCAGGCAGTAGTTGATGCTGATGGTCCCCCGGGACGAATGACTGCCCCAGCAGGTCTTCTGACCCCGCACCTGCATGCGCTTGAAGCTGTCGCCAGTACGGACCGACAGGCCGCGCAACCAGACCTCGAATTCCTCTTTCGCAACAACGCCAAGCCAGCGTTTCAGTGCGGCAACGCACTGCACTTCGTCGGAGGTGTTGCCCGTCAGCACCACCAGGTCGCCGTGGCGGCGGAAGCGCACGCCGTCCGTATTCCTGCGCGGCCGGTAGGCCACGCGAAAGCTGCGGCCGATCGCTGCGAGGTTGACGCGATCGGGCAGCGAAAACGGTTCCGGCGGGTGCTTCGCCGCGAAAGACGCACGCGTTTTCTCGATCCAGTCGCGATGCTCGTCGACGAACGTCTGCACATCCCGTGCGCGCGTTCTTTTCGGCACGACAACTTCGACGCGCCCGCGCGGATACACCTTGATCGACAGGCGTTTTGCGCGGCCGCTCTCGCGCACGGAAAAGCCCGGCGACTCGCCGGGCCTCTCGGTATCCGCGAAAAGTTTCAGTTGTCGGGCTGCGCCTGGCACAGCCCGAGTTTACTGTGAATCAGGGCTTATTGCCGCTGAAACGGACGGCGTCATCAATCGTCATCTCGCCTTCGACGCCGCCGACTTCGGCCGACTCGCTGATGTAGAGCTTGACCT
>CBDUCE010000278.1:0-3356 GCA_965365575.1 uncultured Gammaproteobacteria bacterium
CCCGGCAACATCACCGCAATCCGGCCGCTCAAGGACGGCGTCATCGCGGATTTCACGGTGACCGAGAAGATGCTGCAGCACTTCATAAGGAAGGCACACGGCAACCGTTATTTCCGGCCTAGCCCTCGGGTACTGGTGTGTGTGCCGTATGGCTCCACCCAGGTTGAACGGCGTGCCATCCGCGAGTCGGCCGAAGGCGCGGGCGCCCGCAAGGTGCTGCTGATCGACGAGCCCATGGCGGCGGCGATCGGCGCCGGCATGCCGGTTCACGAAGCGCGCGGTTCCATGGTGCTCGATATCGGCGGCGGCACCTCGGAAGTCGCGGTGATCTCGTTGAACGGCATCGTGTATGCGGCCTCGGTGCGAATCGGCGGCGACCGCTTCGACGAGGCGATCACCAACTACGTGCGCCGCAACTACGGCATCCTGATCGGCGAGGCGACGGCTGAACGCATCAAGCACGAGATCGGCTCCGCATTCCCGGGCCAGGAAGTCCTGGAGATCTCGGTCAAGGGCCGCAACCTTTCGGAAGGCGTGCCGCGGAGCTTTACCCTCAACAGCAATGAAATCCTCGAAGCCCTGCAGGAGCCCCTGCAAGGCATCGTCGGCGCCGTCAAGGAGGCGCTGGAGCAAACGCCGCCGGAGCTGGGTGCGGACGTCGCGGATCGCGGCATCGTACTCACGGGCGGTGGCGCGCTGCTGCGCGACCTCGACAAATTGCTCATGGAAGAGACCGGGCTGCCCGTCGTCATCGCTGACGACCCCATGACCTGCGTTGCACGCGGCGGCGGCCGCGTTATCGAACTCATCGACGAGCACGGCCCGGCGGTCTTCGGACTGGAGTGAGTCCGAAGTGCGAACAAGCGGCTAACTGTTGATGGTCGGTTCGCAAAGCAACAGCAACCCTGCAAGAATTCCGGCACTGGGATTTCGGGCGCTCGCCCTCGTCACCCTGAGCATCCTGCTCATGTGGCTCGACAACCGGGAGCATCACCTCGACACCGTGCGGCGCGCCATCGGCGTCGCCGTGTATCCCGTGCAGATCGTGGTCGATACGCCGGCGCGTCTCTGGTCGTGGCTGCGCGAAAATTCCGCGAGCAAGAACCAGCTGCAACTGGAAAACAGCCGGCTCCGGACCGAGGCGCTCATAACGCGCGGCCGCATGCAGGAACTCGCGGCGCTCAAAGCGGAAAACGACCGCTTGCGCGCCATGCTCGATGCGCGCGAACAGGTGCGCGGCGAGGTTCGCGTCGCCGGCATCATGGCCGTCGATGCAAACCCGTACCGGCACAATATCGTGCTGGACGTGGGGACCCGCGAGGGTGTTTATGACGGCCAGGCGATCGTCGACGCGTCGGGTGTCGTCGGCCAGGTCATCGAGACCGGGCTTACAACCTCGCAGGCAATTCTGATCAGCGATCCGGATCACGCGCTGCCGGTCGTCGTGAATCGCAACGGCTTGCGCACGGTCGCCTTCGGTACGGGCGAGTACAACCGGCTCAGCCTGCCGTTCCTCGCCAACAATGCCGACATCGAGACTGGCGACCTGCTCGTTACCTCGGGACTCGGCGGCGCATTCCCCGCGGGCTACCCGGTTGCAGTGGTCGAAAATGTCACGCGCCTGCCCCAGGAACCGTTCGCTGAAGTCACGGCGACGCCGGCCGCCGCGCTGGACCAGGTTCGCGAGGTGATGCTCATCTGGACGCGCAAACAGGACGACGGAGCCGGCGATGAGTAATGCACGGGCTCTGCGGCAGCTGCCGGTGCTGACAACGCTGCTCATCGCCTTCATGCTGATGATCGTGCCGATGCCGGCCGCCGCCGAGCCGTTCCGCCCGGACTGGCTCGCGCTGGTGCTCGTATTCTGGGCCATGACCGTGCCGCGCAGTTACAGCGTCGGTATCGCCTGGCTGATTGGCATCGTCCTCGACGTGGCGCAGGGAACGCTGCTCGGCCAGCACGCGCTCGCGCTGTGCATAATCGTCTACATCACGGTCAAGTTTCACCTGCTGATGCGCGTCTTTCCGCTCTCGCAGCTAACGGCAACGGTATTCGCACTGCTCACCCTGTACCAGTTCCTGCTTTTCTGGATCAACGGCGTCGCCGGCGTAACGGCGTCCGCGATCGACTACTGGGGTCCCGTCGTCTCGGGAACCATCGTCTGGCCATTCCTGTCGATAGTGTTGTCCGGCCTGCGTTACCGCGTGCAAACGGGAGGCTGAATTGGGTCTGCTGTCTCCGATCAAGGACCATCATTCGGAGCGACGCCTCTTTCTGGGGCGCGTCATTCTCACGGGCGTGGTCGGCATCATCCTGCTCGGTCTCGTCATTGCGCGTCTTGTCCAGCTGCAGGTTTTCGACTACGAGCATTTCGCTGAACGGTCGCTCGGCAATCGGATCCGGATCGAGGCGGTGCCGCCCATTCGGGGGCTGGTCTTCGACCGACAGGGCCGCGTGCTCGCGGAAAACCTGCCCGCCTACCAGCTCGAGCTGATCCCGGAGCAGGTGACCGATATCGACGCGACGCTGCAGCGGCTGGCCGAGCTGGAACTCATCGACGTGAGCAACATTCCGCGCATCAAGGATCTCAGTGAGAGCGGTCCGCGCTTCAAGCCGGTGGCGCTCAACCCGAGGCTCGACGACGAGGAGATCGCGAGGTTCGCGATACAGCGACCGCGTTTCCCGGGCGTCGACTTCAGGCCGCGGCTCGTGCGCCACTATCCGCAGGGCGAGTACATCGCACACGCGGTCGGCTACGTCGGGGCGCTGTCTACCGCGGACCTGGAGAAGCTGGATACGTCTCGCTATGCCGGCACCACGCAGACCGGCAAGACCGGCATCGAGAACAGCTACGAATCCCGGCTGCACGGCGACTCCGGTTTTCGTCACATCGTGACCAACGCACGCGGCCGCCGCGTTCCGGCAGAGTCGCGCGACCTCCAGGAGACCCTGCCAGCCGACGAGCATCCGACACCCGGCGACAACCTGTATCTGAGTATTGATCTCGAACTGCAGGTGCTCGCCACGGAGCAACTGGCCGGGCGGCGCGGCGCCGTGGTCGCGATGGACCCGTGGAGCGGCGAGATACTCGCGCTCGTCAGCGCACCGTCATTCGACCCGAACCTGTTTGCCGTCGGCATGAGCCAATCGCAGTTCTCGGCGCTGCAGCAGGATTTGGACCGCCCGCTTTTCAACCGTGCCGTCAGGGGAACCTACCCGCCGGGCTCCACGATCAAGCCGATGCTGGCGCTCGCGGCGCTCGAGACGGGCGCGACCAACCTGGAGCGCAAGACGGTGTGTTACGGGTTTTTCATGCTGCCGAACACGACACACCGCTACCGCGACTGGAAACCCGA
>CBDUCE010000279.1:0-3329 GCA_965365575.1 uncultured Gammaproteobacteria bacterium
ATCAAGGCGTTGAACGTAAACTCACCCTACAGCGACAATACGACGGGCGCCGCGCTGCGGTGGCTGAGCGACTGATACCGAAAATCCTAAGAGCGGAGAGCGACGATGCGCCCCAGCGGCCGGCAGGCGAACGAGATTCGCCGAGTATTTTTTACGCCCGACTTCACACGCCACGCGGAAGGCAGCGTGCTGGTGGAATTCGGCGACACGCGCGTCTTGTGTACGGCGAGCGTCGAGGACCGCGTACCAATATGGATGCGCGGCAAGAACAAGGGCTGGGTCACCGGCGAATACGGCATGCTGCCCCGCGCGACGCACACGCGTTCGGCACGCGAGGCGGCCCGCGGCAAACAGAGCGGCAGAACCCAGGAGATATCCCGCCTGATCGGCCGCTCGCTTCGTGCAGTCACCGATCTCGGTGCGCTGGGCGAACGCATGGTGACGGTGGACTGCGACGTCATCCAGGCCGACGGCGGCACCCGTACCGCGGCCATCAGCGGCGGCTATGTCGCGCTCGCGCTGGCGATGCACCGCCTCACCAGCAGCAGAGCCGTCAGGAAGAACCCGTTGCACGGCCGGGTCGCCGCCGTGTCCGTCGGCATCTACCGCGGCACGCCGGTGCTCGACCTGGACTATGACGAGGATTCCGAGGCGGAGACCGACATGAACATCGTGTTGAACGACGCGGGGCGCTTTATCGAAATCCAGGGTACGGCCGAAGGCCACGCGTTCAGCGACGAGGAATTCGCAGAGATGATCGGTCTCGCCAAGCTTGGCATCGAGCACATTATCGCCGCACAGGACGAAGCGCTCGCCGGCATCGGCGGCTGAGGCCATGCCGTTGCCCGAAAAGATCGTGCTTGCCTCGGGCAACCCGGGGAAAGTCCGGGAGATCCGGCGCATCCTCGGGGAGCTCGGTGTGGAAGTCGTGCCGCAAACCGATCTCGGTGTCGGCGACGCGGACGAAACGGGCTCCAGCTTCGTGGAAAATGCGTTGATCAAGGCGCGACATGCGTCGCTGATGACCGGCCTGCCGGCGATAGCGGATGACTCCGGGCTCGTCGTCGATGCGCTCGACGGACGGCCCGGCGTTTACTCGGCGCGCTATTCGGGCGCCGCCGCGAGCGACGACAGCAACATCGACAAACTGCTGAGCGAACTCCAGGGCCTGCCCGACGGCGAGCGCACCGCCGCGTTCCATTGCTGCGCGGTCTACGTGTCTACCGACGGGTCGACGTCGCTGGTCGCAGAAGGCCGCTGGCACGGCAGGATCCTCACGCAGCGGCGGGGAACGGGAGGCTTCGGCTACGATCCCGTGTTCTTCGATCCGGAATGCGGGAGAACCGCGGCCGAACTCGGGCCGGAGCTGAAGAACGCTCGCAGCCACCGCGGCAAGGCGCTGACGGCGCTCGCCGAGATGCTGCGCGAGCACTATGCGTAGGGAAACCGCGCCGCCCTTGTCCCTGTATGTGCACCTGCCGTGGTGCGTGCGGAAGTGCCCGTACTGCGACTTCAATTCCTACTCCGGCGGCGACGAAGCATCCCGCCGCCGTTACCTCGATGTGCTTTGCAGGGACCTCGAAGCGGAAGCGGCGAGGGCCGGCGGCCGGCCCCTCGTCAGCATCTTCCTCGGCGGCGGAACACCGAGCCTGTTCCGTGCCGACGAGATCGGCCGCCTGCTGGACGTCACACGGTCGCAACTTGCATGCAGCGACGATATCGAGGTCACGATGGAGACCAACCCGGGAGCCGTGGAGCGCGGCGACCTGCAGGGTTATCGCGATGCCGGCGTGAATCGCCTGTCGATCGGCGCCCAGTCGTTCGATTCCGGTCAGCTCGCTGCGCTGGGCAGAATTCACGGCGTCGAGGACATCGCCCTTACTGCGGCGGAAGCGGCGGAAGCGGGATTCGACGACGTAAACATCGACATCATGTATGCATTGCCCGGCCAGGACGTCCCGGGCGCGCTGTCGGACATCGACGCGGCCGCGTCGCTGGAGCCCACGCACCTGTCCTGGTACCAGTTGACGCTGGAACCGAACACCGTATTCCATGCGCGCCCGCCGCAGGGCCTGCCCGACGAGGACCTGTCGTTCGCGATCCAGGAGGCGGGCGAGACCAGGCTTGCCGAACTCGGCTTCGAGCGCTACGAGGTTTCCGCCTGGGCGCAGGACGGACGCCACTGCCGGCACAATCTCAATTACTGGTCGTTCGGAGACTATCTCGCCGTCGGCGCCGGGGCGCACGGCAAGCTGACGACGTCCGCGGGCATCGTCCGCTACAGGAAGCCCGCGAACCCGCTGCAATATATGCAGCAGATGGAACAAGGCGGCGGCCAGGATGCGGCGCAGGCGGTCGCTGACAGCGACCTCCTGTTCGAATTCATGCTCAACGCGTTGCGGCTGGTCGACGGCTTCGATGAGCGGTTATTCGTTGAGCGAACCCGGCTGCCGCTGCCGGCGCTGCGGGAGCGCCTTCTGCCGCTCGCGGCGCGGGGGTTGATCGCGGCCGGGGCAGCCGGCCACTGGCGGCCGACGGCGAAGGGCCGGCAGTTTCTCAACGACCTGCAGGCGCATTTTCTGCCCGAGTGAGCGGCTCCGGGCGCAGCCGCTCCTTCCGGGTGAGGGGCCGGCCCGAGGAGCCGGCCGCGGTCCGGGGCGGTCAATTTATGCACAATGCGGCGTGCACCCCTATATTTTCAGTGCCGGAGGTGCCCCAATTCACTCCAAGCGTCGAGAAACATCGGTAACCCATTGATTTAAAAAATTTTATAAAAGTGGACACAAATTAGTCATATTGGCAAGCTGCTTTGAAAATCCGCACCTTAGGGCACTCGTTCAAAATTGATCCACAGGTTTATCCACAGGTTCTGTGGATAATGGAGAGCGCCGTGCAGGGCGCGGCAGGGGCACTTGCGGCGGCCGTCACTTAGCTATATCCTACGCGGCCCTTTGTGACGGCACCGAAGAGACTTCAGCCATGAAAGCCGATATCCATCCCAACTACTCGGACATCAAGGTCACCTGCAGTTGCGGCAACGAATTCACGACGCGTTCGACGCTCGGCGAGGACCTCGTCATCGAGGTGTGCTCTTCCTGTCATCCTTTTTATACGGGCAAGCAGAAAATCGTCGATACGGGCGGCCGGGTAGACAAGTTCCGCCGCAAGTACGGCATTAGCCAGGCCTGAATCTGCGGATAATCCCTAGGTCCCGGAGCCTCGAGCTTTGGTATCCTTGTGGGCCGGTTTTTTGCTACGGCCGACAACGAAAAAGGGATAACCATGACCGAGGAAACCTTTCGACTGATCAATCCTGACGGTCGCGAACT
>CBDUCE010000280.1:0-3327 GCA_965365575.1 uncultured Gammaproteobacteria bacterium
CCCGGAGCCCTGCGGCAACAGGAGACTGAAACGATGAAGAAGCGATGCTTTGTGGTTCAGGGTTTCGGCAAGAAGACCGACTACGCGCAGGGAAAGCAGTTCGACCTCGATGCGTCGTACGAGGTGATCAAGGAGGCGATCGAAGCGGCCGGGCTCGAATGCTCCCGCGCCGACGAGCTGCGCAGCAATGCGGTGATCGACCAGGTAATGTACGACGAACTGCTCGGTGCGGACTTGGTCGTGGCCGACATTACCACGCTCAACTTCAACGTCGCCTACGAGCTCGGCGTCCGATTGGCGCTACGCCCCTACGCGACCTTGATCGTCGGCGAGCGCGGGGCCAATTTTCCGTTCGACGTGAATCACCTGTACATCCACGCCTACGATCATCTCGGCGTCGACATCGGCCGGCGCGAGGCCCGGCGATTCCACGGCGAACTCCGGGACCTCGCGATGCAGGCGGTCGCCAGGACGAAGAAAGACAGCCCGGTCTACACCTTCCTGCCGCAGTTACCGGAACACGGCCTGCTCTCGCTGGTCCCGCAGGCCACGGTCGCGAGGCAGGCCCCGCCACAAGGAGCGTCGCTGCGCGACATCGTGAACCGGGCAAAGACCGCGATGCGGGAGAATCGTTTCAACGATGCGGCAGTTCATTGGAAAGAGGCGCGCGCGCTGTCGAGGAAGGATGACTTCCTGATCCAGCAACTCGCACTCGCAACCTATAAGGGCAAGCAGCCGGACGCGGAATCGGCACTGCGCGAGGCCGCGCAGATCCTCGAATATCTTCAGCCCCGGCGCAGCTTCGACCCCGAGACACTGGGATTGTGGGCAGCGGTCCACAAACGCCTGCACAGGATCACCGGCGACATCGACAGCCTCGACGAGGCGCTGTTCGCGCTCGAACGTGGCTTCTTCCTGAAGAAGGACTATTACAACGGCATCAACCTGGCGTTCATGTTGGATACCAAGGCCTGCGCCGCGCCCGGCGGGCCGGACGCGGATCTCCGGGCAGTCGCCCGCTACGTGCGGCGCGAGGTCATCGCGATCTGCCACCAGGCCCGAACGGCCGACGACCTGGACCCGGACCAGGGCTATTGGATACTTGCAACGCTCTACGAGGCGTCTGTCGGTTTGGGCGAACAGGCGGACGCCGAGCGCTGGCGCACCGCATCCGAGCAGGCCGCGCCCCACGCATGGATGCGTGCGACCACGCATGAGCAGGTCGACCGTTTGAGGGCACTGCTGGCGTGACGGCCGTGCGAACGCCGGCAGCACAGTGCCGACGGACTCGTCAGATATCGATGTGCGCGATGTAGTCCGCGATAAAGGGCTGGACGCGCGCGGCGACGAGTTCGCTCGCGGCGTTCAGTCGGTCCATGCTGACCCCGATCCTGCCCTCGGCCTTCTTCACCTCGGCCTGCTGTGCCGAGAACTTGAAGAACAACACCTGGGTGATCGTCTGTCGGGCCCGGATACCGAAGCAGAGTAACCTGATCTCGGGATCGCCGTGTGCGTCGGCATCCACGTAGCTGATCTGAAACTTGCCGCCGTGCGCGTGCTGGCTGGTCCGATCGAACAAGGTGAGCCACGGCTTGTCCGCACTCATTTCGTCGAGGCCGTCGAGCACCGACACCAGGATCGAGGCGGCGGCCGCCTGCGGTCCGAGCATCGCACTGATGACCGGGATCACGGTTTCGTGCATCGCCGCATCCGCGTCGTCCACCTGCTGGGTGAGAAACTCGAAATCCTTGACCTGCCAACCGAGATTCTGCAACACCTCGATGTACTTGTCGTACCAGCGGAAGATGTCCTGCGCATCGCCGTGCGATTTGTTGGCCGCGAGCTGGGCGAGCAGGATGCTGTCCGCGATCGCGTGCCGCACCCCGGCCGGCACCGCATCGGTGAACTCGGTGAGCTCGGCGCCGACCGACACCGCCTCGCGACGATCGGAGAAGGTCATTGCCCTGGCGCTCTCGAACGTCGGGCCCGATACCGGCAGGTCGAGGCCGCTCACGTAATCTCGGGGTGACGCGGCGAGTATTGTTTCCACTTTCCAACCTCCGGGGTTTCGGCGTGGCACGGGGTGCGCTCGGCCGATGCAACATAGGAATTGCACTAAACCTAAATTAGACTCTCCGCAGTGGCGGTCAAGGCACCGACCGGAAAATCTCCCCTTTACAGGGTGTTGCCGGGCAACCGCTTCCGGTGCGTGGATCGCTCGTCGGGAAACGCCCGCCGTCAAACCGCGGCGACGCCGCATCGGCCAACGATCGACAATAGAGGACGCCCTGATGAGCCCAGCCTTCGAACAGTCCCTTCCTTTCGTCATGCGCTGGGAGGGCGGCTATGTAGACCATCCCGACGACCCTGGTGGTCGCACCAACAAGGGCGTGACACAGAAGACCTACGATGCTTGGCGTGCCCGCCAGGGCATGGCAGCGCGCCATGTTCGGTCGATCGAAGACGGGGAGGTGGAGACCATCTACGAAACCGGCTATTGGGTGCCGCCACGCTGCGACATCCTGCAGCGCCAGCTCGATCTCGTGCAGTTCGATACCGCGGTCAACATGGGGGCGGGCCGCGCGGTGCGCCTGCTGCAGACTGCGCTCGGCTGCGACGTGGACGGCGCCTTCGGCCCGCAGACGGAACGGGCGGCCGCCGGATGCGACCTGGCCGACACCATCATCGCGTATTGCGACGGGCGCGAGGCCTACTACCGGCGACTGGCCGAGCGCAGACCGCGCCTCGGCGTTTTTCTGAAGGGCTGGTTGAACCGCCTCAATGCGTTACGCAGCGAGGTCGGGCTGCCGGGCTTCGAGGCTGCCGCACCGTTGGATTTCGGCGATACCGGCTATATCGCGAAGGTGCCGGACTGGGGCCTCGACCCGGCCTATGACGACTAGCCCGGCGGACGCGCGCCGGTCGATGCGGCCTACAGGGGCACGACCGATGGCCCATGCCAACCTCGCAAACCGCATCGTGAACGAGTCAGCGAAACGGCGGCGGCTGCCGATCGCGGAGCGCAGCGACACCGCATCGCGTCACGCGATCACCAGGCACCGCTGCCCGCCTGATCCCAGCCGGATGCTGCGCGAGATGCCCGGCCCATGACGGCACTGAATATGCGCGATGACGAACAGGCGCTCGATGCACTGCGCGGACAGGCGGCAGGCGCACTGAGTCAGCTGCGTGGCTTGTGCAGTGAGCGGGAACTCGCCGTCGCCAAGCGGCTGGTCGCGCAGTTGCGCGACGTCCGCGAGTACGAACTGATGGGGCGGCTGGCCGAGGCGGTCAGCCGCCATGATCCGCAAGACGCGACCAATCGTC
>CBDUCE010000281.1:0-3297 GCA_965365575.1 uncultured Gammaproteobacteria bacterium
GGGCCCGCGTGTACTCGCGTTCGGCGAGCAGCGGGCGAACCGTCACTTCCGCCGAGACGAGCGCATCGTAGAGCGCGCGTTCGGCATCCTCTTCGAGCAGCTTCTCGATGATATCGGTCGTCTCGGTGGCGCCGGCCTGCCGCAGGATGTTGGCGATGCGCTTGTTGGCGGACGCCAGGCTTTGTGCTTCGTCGAGCTCCAGGAACGCCTGCACCGCCTGCAGACGGAGTTCGAAGTCGACCAGGGACGAAGGTTGCCGCGCCATCACGGCATCGAAGGTCTCGGTAGCCAGGTCGGCGTCGCGGTCGAGAAAGTAACGCCGCAGACGATCGGTTATGAAGTTGTACAGCGCTCCGGCGAGTTCCTGCGGGTCTTCCTTGCCGGCCGGCTGCAGCTCCACCGATTTCGCGATGAGCGCCTTCAGATCGAGATCCAGCCGGCACTCGATCGAGATCCGAACGATGCCGAGGGCAGCACGCCGCAGACCGAACGGGTCGCGGTTGCCGGAAGGCTTCTTGCCGATCGTGAAGATGCCCGCGAGCGTGTCGAGCCTGTCCGCAATCGCGAGTATGCGCCCCTCGTCCGTCACCGGCAGTGCGTCGCCGGCGAATCGCGGCTGGTAGTGTTCGCTGATCGCCGTCGCGACCACCTCCGACTCGCCGTCCGAGATCGCGTAATAGCGGCCCATCGTGCCCTGCAGGTCGGGAAACTCTCCGACCATGCCGGTCAGCAGGTCGCATTTGCAGAGGCCAGCTGCACGCTCCACGGCCGAGCCCTCGATTCCGAGGCTTTCCGCGATCAGCGCGGCGATCTCGGCGGTGCGGGCGCTCTTGTCGTAAAGACTGCCCAGGCCACGTTGGTAAACGACGTCTCGCAGCGCCTCGCGGCGTGTGGACAGCGCCTTGCGCCGGTCGCTGTCCCAGAAGAATGCGGCGTCCGCGAGCCGCGGCCGGATCACGCGCTCATTGCCGTCCCGGACCTTGTCGGGGTCCTTGCTCTCGAGGTTTGCGACCGTCACGAATGACGGCAACAGCGCATCCTTGTCGTCAGCAATCGGGAAATAGCGCTGGTGGCCGGTTAGCGTGGACACGACGACTTCGCGGGGCAGCTCGAGAAAAGCCTCGTCAAACTTACCGAGCACCGGCACCGGCCACTCCACGAGCGCCGCGACCTCATCGTAAAGCGCCTCGCCGTCCACTACGTGGCCCTTCGCCTTTTTTGCCATGCGCTCGACGCCCTCCTGCACGAGCTTACGGCGACTGTCGAAGTCGGCGATGACACGGCCTTCTTTTTCAAGCGTCTGAAGGTAGGCGGCGGGCTCGGGGATCGTGATCGGGCCCTTCGAGTGAAAGCGGTGACCCAGGGTCGTATTGCCGCAGGGGATCCCCATGACCGCGCCTTCGATGACGTCGGAACCGTGCAGCAGCACGACCCAGTGAACCGGCCGCACGAATTCCGCCTCGCCGTCGCCCCAGCGCATGCGGCGAGGTATCGGCAGGTCGGCGAGCGCTTTTTCGATCAATGCCGGCAGCAGGTCCGCTGTCGGCCTGCCCTCCTCGACGGTTTCCGCGACCAGCCATGCGCCCTTCTCCGTTTCGACGCGGCCCAGTTCGGCAACCTCGACGCCGCATTTCTTCGCGAACGCGGTGGCGGGCGGCAGCGGCTTGCCGTCGTCGTCATAGGCCACGGAAACGGGCGGGCCTTTCTGAGAGAGGCGGCGGTCTTCCTGGCCGGTAGCGAGGGCTTCCACGATCACGGCGAGACGTCGCGGGCTTGCGTACGCGTGCAGGTCGCCGTGTTCCAGCCGCGCCTCGTCGAGTTCGCTCCCGAGGTTGGCGGCAAAGGCATCCATGAGTCCGCGCAGCGCTTTCGGCGGCAGCTCCTCGGTACCGATTTCCACAAGCAGGTCGGCGGGCTTCATTCGCGCTCGCCCCGGGCGCGTACCGATTCGACCATCGGGAAACCCAGCTCCTCGCGGCTGTTGTAATACGCTTCTGCAACCGCCCGCGCCATGCTGCGGACGCGCAGGATATAGCGCTGCCGCTCGCTCACAGAAATGGCCTGGCGCGCGTCGAGGAGATTGAAGAGGTGGGATGCCGCGAGCATCTTTTCGTAAGCGGGCAGCGCCAGGTTCTTTTCGATGAGTCGCTCGCAATGGTGCTCGGCGTGATCGAAGTCGTGAAACAGGGTGTCGACATCGGCTTCGTCGAAGTTGTAACGCGACTGCTCGACCTCGTTCTGGTGGTAGACGTCACCGTACGTAATCCTGCCCAGCGGGCCGTCTGTCCAGACGATGTCGAAAATGCTCTCGACATTTTGCAGATACATCGCCAGCCGTTCCAGGCCGTAGGTAATCTCGCCCGTGACGGGGCGGCACTCGAGGCCCCCGACCTGCTGGAAGTAGGTGAACTGCGTGACCTCCATGCCGTTCAGCCATACCTCCCAGCCCAGACCCCAGGCCCCGAGTGTCGGCGACTCCCAGTTGTCTTCGACAAAGCGAATGTCGTGCACGAGCGTGTCGATACCGATCGCCTCGAGCGACTCGAGGTAAAGTTCCTGGATGTCGTCGGGTGACGGCTTGATGACCACCTGGTACTGGTAATAGTGCTGCAGGCGGAAGGGATTGTCGCCGTAACGACCATCCGTGGGTCGTCGGCTGGGCTGGACGTACGCGGCGCTCCAGGGCTCCGGACCGACGGCGCGCAGGAACGTAGCCGGATGAAATGTCCCGGCGCCCATTTCCTTGTCGTAAGGCTGCATTACGACGCAGCCGCGCTCGGCCCAGTATTGCTGCAGGCGAAGAATAAGGTCCTGAAAGGAAAGAAAAGACTGTGCGTCCTTGGCACTCATTGAACGGCGTCACTTGCGGCAAACCCGCGAAGTATAGGGTACTCGGGGCGCTTCTAACAGTTCGCCGCCCGGGCCCCGCGCCTGCCTCCGGGCCGGCCGCAGGAGCGCTTCTCGAAGCGCGATTCGGTACCGGGACCGCAAGCCCGGCGCGCTCCTGCACGGTGCGCGAGACCCGACCCGCACTAAAATAGTGCGCCCTGCCGCCGGTATGCACTATAATGGTGCGAGTTCTTGATGGCTCGCAAGCAAAAAGCCATTAAAAGCAGCAGCTTAGGCGAAGCACCATCTTGGCACGCTTACTGCAACAGACAGGCAACAGGGCCGGCAACAGCCGGCCGTTTCCATGCATAGCGACTTTTGGAGGAAACCATGACGCCCGCAGAGGTACTCGACCTCATCAAAGAGAAAGAGGTCAAATTTGTCGACTTTCGGTTCACGGACACGAAA
>CBDUCE010000282.1:0-3268 GCA_965365575.1 uncultured Gammaproteobacteria bacterium
TTCCCTCAGTCGTCCGCGCGCTCGGGTTGGTAGCGGACATCCAGCTGGCGCGCTGCCTTGACGTCGTCGAGGCGCCGCACCGGCGTGTTGAACGGCGCTTCCTTGAACGATTCGCCGTCCCCGGCCCGTTTTACGATATCGGCCATCGCATTCACGAAATTGTCGAGCGTCTCCTTGCTCTCGGTTTCAGTCGGCTCGATCAGCAGGCACTCCGGCACGAGCAGCGGAAAATACGTGGTGGGGGCGTGGAAATTGTAGTCGAGCAACGCCTTCGCGATATCCATCGCCGTAAGCTGGTATTCCTTGGCTTCGCGCTTGAGGGTGACGATGAATTCATGGCTCGCCCGCCGACCCGGAAAAGCGAGCTCGAACCCGGCGTCGCGCAGCCGGGCCTGCAGGTAATTCGCGTTCAACGTCGCGTACTCTGCGATGCGTCGCATGCCATCGCGGCCGACGAGGCGCATGTAAACATAGGCGCGCAGCAGCACGCCGGCGTTGCCCATGAAGCCGGACAGCCGGCCGATGGTCTGCGGCAGGTCCTTCTCGGTCAGCCACTCGTACGCGGTTTCCCCGTCAATTTTCTTCTTGCCGACGACCGGCACAGGCATGAACGGTAACAGGCGTTCGGCGACACCTACGGCGCCGGAGCCCGGACCGCCGCCGCCGTGTGGCGTCGAAAACGTCTTGTGCAGGTTCATGTGGATGACGTCGAAGCCCATGTCGCCAGGTCGAACCTTGCCGAGAATCGCGTTGAGGTTCGCGCCGTCGTAATACAGCAGGCCGCCCGCGTCGCGGACGATGTCATCCACCTCGATGATGTCGCGCTCGAACACGCCGAGCGTCGACGGGTTCGTCAGCATGATGCCGGCCGTTTTCTCACTGACCTCGGCCTTGAGCGCTTCAATATTGATATCGCCGTCCGGGCCGGTCGGGATTTCCTTCGCGACGCAGCCGAGCATCGTCGCGGTAGCCGGATTGGTGCCGTGCGCCGCATCCGGCACGATGATCTCGTTGCGCTCCACGTCGCCGCGCGCCTTGTGATACGCCATTATCATTGCGACGCCCGTCAGCTCGCCCTGGGCGCCGGCCATCGGCGTGAGTGATACGCCCTGCATGCCGGTGACTTCCTTGAGCATCTCCTGCAATTCGTACATGCAGGTCATGAATCCCTGCCCATGGCTCGCCGGGCCGAGCGGATGGCGCCCGGCAAAACCCGGCAGCAATGCCAGCGAATTACAGGCGCGCGGATTGTATTTCATCGTGCACGAGCCGAGCGGATAGAACTGCGTGTCGATGGAGAAGTTCTTCTGCGAAAGCCGTGTGAAATGCCGCACGACCTGAAGCTCGGAGGCTTCGGGGAGCCGCGGCCGGTCCGAACGCAGGAAGGTCTCGGGGATGTCGAGCTCCGCGGCCGTATCGGGTGCCTGCGCAAACGCGCGCCGCCCGTCACGGGATTTCTCGAAAATCAGCTTGTCCAGGTAGTTTTCCATGTGTCTCGTCTTCCTCAGTCTTCGGACACCGTGATGCCGAGCGCGCGAAATGCGGCTTCGTAGTCGGGCTCGGTCGCGATGTCCTTGAGCTGCTGCGTATGAACGACCGTGTTGTTCTCGTCGATGACGACGATTCCCCGGCAAAACATGCCTGCCAGCGGGCCGTCGAGAATCTCGACCCCGTAGTTCTCGCCAAATCCCGCGTGCCGGATCGCCGAGAGCCCCGCCACGTGCTTCAACCCATGCTCCTTTTGAAATCTCGCATGGGCGAACGGCAAATCGTAGGAGATCATCAGTGCGGCGACGTCCTCGTGTTCAGCGACCAGGCGATCGAACTCGATAACCGACTTCGCGCACACGGGTGTATCTATGCTGACGAATATATTCATGATCTTGCGCTTGCCGATCCAGTCCGAGAGCGTCGTATTCTTCAGCCGCGTGTCGACCAGCCGGATCTCGGGTGCGTGACTGCCGACAACGGGCAGATCTCCGCGCGTGCGGTAGCTCGAGTGCTCGTAGGTAATCGTCGCCACGGAGCGCCTCAGGCCCGCGCTGCCGAAAAGATCTCGCGCATAGCCTCGACGTAGGCATCGACATCCGCGTCGGTCTTGGTTTCCGTCGCACACACGAGCAGCGCGTTGCCGAGATCCGGAAAATCGTCGGCGAGGTCGTACCCGCCGAGGATGTCCCTGGCCGCGAGCGCTTCGAGTACCGGCGCGACAGGGCGATCGAGCCTGAGCGCGACTTCGTGGAAAACCGGGCCGTTGAACAGGCGCTCGATGCCGTCGATGGAGGTAAGGCCGGCGGCAAGGCGGGCTGTGTTGTGTGCCGACTGTCTCGCGACGGCGGCCAGGCCGTCGCTGCCGAGCAGCGACATGTATATGGTCGCCGCCGTCACCATCAGTCCCTGGTTCGTGCAGATGTTGGAGGTGGCCTTCGAGCGGCGTATGTGTTGCTCACGCGCCTGCAGGGTCAGCGTGAACCCCGGCTTGCCCTCGAGGTCGGTGGTGCGGCCGATGATGCGGCCCGGCATCTGCCGGACATGCTTCTCTTTACACGTCATGTAACCGAAATAAGGACCACCGGACGACAGCGGCACGCCAAGCGGCTGCCCGTCACCGCAGGCAATGTCGGCGCCCTGCTCGCCCCAGTGCCCCGGCGCTTTCAGCACCGCGAGCGACGTGGGGTTCGCGATCGCAATCACGAACGCGCCGCGCGCGTGGGCCCAGTCGGTCAGCCGATCGACATCCTCGAGCGTTCCCAGGAAAGTCGGCTGCTGGATGACGACTGCAACCGGATCGGCATCGTCATCGAGCGCGTCGAACCGCAGGTTGCCCGTCTCGGCGTCCATCGGCAGGTCGTCGAACGTGAGTCCCTGGCTCCCTGCAATCGCTGCCGCCACTTTCCGGTAGGTCGGACTGACGCCCGGGGCGAGCAGCACCTGCCGGGATTTGGCCTTCCGATTGCTGCGCACCGCCATCAGCGCCGCCTCGGCCAGTCCCGACGCGCCGTCGTACAGTGAAGCGTTGCTGACGTCGAGCCCCGTCAGCTCCGTGATCATCGACTGGTACTCGTATATGGTCTGCAGAGTTCCCTGGCTGGCCTCCGCCTGGTACGGCGTGTACGCGCTGTAGTACTCGCCGCGCGTCGCAATATCCCACACCGCGGTCGGAATATGATGTTCATACGCGCCCGCACCGATAAAACACAAGGCCGAACCGTCCTGCCGCGACCGGGTCCGCATCAGCCGCGTTATTTCCATTTCGCTGAGCGCCTCG
>CBDUCE010000283.1:0-3249 GCA_965365575.1 uncultured Gammaproteobacteria bacterium
GTCCCCGGCCGCGCACGCGGCAATAAAACCGCCGAGGTAACCCTGCTGTTGCAGCCACTGCTCCATCGAATAGCCTTTGGCCAACCCCCGGCGAGCATGCGCCGTATTGACCTGCAGCTCCGGGTGCAACAGGACGGCGCTGACGCCCTTCGGCACCGGCAAACGAACGACCTCGGGCAGCAGCACGGTCGGACACAGGATCAGGCCACCGAGCAGGCTCGGCGCGACATTGTCAGCATGCAGCCCGCCGCTCGCGTATTTCTCGCCCTCCAGGGCGTACGGCAGCAACTCCTCATGCGCGAGCGGCTCCCGCAACCGCCGACGCCGCGGAGCTTCCCATGCCGGATTGCAGGGGCACACCCTTGTGCACCTCGAGCGTCGCACCGCCGGATGCGCCCGCGGCATCCCAAAGCGCCTGCGCGGCGATGGAGGCCGTGTTCTCCTTCGGGTCGGTCGACAGGTAGGGATGAATCTCGCCATCCAGACCCCTCACTTCCGCGACCGAGATGCCCGGCGTCTCGCTGCGCGTTGCAATCACGCGGTCGCCGGCGCCGCCGCCGAGCGCGAGGCCCAGCATGTCGAAACCGACGCCCACGTTACCGATCGACGCGGGTGCGAACGCCGCCCCTGCGTCAGACATAGCCCGCACCGGTACTGAGGTAATTCGCGAGCCGCAGCAGGTCGGCGAAGACGCCGGCGGCGGTCACTTCCGGCCCAGCGCCCGGCCCCTGCACGACGAGCGGATTGGCCGAGTAGCGGTCCGACTTGAACTGCACGATGTTGTCGGTCAGGTTTATATTGCTGAACGGGTGGTCTGCATCAACGGCCTCGAGGCCCACCGACGCGTCCCCGCCCGCCTCGAAACGGGCGACATAGCGCAGCCGCCTGCCCTGCTTCGCGGCGTCCCGGTAAATCGCCTCCATATCGTCATCGAATTCGGCCAGCCGATCGAGAAACTCGTCGATACTGCAGTCGCGGAGCGCCTCGGGCACCAGGGTCTGGACCGGGAAGCTATCGATCTCGATGCTCTCACCGAGTTCGCGCGCAAGTATCGTGAGCTTGCGGGCCACATCCGTCCCCGACAGGTCGTCGCGCGGATCGGGTTCCGTGAAGCCACTCTCTCTGGCCTCACGCACGATCTCGGAGAACGGGCGCGAACCGTCGTACACGTTGAAAAGGTACGCAAGCGTGCCGGAAAAAATACCCTGCACGGAATGGACCTCGTCACCCGTATGAATGAGGTCGCACAGCGTGGTAATTACCGGCAGAGCCGCGCCGACCGTCGTCTCGTAGAAATAGTGTGCGCTGCCTTTGTTCGCGGCCGCCTGCAGCGCCCGGTAAGTCTCGAAGGGGCCGCTGAATGCCTTCTTGTTCGGCGTGATCACGTGAATCCCGCGCGACAACCAGTCGGCATACTGCGACGCGATGAACTCGCTGGCCGTGCAGTCGATGATGATCGCGTGCGGCAGATGATCCGGGTTGACGTGCGCCTCGAATGCAGCGAGGTCGAGGCCCACGGCCTCGCTATCGAACGCGGCCTGCCAGTCGCCGAGATCGATACGTCGGTCACCGAGCAGCATGCGATCGGACCGTGCTATGCCGCGCACACGCAGGTCGAGATTGAAACGATTCTCCAGGCGAGCATGTTGCTTCTCGATCTGCCGCAGCAAAGCGCTGCCCACGGTCCCGGGACCGATAAGCCCGATCGACACCGTCTTTGCCGACAGGTAGAAGCCTGAATGCGCCGCTCGCAGCGCGCGGGTCGCTTCTTCCGAGTCGACAACCGCAGAAATATTGCGCTCGGACGAACCCTGCGCGATGGCGCGCACGTTGATGCCCGCGCGGCCCAGGGTACCGAAGAAGCGCGCGGCGATACCGGGCGTCCCGGCCATACCGTCGCCGACGACGGCCACGATGCTCTGCGAATCGGTCACGTCGACACTGTGGATCTGGCCGCTTGCCAGTTCCTCCGCAAATGCATCGGAGATAACCTGCCGGGCCCGCTCCGCCAGCACTCTCGGCACCGCGATACAGATCGAATGTTCGGAACTCGCCTGCGAGATCAGCGTTACCGAAACCCCGGCGTTCTTGAGGGACGCAAACAGGCGATCAGCAGTGCCGGGCACGCCGATCATGCCGGCGCCCTCGAGGTTGACGAGCGCCATGTCGCCGATCGCCGTGATGCCCTTGATGCCGTCGGCAGCCGCCGCATGCGCAGCGATGCGACTCCCGGGATGGTCCGGGTTCCGACTGTTGCGGATAAACACGGGGATCTCGTTGTCGATCACCGGGCCCAGCGTCTGCGGATGGATAACCTTCGCGCCGAAGTACGCGAGTTCCATCGCTTCGTTATAGGTGAGATGCTCGATCACGCGCGCCTCGGGCACGCGATTGGGGTCGGCGCTCATCACGCCGTCGACATCCGTCCAGATACTGAGTTCGCAGGCGCTCGCCAGCGCAGCGAAGATCGCAGCCGAGAAGTCGCTGCCGTTGCGACCCAGCGTCGTTTGCAGGTTGGTCTCGTCCGTTGCGATAAAGCCCGTCATCACGGCAATGCCGGAAAAATCGGCGGGTACGACGGTCCCGAAGTTCTCCCGCGACTGTTCCCAGAGCACAGCGGGACCGAGTTCCGTCTGGCGAACCGTGATCACCTGCCGCGCATCGACCCAGGTGCCGCCGCGCTCCGGCGCCAGCTTTCCGATCACCGCCGCAAGCAGGCGGGCCGACCAGATTTCACCGTAGCCGGCAACGACGTCGCGGCTTCGCTGCGGCGCCGATCGCACGAGGGCGATGGCCTTCAGGACGTCACGGATATCTTCCGCATCCTGCCCCCAGGCATCGAGAACCGGCACCAGCGCCTCACCGTCAAGCAGCGCTTTTGCCGTCTCAGCATACCGTTCCCCGATCGCGTTGAGACCCGCCTCATATGCGCTGTCGTCACGCTCCGCCTGTCCGGCGAGGTTGAGGAGCGCGTCGGTCATGCCGCCCATCGCGGAAACGACCACCCCGATGCGTTCGCCGGGCCGCGCAATCATGAGTCCGGCTACGCGCTCGAAACAGTCTGCGTCCGCGAGGCTGCTGCCCCCGAACTTATGGATTTTCCAGCGATCTTTCGCCAATTGCCCGCGCGCTCTTTACGCAAAACGCTGAATGATAACGACAGTTTGCGGCGCCGTCGCCTGTTTTAACTGAAACGATAATGAAATAAGGGGACAGTGACTTTAAGTGCCAGACTACCAGTCGCTACCC
>CBDUCE010000284.1:0-3215 GCA_965365575.1 uncultured Gammaproteobacteria bacterium
GGCGGAGTCATCACCGAGGAGTTCGTGCGCCGTAGCCGACAAGCTCACCTCGCCGCGGAGCGGGTCGGCGGATGTCGGTGCTGTGGCCGCAGCGAACAGGACGGCTAGAAGGATCGACTGGAGGTCACGGAGACTCATGATTCTTCGAAATTAGAGCCCTGTGGGGGCTCGCGGTTCCGTTTTGTGGGGCCCCGGACAATCGTGTATCTTTTGACATATTGCGTGCCCGACACGTGATTCGCCTCACAGTTCTGCGTGACCGGGTGGTCTACATTTGTATTCCTAGCATCAGGCGGAATCGAGCGACGTGACCAGATTACATAAGACAGCGACTCTCGCACTATTTCTTGCGGCCTCCCTCGCCGCGCAAGCCGAGGAGGGTGACTGGTACGTTGCGCCCTCAATTGGCTACACGGACGATGATCCTGATCGAAAGATCGATGCTTCCTTGTCAGGCGCGCAAATCCAGGTTGGCCGGGAAATGAGCGAACACCTCGCGCTGGAGGGATTGCTCGGCTATCACGATATCGATGGCTTCCCGGGCCAGGAACACCTGGAACTCGGGTTCAACGTCATTGGCAACTTCCTGCCGGACAGCCTGTTTTCCCCGTATGTCATTGGCGGACTCGGTTACCTGCGGGCCGATGTGGGCACCCCGGACTTTGGCGGCTCTCCGCCCGCCGATTCGACGGCGAACAACGCCACCGCAACGGGCGGGCTCGGGTTGAAAATGAATTTTGGCGACAGCCCCTGGTCGCTGCGGGCGGAGTGGCGCTTGCGGCACGCTTTCGACAGCGACAACTCCCTGACGGACCACGTCGCTGCGCTCGGCATCCAGTACAACTTCGGTGGCGGTTCCGCGGCAACCATGGCGGCAGCCAGCGAGCCAGAACCGGATACCGGCGTCGTCGTGCCCGTCGCCCCGGTGGATAGCGATGGGGATGGAGTTCCCAACGACCGGGATCAGTGTCCCGGAACTCCTGCGGGCGCAAAGGTTGACGCAAGGGGCTGCGAGGCCGTCGAGTTCGATAACATCTACTTTGGCTTCGACTCCGCCGTGCTCCTCGCGACGGCGAAACGCATGCTCGATAATTCGGCATCGCTCCTCAAGCGTCATCCGGACGTGACAGTCGACATTGCGGGCTACGCGGATTCACGCGGGCCCGAAAGCTACAATATGAAGCTCTCCGAACGTCGTGCCGAAGCCGTGCGTGAATACCTCGAGCAGGCGGGCGTCGATGGGGCGCGGATGAGTACGCGTGGCTATGGCGAATCGCACCAGGGCGCGTCGGACATGAGCGCGAACGGCCTCGCCGAGAACCGCCGCGTCGAAATCCGGGTCAGGTAACGCTGATTACTGGTAGACGCGCACCCAGTCGACATACATCGTCTGCGGAAACCGCGTCGAGTCGTCGGCGGGGCCAGCACTCCTGCCCCCGACGGCAACATTCAGCAGGATGAAGAACGGCTCGTGAAACTCGGAGAACTCCCTCGAGGAGATCGGCGTCGACGCGAAGCGATTGCCGTTGACGAACCACTCGATGCTGTCAGCGTCCCACTCGATTTCAAAAACATGAAAATTGTCGGCGAATATTCCGTGTTCCAGCCGGGCGCCGACGGCGCCCATGTTGGCATGAGCGCCTGATTTTCCAGCGTAGTGGATATTCGCTTCGACGACCGCGTTGTCTCTCGAGCCGTACATTTCCAGGATGTCGATTTCGCCCGATTGTGGCCACGGCGTGTCGCCGCCGTTTTCGTCGATATTCGCACCCAGCATCCAGAAGGCCGGCCAGATGCCCTGTCCGTAAGGCAGCTGGATTCGTGCGGCGATCTTGCCGTAGGTCCAGCCATTTTCAGGAAGCGTGTGTAACCGGGCCGACGTGTACCGGTCCGGGCCGTGAGAGTCGCTTTCGTGGATGGCCTTGATGACCAGGCAGCCGTCGTCGATGTAGGCATTTTCGCTGCTGTCCGTGTAGCGCTGCCATTCGCCATTGAAGCGGCCGGCCTCCACGACCTGGCGCTTCCATTTTCCCGGATCGAGGGTCTCTCCCTCGAACTCGTCCGACCAGGCCAGGTCCCAGCCGGGGCCGGGCTGGTAAGTGTCGTCTGCGAGATTGGCTGCAGGATAAACGACCGCCGTATCCCGGGGCGGCGCTCCGCTCGTGTAACACGCTGATACGCAACAGGCCAGCAATGACAGGGGCGCAAGCGCTGTGACTGTTCGTGTGTTCATGCCTCGGAAAATACAATCAATACACTGAGTCGCCAATAGCGACCTGTGCGTTCGCGCGCCCGATCTGCCAGAATCCGCCGTTCACCAACAGGCCGTCATTGGCGGCGCATAACACGGAGCCACCATGATCAAGGCAACCACCAACAATCGCAGCCGTCTCGTCACTCTGTTCGTCGGTGCCCTTGCAGTCGCAACATTCCTGTTCGGCTGCGGCGACCCGCAGTCTTCACCCTCGGGAGACGAGGCGCGGCAGGCGGCCCTCGCGAGCAAGCATTCGCCAACGCTGGGCGACGCCGGCGCCAAGGTGCATATCGTCGAGTTTCTGGATCCCGCCTGCGGAACCTGCGCGCTGTTTTATCCCATGGTCAAAGGCTGGATGGCCGAAGTGCCCGGCGAGATCCGCCTGTCGATTCGTCACTTGCCGTTCCATGACGGCGTCGACTACGTGGTCAAGATTCTCGAGGCAAGCCGCAACCAGGACAAATACTGGCAGACCCTGGAAACGCTGCTCGCCTCGCAGCAACAGTGGGTGCAGAACCATGTCGTGCAGCCCGACCGGGTATTGCCCGCCATCGCCGGCGTCGGCCTGGACATCGAGCAGCTCCAGGCGGACATGAATTCAGCCGAGGTGCGCGAGCGCATGGAGAAGGACCTGGCGGACTCCAAGGCCCTAAAGGTCGTTGCGACGCCGGAGTACTTCGTCAACGGCCGGCAGCTGCCCAGCTTCGGCCAGGAGCAACTGGCAAACCTGGTCCGCGAAGAGCTGGAAAAGTAGGCGCAAGCGTCCGCGGCTAGAGCACGAACGGTATCAGCCACCAGGTCCGTTTCCGGTACGCCGCCCACTCCGGGTAGCGCGACATACTGGCTTCTTTCATGATCATGTTGACGGCGAACAGCCCAAGCCAGATCCACGCCAGCACGACGACAGGCAGCCAGTGCCAGACCATCATCGCGAAGCTGCCGTAGATCATGATCTCGCCGA
>CBDUCE010000285.1:0-3162 GCA_965365575.1 uncultured Gammaproteobacteria bacterium
CGTTCCTTGGTCATGTTGTATTCAGCCAGAACCTGGTTGTCCAGGCTAAGAATTAAACGTGCCATGATTTCTCGCTGCCCTCAGTGAGACCCAACCACGCAGGGAGTGAAGTGCAAAAAAGAAACGCCAGCCACGGTAGCGGCCGTATCGCTCGTCTTTGACTGCAATCTCCAGATTATCCCTGCAACCCCAACATTAGCGGAACAAGTTTGCGATCCTGACGAACAGGTTCTTCTTCGCCGCAAACGGTTCAAGCACCTGCGCCAGCATTACCGACACGTTGTCGCGTCCGCCGTGGTCATTGGCCAACTCAACAAGCTGTTGACCAATGACGTCAAGACTAGCATTAAAAGTACTGATAGTTAAGTGAATATCCTCATCTTCCACCATGTCCGGCAGGCCGTCGGAGCAAAGCAGATAGATATCGTCAGGCAACACTTCGTGTTCGTGCACTTCGACCTCGACGGTCGACTCCACGCCGAGGGCGCGGGTAACGTAATTTCGATTGGTGGACCGCTGTGCTTCCTCGTGGGAATAGAAGCCTCGATCCACGAGTTCCTGCAGCAGCGAATGATCGAGCGTGAGCTGCTCGAAAGCGTCGCCGCGCAGCCGATAGGCGCGCGAATCCCCAACGTGGGCGATGCTGATCTTGTTGTCGTAGAACATGCAGGCCACGATGGTCGTGCCCATGCCCTCGCAATGCGTCTGGCTCTGGGCGGTCTGGAAAATGATCTTGTTGGCGCGGTAGACGGCATCGCGCAACACGATGGATTGGCGCATCAGCCCGCTGTGTGGATCGATGTCCTCGCGTTCTTCGCGGTTTGCGCCTTCCATCGCCAGATCGGAAACAATCTGCACGGCGATACCGCTCGCGACCTCGCCAGCGTTGTATCCGCCCATGCCGTCGGCAAGGACCATGAGGCCGATATCGGGGTTGGAGCCGACTGCGTCCTCGTTGTGGTCGCGCACGCGTCCCGTATCCGTGAATTCGGCGAAGTCGATTTTTCCACGCAGGCTCTTCAAAGTCGCTCTACCAGGTCGGCCGCAGCTACGAGTACCGGGCGCAGTTGCGCAATGCGATCGCCATTTCGGCGCCGCATGAGAAGCGATCTTCGGGACGTTTGGCCAGCGCTTTTGCCAGCACGGCGTCGATACTCGGCGCAAGGCCGGCACGTTTGCCTGCGATCGGGGAGGGATCTTCGGTGGTGATTTTTGTCATTAGGGCCGCGATGTTGCCTGCTTTGAAGGGCACCTCGCCGATCAAGAGCTCGTATAGAGTAACACCAAGCGAAAACAAGTCCGAGTGACCCGTTAGATTTTCGGCGCCGAGTTGTTCGGGAGACATGTACATGGGCGTGCCGAGAACGATACCGGTCTTGGTACGGTTGTTGTCCGTCATTCGGGCGACGCCGAAGTCGCTGATCTTCAGCGAGCCCTCTTTCGGATTGTAGAGCAGATTGGCGGGCTTGATGTCGCGATGAATCACGCCCTGGTTATGTGCGTAGTCCAGCGCTTCTGCGGTGCTCGCCGCGAGTTCGAGCGCTCGCTTGGGGGCCAGCAGGCGTTTCGGATCCGTGAAGTCCCTGAGCGGAATGCCAGGGACGTACTCCATCGCGATATAGGCGAGGCCCTTGTCTTCGCCCGCATCAAACACCGTGATGATATTGGGGTGTGTCAGCCGGCCTGCCGATTCCGCTTCGCGGAAAAAGCGAACACGCGCTTCCTTGAGCTCTTCGTCTTCAAACTCTTTTTCGATCGGTATCGCCTTTACGGCCACGGCCCGATTGATCCGCGGGTCCTTGGCAAGGTATACAGCGCCCATGGCGCCACGGCCGATGCGGCGCTCGATCACATAGCGGCCCAGGTGCTTCGGCATGCCTGCGACGCCCGCGTTCTTTTTCAGCTTCGATTCGCGAACCCCCTGAGTGCGCTTCATCCACTCCAGTACCGCCTCGGCGCGCTCCGGCTTTGCCTGTTCCTCGAATGCTATCGATAGCTTGTACATGACCGTGGCGAGCGTATCCGAGGGTGAACAGCGCCGGAACTCTGCGAAAGCCGGCTCGAGCCGGCCGGCGGCCAGGAAATCCGAGCCGCGTTTGAAGGCATCCTTGGTCGCTTTCCTCGGGTTGCCGACCAGCCAGAGACTGAGCAATCCGACGCCGATAAAGACAAGCGCAGCGCGGCCGATATCGAGGCGCACGCGCAGCACGTACATGAGCAGCATTTCCAGCAGCAGCAATCCAACAACGGTTGCGATGCAGATAACCAGGATATTGCGGCGGCCGCGTTCCGGAAGAAACAGTACGGCCAGGATAGCCAGCAGCACCGGTGCCAGCCATTGCAGGGCGCTGACCCACGCAGGAACGACGATGCTGCGATCGGCTTCGATGTCCGCAATGAGCGCGGCCGTCACTTCCGAGCGCGTGACGAACTGCCCCGATGGCAGCACTGCCAACGCGCCCACGAGAGCGGGTTCGTGGTCGACGAAAATCGTGGCGTCGTTCAGCCGGGTGCTTGCGAAATCGCCGAACAGTATCTCGTCAACGGCAACCCTGGGCAGGTCTTCGTAGTTCGAAAGGTATACCGTATCGTCGGATGCCGACATGCGGCTGCTCGGAGGAAGGTCCTCATTATCCAGCGCAACCGCGAGCGGCAACGAGGGCGACATGATGGCGCCGTTGAGCTGCCAGAGATTCGTGTGGCGCAATACACCGTCGTCGTCGGGCGTGAACTCCATGAAGCCGGTTCGCCGTGTCAATTCGGCCAGCCGGTGGCTGTTCGGGACGTAGACCGGTACCGGCCCGCCCAGCGCGGCGGACCATCCGGGCAGGCGCTCGTCGGCGCTTAGCTCCGGCGGCTGCGGCAGGATGATGCGGCGCGCCTGGCTGCGTGACAGAACCGAGAGTACCTGGCCGTAATCGGCGACTAGCGCGTCATGGCTCGTGCGCGACGGATCTATGCTGATAATGATGGCGTTGTCGAGCGGCCGATTCGGCATCCCGGATGCGAAAGTGTCGTAGAGAAACCGGTCTGCGGTGATAAACCACGGCGCCAGCGGGCCGTAGACGAGCAGCAGCAAGACGCTCGCGAAGCTCAGTGCGATCAGGCGGTTTCTTTTCTGGTTCGAGCCGATGTCCAAGTCTGTCAGGTCCCTGTTTCAGG
>CBDUCE010000286.1:0-3146 GCA_965365575.1 uncultured Gammaproteobacteria bacterium
GCGACGCGTTCACGATCGACCAGGAGCGCCTTGCCTTGCTGCGCCCGGATCTGCTGCTGGCGTGGGAGAGCGGCACGCCGGCACACGTCGTGGACGAACTGCGGCAGGCGGGCTATGAGGTCGAGGTTATCCGGACACGCAGACTTGCCGACATTTCGGCCACGCTGGTTCGGATCGGCGAACTTGCCGGCACGCCACAGAAAGCCCGCGAAGTCGCGGTGGATGTTGCTGCCGCGCTGCAGGACCTCGCCGACAGGTATCGTGACACCGCACCGATTCGCGTCTTCTACCAGGTGTCGAAGCGCCCGCTTTACACCGTTGGTGGCGACCATTACGCGAACGAACTGATCGCCCTCTGTGGCGGGCGCAACGTGTTCGCCGACGTCGACGAGCTGGCGCCGGGAATCGACGTGGAAGCGGTCATTGACCGGGACCCCGAGGTCATGCTGGCCGGCGACGACGCGGGGAGCGACGCGTTCAGCGAATGGGACCGCTGGCCCTCTATTGCTGCAAACCGCTATGGCAACCGGTTCCTGCTGCCGGCGGACGAACTCAGCCGGCCCACTCCCCGAGTAATTGTGGCGGGCGCCGCCATCTGCGAGTCACTGCAGACTGCGAGAGAAAGGCGCTCGGAGTGGCTTGCCGCCGCGAAGGCATTCTAAGCGCGGTCGCGGTTCCAGAGCACTTCGGAGCCGCCCTCCATGCGCGACAGCACGCGTGCATAGACGAACAGCAGATCGGAGAGCCGGTTCAGGTAGCGCAGCACCTCGTTCCTCACGGGCTCCTCATTGGCGAGCGTCTTCGTGCGCCGTTCGGCGCGGCGCACGATGGTACGCGCGAGGTGGCAGGCCGCCGCGGCGGGGCTGCCGCCTGGAAGGATGAAGTCGCTGAGCGCGGGTAGCTCACCGTTGTGCTCATCGAGCTCATGTTCCAACCGGTCGATCATGGACTCTGTGATAGCGCTGTGGCCCGGGATGCACAGTTCCCCGCCGAGTTCGAACAGGTCGTGCTGCACGTCCGTCAGGCTGGAACGAACCGACTCCGGCAGGGCATCGTGCGACAGGACGATGCCGATTGCGCTGTTAGCCTCGTCAACGGTGCCGTAGGCTTCGACGCGCGGACTGTCCTTCGGCGTCCTCGAACCGTCGCCCAAACCCGTCGTGCCGTCGTCGCCGGTGCGCGTGTATATCTTGCTGAGACGTTTACCCATAGTTATGGCCTGGCGTATTTGAATTCGATGAATGCGCTGCGGCCCTGCATGCGAAAGTCCGCTGCGGTCTGGTATTCGGCGTCCAGCAGGTTCTCCACACGCGCATTGAGCTGCAGGTTCGTGGAAAGCTGAAACTGGCCGGTGAGGCTCGCGACCACGTAGCCCGGCAGGGTTACGCCCCCGACGTCCTCACGGTCGCCGCTCGCAAGGACCGACAGGCCGAGCCGGTGCCGGCCGATGTCCTGCGCATAGCTCACCGTAATGCTCTCCTCGGCGCGGCGCAGCAGCCGCGAGTCGTCGCCGGTATTGCTGGCCTGCTGACTAACCAGATCGGTGCGCAGGGAAAAACTGTCGCCGAGGTATTCGTAGCCCAGCTGCGCGCCGCGTATCTCGGCATTATCGATGTTGACGAGCGTGAACGTCGCGAAGTCGAATTCGATCAGGTCTTCGATGTCGTTGGCGTAAAACTCGATATCGATGCTGTGGCGGTTGCCCGGTGCGTAGCGCAGGCCGAGCTGGTATTCATCCGCGATCTCGGGTTCCAGCTCGGGATTGCCGCCGAAGCCGTACCGGTCTGTCGCGTCGGGCGCGCGGAAGGCGCGTCCCACCCCGCCGCGCACAGTCCATGCTGACGTTAGTTCATAGCCGTACTCGACATTGTAGGTCGTCTGGTTGCCGAAGGATTCGTGGTCGGTAAGCCGAGCAGCGACGAATGCGCGATGCCGGCCGCGGATCCACTGATCCTGTATGAATATCGCTCTCACGTCCGTGTCTTCATCGAATCCGGAACCGAACGACAGCGTCTTCGCGGTCTCCTGCATGGCAAACAATCCCGCGGTCAGCGTGTGCTCGGAAAACGCCAGGGTATGCTGCCAATCCAGGCTGAGGCGCTCGGATTCGACGAAGTCCTCTGACTGGTTTTGCGTAATGCGATCCAGCATATGGGAGACGATAAGCTTGTTCGTGCCACGCCCGGACAGCTGCTTGTCGAACTGGAATGCCGTCACGGAATTCCTGAAGTCCTGGTCTACCGGCACGAGGAAAAAGTCGAGGTATTCCACCGTGCCCTCGGCACGCCAGTGCCGCAGGCTGATTTCGCCATGGCCGATATCGTGCGCGGCATTGAGGTTCAGCGAAAAATTGTCGTAGCCGCGATCGACGTCGGACCCGACCCGGGGCGGGTAGCCTGATGTGTCCTGCCAGTCGAGCGTAATGCCGACCTGGTTCTTCTCACCGCGCAGGCCGCCCGACAGGAAGGCGGACCGCGAGTCGAAGCTGCCGGCGCCGGCACCGCCCTCGATATGAGTTTCGTCAGCGCGGCGTGTGATGATGTTGATCACGCCCCCGATTGCATCCGTGCCAAACAGCGCAGAGCGAGCTCCCTTTACGATTTCCACGCGCTCGATCACTTCCGGAGAAATGTGCTGTATCGCGGCGCCGCCAATCGTGCCGGGATTCATGCGGACGCCGTCGATAAGAACGAGCGTGTGGTTGCTTTCCGTACCGCGCATGAAAAAAGACGTCGCCTGGCCGGGGCCGCCGTTGCGGCCGATATCGATGCCGGCCTCGAAGCGCAGCAGTTCGGCAAGATCCGTGGCCAGCGACAACTCGATATCGTCGCGGGTGATTACGCGCACCGGGACCGTCGCCTGTTCCAGCGGAATCTCGGTACGTGTTGCGGTGACGATAATCGTGTCGCTCGGCGAAATGTCGGATGCATAGGATTGCGGCGCAGCCGACAGCAGCAAAGCCGCCGCCGCGACAAACCGGAAAAATGTCATGCGTCTCCCCTGTGCGTGCCCGCCGCACGCGACCTGCTTCGTATTGGCCATAACGGCTGCGGGGAGTCGGGTCAACGGGTTGCGGTGGCCCGAACGAGCGCCCGCCGCGCCGTTCGCGTGTTCACCAGGCCGGTCTCCGGGCTTACGAGCGGACT
>CBDUCE010000287.1:0-3142 GCA_965365575.1 uncultured Gammaproteobacteria bacterium
AGAAGAGTCGGGCGTCAGCACCTCGTCGATCAGGTACAGGCGGCCCTCGTCATCGAGCCCGAACTCGAACTTGGTGTCGGCGATGATGATGCCGCGCTGCAGCGCGTGCGTTGCGGCGACCTCGTAGATCTGGATGGAGACGTCGCGCACGCGCGAGGCGAGCCGGTTGCCGACCAGGTCGATGACCTTTTCGAAGCTAATATTTTCGTCGTGCTCGCCCGCTTCCGCTTTGCTCGCGGGCGTGAAGAGGGTCTCGGGAAGCCGCTCCGCCTGCTGCAATCCCGGCGGAAGCGGGATGCCGCAAACGCTGCCGGTTTCCTGGTAATCCTTCCAGCCGGAACCGATGAGATAGCCCCGCACCACCGCTTCTATCGGCAGTGGCTTCAGGCGCTTGACGACCAGCGAACGCCGCCGCAGGCGCTCCAGCAGCGCGGTGTCCTCGAGGAATTCGTCGATGGACCTCGAGGTGAGCTGGTTCTCGATGATGTCCTCCATCATGCGAAACCAGAACAGGGATATCTGCGTGAGCACTTCGCCCTTGCCGGGGACCGGGTCCGGCATCACGACATCGAACGCAGACAGCCGATCGGTCGTTACGACAAGCAGGTGCTCGTCGTCGACGCTGTAAATGTCGCGCACCTTGCCGCGGCCGATCAGCGGGTAGCCAGGTATCGAAGATTCGAAAATTGCACTGGCATTGTCAGTCATTGGTGTGCTCGTGTGGGGCGCTACCAGCATGATCGCTGTTCGAAAGTACCGTGGCAAGCGATGGGCGTAGGCATGCCGCGCTGCAAGCGATACGATGGCAGTTTGGCATTCGGCGGCGCCGGCGGGAGAGGGATTGTACTGGGGCAGGGTCATAGGCACCTTCGTGGGCGCTGTCGTGGGCGTTCTGCTGGTTTCGCCGGTGTTGAAGATCCTGTCGGTTGCGGCCGGGTACTTTGCCGGGCGCCAGTTCGATCGCGGATTTGCCGCCCAGCGGCACGCGTTCCAGGACCTGGGCTCGGCGTCGAGCCGTCTTTCCGAGGGCTACGTTCGCGCCTTGTTTACGTGCATGGGCCATGTCGCCAAGGCCGACGGACGCGTCAGCGAGAAAGAGATCCGTGCGGCCCGGCTCGTCATGCACCGGCTAAACCTCAGTCCTGCACAGGTTCGCAAAGCCATTCACTGGTTCGAGGAAGGCAAGCAGCCCGGCTTTCCAATGGTACAGACCGTACGCGAGCTGCGCCGCGTGCATGCGCGCCGCGCGGATCAGCGAACACTGTTCGTGCGTCTGCTCCTCGAGGTGGTCCTTGCCGGGAGCCGCCTGCGGGCGCGCGAGCGGACGCTGATCTGGATGATCTGCACGGAACTCGACATCGGCCGCGTGGAGCTGGCGCAGCTCGAGGCGATGATCCTGGCGCAGAAGGGGTTTCGGCGTTCGCCCGCCGGAACTGCCGACACGGCGCGCCTGCGCCGTGCCTACACGACGCTGGGTGTCGATGAGTCGTCGACGAACGATGAAATCAAGCAAGCCTACCGCCGCCTGATGAACCGCAATCACCCGGACAAGATAGCCGGAAGCAACCCGAACGAGGCGGCTATGGCGGATGCAGAACGGCGCACGCGCGAGATTCGAGCAGCCTATGAAATGCTCAAGGCGCGCCGGTCGATACGCTAGGCGATCTCGGGTAAATTAACACTGCCAACTTGAGGAATACGCCGTGAAACCACTCATTGCTCCTTCGATACTGTCGGCTGACTTCGCGCGGCTCGGCGAAGACGTGAAGGCTGTGCTCGACGCCGGCGCGGACATCGTGCATTTCGATGTCATGGATAACCATTTCGTTCCGAACCTGACAATCGGTCCGCTCATCTGCGAAGCGCTTCGCAACCACGGTATCGAGGCACCAATCGACGTGCATTTGATGGTCGAGCCCGTCGATCGCATCATTCCCGACTTTGCGAGGGCGGGCGCCACCTGGATTACCTTTCACCCGGAGGCGAGCCGCCACATCGACCGTTCACTGAGCCTGATACGCGACGAGGGCTGCAAATCCGGGCTGGTCTTCAACCCGGCGACGCCGCTGAACTGGCTCGAACACGTGATTGACAAGGTCGACATGGTGCTCCTGATGTCGGTGAACCCGGGCTTCGGCGGGCAGAAGTTCATTCCCTCGGCGCTAGACAAGCTGCGCGAGGCGCGCCGCATGATCGACAACAGCGGCCTCGAGATACGTCTCGAAATCGACGGTGGCGTGAAGGTGGACAATATCGGAGAGATTGCCGCGGCAGGAGCCGACACGTTCGTTGCGGGTTCCGCGATCTTCGGCAGCGACGACTACGCTGCGACGATTGCCGCCATGCAGGCCGAGATCGAAAAGGCGACGAGTTAGCAGGAGCGCGCTTTGGCCCTCGATAGCGGTTCGAGAACCGCTGCTGCAGGGTCAGAGGTTGCGATTGGGCCGGGCGCCGTAGACGACAATCGTCTTGCCGCTCGCCGAAACCAGTCCTTGTTCCTCGAGCACTTTCAGGACGCGGCCGGCCATTTCCCGCGAGCATCCTACGAGGCGCGACAGCTCTTGCCGGCTGACCTTGATCTGCATCCCGTCGGGATGCGTCATCGCATCAGGTTCGTTGCAGAGATCCATGATTGCGTGTGCGACACGTCCGGTTACGTCGACGAATGCCAGGTCACCCAGTTTGCGGTTGGTCCGGTCGAGTCGCGTTGCGAGCTGCGTGGCGAGTTCGAACACGAGCCCGGGACTTTCGCTGGCAATCTGCCGGAAACGCGGGTAGGTCATCTCGGCGATTTCACACTCGGTGCGCGTCCTGACCCAGGCGCTGCGGGTGGGTTGTTCGTAGAACAGGCCCATCTCACCGAAGAACTGGCCCTTGTTCAGGTAGGCCAGCACCATCTCGTTGCCGTCTTCGTCTTCGATCATGACCTCGACTGAACCGTCGACGATGTAATACAGCACATCGGGCAGATCGCCGGCGTGGATCATCACGGATTTCGAGGGGACGGTGCGTACGCGGCAATAGCTCAGAAAACGATTAATCGCCGGTACATCGCTCAGGGTCTTGGCATTGGTCTGCATGGATCGGTCCCTCATCGCTCAAGCGCCCCCTCTTTTAATACAGTTCGCGAAGAAGGGCAAGC
>CBDUCE010000288.1:0-3132 GCA_965365575.1 uncultured Gammaproteobacteria bacterium
AGAATAAAAATCACGCGCAGCGGCAGAGTCCCAATAGAAACACGGGACAGGCGCCTCGTAACGGAGCCCCATCCGGGTTTCATCGATAAGGTGACGGAGATCAGGCGTCCCGGGCGTTTTTCGACCGAAGTAAAGCGCAGCCGCGCGCAGCGCGGTGACAAATTCGCCGGGAGCGAATTTGGACGCGCTTGCGCGCCCGAAGGGCCAGCGACAGGACGTCGCTGGTCAACCATGAGGGAGAGAAATGACCGGGACGCCTGATCTCCTGGTACTACAGTGAACGCAGGTGTGGGGGTTCAGAGACGGTCGAGGATTTCGTTGGCAACGGCGCGGACCTTGCGGCCGTCGGTCTCGACGGTCAGATCCGCAATCTCCCGGTACAGCGGTTCGCGGGTCGCCATCAACGCTTCGAGGATGGCACGCGGGTCGTCGTTTGCGAGCAACGGCCGGTCGCGTCCCTTGCGGGTCCGCGACAGCTGCTGGTCCACGCTGGTGTGCAGGTAGACGACGAAGCCCCTTGCACCGAGGTGATTGCGATTCTGCGGATCCACGACGGCTCCGCCGCCGGTGGCGAGCACAATACCGTCTTTCTGCGAAAGATCGTCGATGACCTTCATTTCGCGCTTGCGGAAGCCGGCTTCACCCTCTTTCTCGAAGATGAAAGGAATATCAACGCCGGTGCGCAATTCGATCTCCTCGTCGCTGTCCACGAACTCGAGGTGCAGCAGCCGCGCCAGCTGCCGGCCGACAGCGGACTTCCCGGCGCCCATCGGGCCGACAAGAAACAGGTTTTGCGGATGCCTCACAGATGCCTCGCAGCGAATCTTCCAAAGAGAAAGCCAACCCGAAGGTTGGCTTTCACCGGATCACTCCAAATAGCTTTCTCAGTAAATCGTCGAGCCTTCCTCGAGGATGCGCGGCGTCACGAATATGAGCAATTCGGACTTGTCGTTCTGCAGCTGCTTGCTGCGGAACAGCGCACCGACGGCCGGAATGTCGCCGAGGAACGGTACCTTCGTAATCGTCTCGCGGCGCTCCGTCTCGTAGATGCCGCCGAGCACGACGGTCTGTCCGTCTTCGACGAGAACCTGCGTTTCTACCGCACGCGTGTCGATACTCGGCACGGTGCCGCCGAGGCCGCCCGTCGAAATGACGTCGCCGACGTTATCCTTGTGGACACGCAGGTCCATGATGATGTTGTTGTCCGGCGTAATCTGCGGCGTGACTGTGAGACTCAGCACCGCCTTCTTGAACTGTACGGTGGTCGCGCCGGAAGACGCGGACTGCTGGTACGGGATCTCCACGCCCTGCTCGATGCGGGCTTCCTTCTGGTTGGCGGTAATCACGCGCGGCGTCGAGACGATTTCACCGCGTCCTTCTGCCTCCAGTGCGCTCAGCTCGAGGTCCACGAGGTAGTCCCTCTCCAGGACGGCGAGCGAGAACCGCCCTGCAGCTTCGGCGATCGGGACATTGACGTTGTAGCGATCGCTGAGTATCGGCAGCTCTACCGGCGTGATCTGGCCGCTCGAGCCGAGATTATCGACGATCGAGTTGACCATCGTGTCGGTGCCCGAACCCGTGCCCGAGATCACCGCGGCGCCGTCGGTGCCGTTCTCGCGATAAGCCGTAACGCCCAGACGCACACCCAGATCGCGGCTGAAGTCGTCGTTGACGACCACGATTCGCGACTCGATCAGAACCTGCTTGATGGGCACGTCGAGCGCCCGGACCATGCGCCGGATATCCTCCAGTCGGTCCGCCGTATCCTGTACGAGCAAGGTATTGGTGCGGTCGTCTGTCGCGATACTGCCCCGTTCGGACAGCATCCCACCACCGGCTTCCGCGCCAATCAGTGCGGCAAGATCGGCAGCCTTGGCGTAGTTGACCTGCAGGAACTCGGAGTACATGGGTTCGAGTTCGCTGATCGCGTTCCTGGCCTCGAGGTCTGCGGTCTCGCGCGCCGCGATTTCCTCCGCCGGCGCGACAATGATGACGTTGCCGTTCTGGCGCATGTCGAGGCCCTTCGTGGTCATCACGATGTCGAGGGCCTGGTCCCAGGGAACGTTACGCAGACGCAGGGTTACATTGCCCTGAACCGTGTCGGAAACGACGATGTTCCTGCCGGAAGTTTCCGCCAGCAGCTGCAAGACTGCGCGCGTCTCGATGTCCTGGAAGTTGAGCGTCAGGCGCTGACCTTCGTATTCCTTGGACTCCGAGTACAGGCTCGAGGCTTCCTCGATCTGGTCCGAAACCGGGTTGATTTCGATAGAGAACTCGTTGTCCGACTGGTATGCAAGCTGATCGTATTTGCCTTCGGCGGAGATCACGATACGGGTGTCGAGATTGGTCTTCAGCGTATCGACGGTCGAGACCGGCGTAGCGAAGTCCATCACGTCGAGACGGCGCATCAGTTCCGCGGGCAGCGCGGTGTCCTTGAAGATGGCAACGACACGCGCGCCCTCCTGGCGAATATCCACCGGCGTGCCGGGGTCGGTGAGGCTCACGATTACACGGCCACCGCCGTCGCGGGTGCGGCGGAAGTCGACGTTGGTAATGGAGCGCGCGCCAGCGGCGGCGTAAGACGGTGCGCTGGGCGTGGACGACGGACTGCTGGCGAACTGGGTGGAACCAGCATCGTAATCGTCACCGTCGCCGAGCGTAACGATAACCGTGTTACCGCTCACCTTGGTCTCGTAGGGGACCATCAGGTCGAGATTCAGGACGACACGCGTGCGGCCGTTGGCCTCCGCGGTCAGGATCGTGTCGAGCGGACCCTGGTTGACGTCGCGGCGACGCTGACTCAGACCGAGCGTCGTGCCCGGCAGATCCAGCGCAATTCGCGCAGGATTCTCGATCGTGAACGCCAGCGGCTCCGGCGCCCTCTCCGTCATGATGAGCTTGAGTTCGATACGCTGTCCGGACAGACTTTGTACCTGAATGTCCTGCAGACGGTTGCCTTCCTGCGCGCTTGCAGAAGTACCCGCAAACATCACGAGCAATGCCTGTACCAGCACGGCCGTTTGTAAGGTCAAACGTCGGTAGCCGATCGTCGGTTTCAGTTTGAGCATCATTCCAATTACTCCCAGTTCCACTCAGGCATCAGTCTGAAAGACCGATAGCGGCGTCTCGTTC
>CBDUCE010000289.1:0-3121 GCA_965365575.1 uncultured Gammaproteobacteria bacterium
GCTGGACAATCACCTGCAGCCGCCGCAGGCGGACGCCGATTGCGACAAGGGCGTGGGCGGCGAACTCTGGTCCGTGCATGGCGGCGGCTTCTACCACGCACAGAAATACAAAGTTGCGCCGCCGGCGTTGCCGGAGACCCTGCACTGGTTCAAGTGGGAGGCCTACACGACGTGGCTGTCAGGCATGTTCCTGCTGGTGCTCGTGTACTGGCTCGGCGCCGAGGTGTACCTGATCGATCCCGCGGTTCTGAGCCTGGGGCCGTTGACGGCCAGCGGCATTGCGCTCGCATTCGTTGTTGCGGGCTGGCTCGTCTACGACAGCCTGTGCAAATCGCCGCTCGCCGGGAACGGGCCACTGTTTGCGGGCATCCTGCTGGTGCTGGCTGCGTTGCTGGCGTGGGGGCTGTGCCAGGTGTTCGGCGGACGCGGCGCCTACATTCATTTCGGGGCGGTGCTCGGCACGATCATGGTGGCAAACGTGTTCTTCGTGATCATCCCGGGACAGCGGCTGATGGTCGCTGCGGCCGCGCGCGGTGAAGCGCCCGATCCGCTGCCGGGCATCCGTGGCAAGCAGCGCTCCGTGCACAACACGTATTTCACGCTGCCCGTGCTGTTCACGATGATCAGCAACCACTTCGCAATGACCTATAACCACGAATTCAACTGGGCGATTCTCATCGCGATCTCCCTTGCCGGGGCGCTGGTGCGCGTGTATTTCGTGGCGAGACACTCCGGCCGGGCGTCACCGCTCCCCATCGTCGGCGCCGTGGTGCTGCTGTTGATCGTTGCCGTCGCAATCGCGCCGCGTGACACGGCGGCGAGTTCGGGCAGCGTGGATTTCGATGCCGTCCGCACGGTCGTGCACGAGCGCTGCACCAGCTGTCATGCTGCGTCGCCCGCGCACCCCGGTTTCCAGGCGGCGCCGGCCGGCGTGGTGCTCGAAACGGACCGGCAGATCGTGGCCGAGGCTCTGCGCATTCATCACCAGACGGTCGTCACGCGTGTCATGCCGATCGGCAACCTGACCAGCATCACCGAAGAGGAACGGGCGCTGATCGATCGCTGGTATCGCGCGGGCGCCGGGGCGGATCAATGAGCGACAGGCACTATCCGCGCGACCTTCGGGGTTACGGCGGTCAGCCGCCCGACCCGGATTGGCCGGACCGCGCGCGCGTTGCCGTGCAGTTCGTCATCAATTACGAGGAAGGCGCGGAGAACTGCGTGTTGCACGGCGACGCTGCTTCGGAGGCATTCCTCTCCGAGATCGTGGGGGCCGTCGCCTTCCCGGGGCAGCGCCACATGAACATGGAGTCGCTTTACGAGTACGGAGCGCGTGCGGGGTTCTGGCGGCTGCATCGGCTGTTCACGAAACGCGGGCTCGCGGTCACCGTGTTCGGGGTGGCGATGGCGCTGCAGCGTAACCCGGAAGCCGTGGCTGCGATGCAGGAGGCTGGCTGGGAGATCGCGAGTCACGGTTACCGGTGGATCGACTACCAGGCCGTCGACGCGGCGATCGAGCAACGGCACCTCGAGAAAGCGATCGACATCCACACGCGGGTGACGGGCGAGAGGCCGTACGGCTGGTACCTGGGCCGTTGCAGCCCGAATACGCACCGGCTCGTCGCGGAGGAGGGCGGCTTCCTCTACAACGCGGATTCCTATGCGGACGACCTGCCCTACTGGGACCGCTCGCAGGGCACAGCGCAACTGATGGTGCCCTACACGCTCGACGCCAACGACATGCGCTTTGCAACGGCACAGGGTTTCAATTCGGGACAGCAGTTCTTCGACTACCTGAAGGATAGCTTCGACCTGCTGCATGCCGAGGGCGGCCGGATGATGTCGGTCGGGCTGCATTGCCGGCTTGCAGGCCGGCCGGGCCGCGCGGCCGCGCTGGCGCGGTTTCTCGACTACGTGAATTCGTTCGACGACGTATGGGTGTGCCGGCGCGTCGATATTGCGCGGCACTGGATCGAGCATTTCCCGGCGGAAGAGGCTTAGCATGAAAGAACTCGAATTCGTAAGGCGTTACGGCGGCATCTACGAGAATTCGCCCTGGGTCGCGGAAAAAGCAGCGCCGCTCATCGACGGCAGCGCGGATATCGATGTCATCGCCAGGGTCATGGTGGATTGCGTGGATAACGCGTCGCGCGAGCGGCAGCTTGCGCTGATCCGGGCCCACCCGGACCTGGCCGGGAAGGCGGCAATCGCGGACGAATTGACCGACGATTCGAAGAGCGAGCAGGCCAGCGCAGGCCTGGACCAGTGTACTCGGGACGAGTACGAGCGTTTCCAGGCACTGAACAGCGCCTATCGCAGAAAGTTTGGTTTCCCGTTCGTCATGGCGGTCCGGAACTGCAGTCGTGCGCAGATTCTTTCCGCATTCGAGTCGCGGCTAGAGAATGATTACGATGAAGAATTCGAAAATGCCCTGCTCGAGATTCACAAGATTGCACGCATGCGGCTGGTTGCCCTTGGAGCGAATTGATGCCGGTATCCGATAACCCGTTCCGGACGTGGATCCGTCTCGAGCAGCCGCGACTCGGTACACGCGTGACCTTTGCGAGCGACGAGTTCTTCGCCGCCAAGGAGCGCCTGATCCAGCCCACCGACCCCGTGTTCATCGAAGACAAGTACGACGACCACGGCAAGTGGATGGACGGCTGGGAAAGCCGCCGCCGCCGCACGCCCGGTCACGATTTCTGCATTATTCGCCTGGGCGTGGCGGGCGTTATTCACGGCGTCGACATCGACACGAGTTTTTTCACGGGCAATTTTCCGCCGCAGGCCTCGATCGATGCCTGTGTCAGCGATGATGACGTGCCGGACGCGGGCTGGACTGCGATCGTTCCGCGGACCGACCTCGTTGGTGACCAGCATCATTTCGTCGCGGTGGAGGACGGCAATACCTGGACTCACCTGCGGCTGAACATCTACCCCGATGGCGGCATCGCGCGGTTGCGCATCTACGGCGAGGTGCGCGCGGATACCGAGATCGGTGGCGTCATCGACCTGTTCGCGCTGAAGAACGGCGGCCGGGCGCTCGCAGCGAGCGACGAGCATTATGGCAGCATGCACAACCTCAACCTGCCCGGCCGCGGCGTGAACATGGGCGACGGCT
>CBDUCE010000290.1:0-3103 GCA_965365575.1 uncultured Gammaproteobacteria bacterium
TTCCTCATGGCCTTCATCGTCGGCATGTTCCTGACGCCGCCGGACGTGATCAGCCAGACCCTGCTGGCGGTGCCGGTCTACCTGCTCTACGAACTCGGCATCATCATGTCCCGGGTGTTCGCACGCAAGCGCGCGCAGAGTGGCGACGAGGCCGTTGCCGCCGACAACTGACGGGGCCGGACTTCGGACGCCAAGACACTGATCTTTGACTGAAACCCGCAGCGGCTGGGGCGGTCAAACAGGCCATTGGCATTGGGAGACCGATTTGTGTAACGTGCCTAGCCCGTCAGCTCACAAGGTTGCACGCGCGCGGCGCCGATCCAATAACAAGTAATGCTGCCCGGCAGAGGGCGGATCCAGGGGCAAGAGTCGTATGACAACATCGCACGGGGACGAGGTATTCGGCCATCCGCGGGGTCTAATGACCCTTTTCTTTACCGAGCTGTGGGAGCGCTTCGGCTACTATGGCATGCGCGCACTCCTGATTCTGTACATGACCGACTCGGCCCGGGGCGGCCTCGGCATGAACGCAGAGATCAGTGGCGCGATCTACGGCCTGTTCACGTTCGGCGTCTACGCGCTCGCACTACCGGGTGGCTGGATCGCCGACCGGGTAATCGGACAGCGCCGGTCCGTGTTCGTCGGCGGCGTAATCATTGCTGCCGGCTACTACGCGCTGGGCCTGCCCATGTTCGTACCCGGGTCGGAGCTATGGTCGTTCTACCTGGGCCTCATCCTGGTCGTCCTCGGTACCGGCCTGCTGAAGCCCAACGTCAGTGCCATCGTCGGCGACCTCTACACCAACGATTCGCCCGAGCGTCGTGACGCCGGGTTTTCCATTTTCTATATGGGCATCAATATCGGCGCGTTCATCGGACCCCTGATCTGCGGCTGGTTCGCCGAGCGCGTCGACTGGAACCTGGGCTTCAGCCTGGCGGGCGTCGGTATGACCCTCGGCCTTATCCAGTACAAACTCGGCCAGCATTACCTGCGAGGCGCGGGCGAGCTGACCGGTGAATCTGCCCAACCGGCACGCGTTGCCGTGGCACGCCGTCAACTCGGCATCGGCATCATCGCTGCCGCCGCCGCCGTAGCCGCCCTGTATTTTCTGACCACGTCGGGCGCGATCAATCTCACGGTTGTCGGCTTTGCCCAGATGACCGGCGCCATTATCGTCGTCGTCGCGGTTCTGTATTTCGCTGCGATTATCGCGATCGGCTGCCAGGACAACGTGGAGCGGCAGCGCGTCTTCGTGATATTCCTGCTGTTTTTGGGTGCCGCGGTATTCTGGTCCGGCTTCGAACAGGCAGGGTCGTCGATGAACATCTTCGCGCGGGACTTTACCGACCGCTCGCTGTTCGGCTGGGAGGTCCCGACGACCTGGCTGCAGTCCGTGAATCCGATCTTCATCATTCTCCTCGCACCCGTTATCGGCCTGCTGTGGGTGAAGCTGGGCGCGCGCAACCCGTCCATCCCGCTCAAGTTCGGCATGGGTCTGGTGTTGCTCGGTGTCGGCTTCCTGGTTCTCGCCTGGGGCTCGATATACGTGCCCGAAAATGCCGCAACCGATCCGACGATCGGTGTGGGAATGACCTGGCTCGTCGTTACCTACTTCTTTCACACGGTGGGCGAGCTGGCTCTCAGCCCGGTGGGTCTCAGCAGTGTGACCAAGCTGTCACCGCATCGGCTCGTCGGCCAGATGAAAGGAACCTGGATCATAGGCGACGCCCAAGGCAAAATAGACGCCGGGTTGATTGCGAGCCGCATCGAGAGTCTGCCGCCGCAGGAACTCTTCACGGTCGTCGCAAGCATCGTGATCGGCGCCGGCTTCGTGTTCGTCCTGTTTTCGTCGCTCATTAACCGCCTGACGCACGGAATCAAGTGAAGGTGTCAGCAGGGGAGCGCGCACGGGCCCGAAGTTCTGTTCAACTGATTCGTCTGTAACCCGCGACGGGCTGAACGCCCGCCGCAAATTATCCGAAGGTGATGTCTTGAAGAATTACTTGTCGATTATTGCCGTCGCACTGTCACTCGTTGCGTGCGGCGGTCCGGATAAAGGGTCACCGTCGCCCGTCCCCGCGAACTCAGAACCCGCGGAGACCGCCGACGAGTTCGTCGCACGGGCCAATGCGGAGCTCGAAGAGCTGCGCCGGGAATCTGGCGCGGCGGCCTGGGTGCGCGCAACCTACATCACGCCCGATACCGCGTTGTTGCAGTCACGCGCCCGTGAACGGTATGCGGAGTGGCACAGCAGCACGGTGCAGCAGGCATTGCAGTACGACGGCCAGGAGCTTGCCCCCGACACCCGCAGGGCCCTCGACCTGTTGAAGCTGGGCACATCGCTGCCGTCGCCGTCCGACCCGGAGAAACGCCGCGAACTCACGCAGATCGCGACCGAGATGAAGGGGCTTTATGGCGCCGGCAAGTATTGCCGCAACGGCAACGACTGCCGTAGCGGTCCCGAACTCGAGGCGCTGATGCAGACGAGCCGCGATTACGACGAACTGCTCGACGCCTGGCAGGGCTGGAGAACGATCTCGCCACCGATGCGCAACATGTACGAGCGCTACGTCGAGCTCGCGAACGAAGGCGCCCGGGAACTCGGCTACGGCGACCTCGGCGAAATGTGGCGCAGGAACTACGACATGAGCCCGGACGCATTCGAGGCCGAGACCACTCGCCTCTGGGAGCAGGTGAAGCCGCTTTACGACGAGCTGCACTGCCACGTGCGCGCGAGGTTGGGCGATTACTACGGCGAGGACAAGGTGCCGCAGGATCAGCCGATTCCCGCGCACCTGCTCGGCAACATGTGGGCCCAGACATGGGACTTTCTCTACGACATCATGGAACCCTATCCCGGCGCCGCCGATTTCGACGTCGACGCAACGCTGAAAAAGAAGGACTACTCGCCGCAGGAGATGACGCGGTCGGCCGAGAATTTCTACGCATCGCTGGGCATGCACCGGTTGCCGGACACGTTCTGGGAGCGCTCCATGTTCACCAAGCCCGCGGACCGCGATGTCGTCTGTCATGCCAGCGCCTGGGGCCTCGACGGCGGTAACGACCTGCGCATCAAGATGTGCATCAAGCAGACCTACGACGA
>CBDUCE010000291.1:0-3095 GCA_965365575.1 uncultured Gammaproteobacteria bacterium
TGGTGCCCAGGAGAGGACTTGAACCAGGCGAGGAAGTGCTCGTTGCGGCTGTACCAGGACATTGCCGTTCAGTGCCGGGTAGCCCTGGAGAAAAACGGAAGTGACGTTCGATCGGGGGTGCTGCTGAACGCGTTGGTGGCACCATGGAGGAAGCCCTCTCTGGCTCCCCCAAACGCAAAGACCCCCAACGGGGGTCTTTACGCGTTTGGTGCCCAGGAGAGGACTTGAACCTCCACGGGGTTACCCCCACTAGCACCTGAAGCTAGCGCGTCTACCAATTCCGCCACCTGGGCCATGCATTACCGCGTACAATTGCGCGGTGGGCAGGGTGGCGCACTGTACTCAAAGCAGTCGCAGCCTGTCAATTGAAAACGATCCCCGGAGTCCGAGCACTTGCCGTCGAGAAAAACCAGGAAACCTTCCAGGTCAAAGAAAAAGACCTACAAGCACCCGATACCCAGCCGAAACGAGCTTATACAGTTTCTTGAAAAGGCTGGCAGACCACTGAAAGTAAAAGAAATTATAGATGGTTTTAGCCTCAAGGGCGAACGCATGCGGACGCTGCTCGAGGAGCGCCTCGAGACCATGCACCGGGCCGGCCAGATTATCGAAAACCGCCGCAGAGAGTATTGCCTGACGGCCAAACTGGACCTCGTCACCGGTACCGTCAGCGGCCATCCGGACGGCTTCGGTTTCGTCGTGCGCGACGACGGTGAGGACGACGACGTCTATCTCTCGGCGCGCGAGATGCGATCACTGTTCCACGGCGATCGGGTCGTGATCAGGGTCGTCGGCCAGGATCGTCGCGGTAAGCCGGAAGGCAAACTCGTCGAGGTACTCGAGCGCGCGGCACGCGAAGTCGCCGGTCAGTTCATCCGGGAGCGCGGCATCGGGCTCGTGATACCGGACAACCCGAAAATCGCGCACCGGGTGCTGATTGCCAAGGGCGAAAATGGCGGTGCGAAACACGGCCAGATGGTCGTCGCCGAGATTCTCGATTACCCGACTCATATCGAGCAGGCGACCGGGCGTATCATCAAGGTCATCGGTGCACCGGATCAGAAAGGCATCGCAACGGATATCGCCATACATTCCAACGGCATCCCGACGGAGTGGCCCGGTGCGGTACGCAAGCAGGTGACGAAATTCGGCAGCACCGTGCCGACAACCGCGAAGAAAGGCCGCGTGGACCTGCGCGACGTCGACCTGGTAACGATCGACGGCGCCGATGCCAGGGATTTCGACGACGCCGTCTACTGCGAGCGATCCGGCGAGGGCTGGCGGTTGCTGGTCGCGATTGCCGACGTGGCGCATTACGTCGAGATCGATTCGCCACTCGACAAGCAGGCGACGGTCCGCGGTACGTCGGTGTATTTCCCGGACCGGGTTGTCCCGATGCTGCCCGAAGAACTGTCGAACGGCCTGTGCTCGCTGAATCCGAAGGTGGACCGGCTGTGCCTGGTGTGCGACATGCGCATCGGCAAGACCGGCAAGGTCTCGAAGTCGACCTTCGTGGAGGGCATCATGCGCTCGAAGGCGCGGCTGACCTATGGGCAGGTCAACGATTTCCTGACGGGCAAATCGACCCGTTCGGTACCAAGCGGCCTGCACAAGCGCCTGAAGGACCTGCAGGACCTTTACAAGGCCTTCGCGCTGAATCGCTCCCGACGGGGCGCCATCGAGCTGGACCTGCCGATGACGAAGTTCGAGCTCAACGAGGACGGCGAAATAGCCCGAATCGTGACGGCACCCCGCAACGACGCGCACCGGCTGATCGAGGAATGCATGATCGCGGCCAACGTGCAGGCCGCGAAGTTCCTGCGCAAGCACCGGATAGCCTCGCTTTACCGGGTTCACGCACGGCCGGATCCCGAGCGCTTCGACGAGCTGCGCCAGTACCTCGTCTCGCTCGGCCTGAAGGTGCCGCACTCCGAGCACGTCGAACCCATGCAGTTCAACAAGCTGCTGGAGCAGGTCGCGGGCCGGGCCGACAGCGCCGCCATCTCGATGGCGATGCTGCGCTCGCTGACACACGCGGAATATACGCCAAACAACATCGGCCATTTCGGCCTGGCGCTCGATGCCTACGCGCATTTCACGTCGCCGATCCGGCGCTACCCGGACCTGCTCGTGCATCGCGCGATACGCCACATTATTCGCGGCGGAAAACCGGGCGCATTCCCGTACGACAAGGGCAAGATGGAGCGGCTCGGCGCGATCACCTCCGCGCACGAGCGGCGCGCCGAGGACGCGACGCGTGAGGTCGAGGCCTGGCTCAAGTGCCAGTACATGCTCGATCGCGTAGGCGAGGACTACCCGGGCGTTATCACGGGTGTGACCAACTTCGGCCTGTTCGTGCAGATCCCGGAACTGCAGATCGACGGGCTCGTGCACGTGACCAGCCTGCAGAACGACTACTACAAGTTCGACGCGAGCGTTCAGCAGCTGGTTGGCGAGCGCACCGGGCGGCGTTTCAGCCTCGGTGAGCCGATGCACGTGCAGGTGCAACGTGTGGACATGGATACCCGGCGTATCGACTTTCGGCCGGTTGAGGATCAGCCGGAGACGCGGCGCCGCGGACGCCGGCGGTGAGCAAATCGAGCTACGTTACCGGCCTCCGCGCGGTCGAGCAGCTTTTGGCAGGCGACGCCGCCACGGTACGGCGGGTCTGCGTCGAATACCGCAGTGCGAATCCACGCGTCGAAGCGCTGGTTGCGCTGGCGCGAGATAAAGGCATCGAGGTCCAGGAAGCGAACCGGGCGCGCCTGAAGCAGATGAGCGGCGAGGTTCGCCACCAGGGCGTCGTCGCCGAGGTGCGCCGCAGCAGCCAGCTTGACGAGGCGGGCTTGCGCTCGCTGGTGGAAGCAAGGCTTGCCGAGGGTGGCCGGCCGCTATTGTTGCTGGTGCTTGACGGCATCCAGGACCCGCACAACCTGGGCGCCTGCCTGCGAACGGCGGATGCCGCGGGCGTTGACGCCGTCATAGCACCACGCCACGGCGCTGCCGGACTCGGGCCCACCGTCAGCAAGGTGGCCGCCGGCGCGGCCGAAACCCTGCCGTTCGCCGCGGTCGGCAATATCGGCCGCGTTCTGGAC
>CBDUCE010000292.1:0-3087 GCA_965365575.1 uncultured Gammaproteobacteria bacterium
ATGTGGGACAAAATGACGCAAGGGTACAGTGACCATGCGACTATTTGTTGCTGGCGCCACGCCGGGGCATCTGGAAGAATGCGGGTTATCCCTCGGCGCGCACTCCAGCCGGATTGGTGCAGCTGCGGATGAATGGTTTGAGAGGATAGTCACAAGAACGTGCCCGGTTTCAGAGGATGAACGAGTTTTCGTCCGCCATTGGCGCTGCGTTGTCGATGATCGTGACGCTCGAGGCGGACCTGGTGGAGATCGTGCTGCTCTCCCTGCAGGTCAGCCTGAGCGCCGTCGCGATCGCTTCGGTCATCGCGCTGCCGCTTGGCGCCCTCATCGCGTTGCAGAGCTTCCCCGGCCGTCGCGGCGTCGTGATCCTGCTCAATGCGCTGATGGGTCTGCCGCCCGTCGTCGTCGGGCTCCTCGTGTACCTGCTGTTGTCCCGCGCCGGCCCGCTGGGGCCCATGGGCCTGCTGTTTACGCCAACCGCGATGATCGTTGCCCAGAGCATCATCGTACTGCCGATTATCGCGGCACTGTCGCGGCAGACGATTGCCGATTTGCACGAGGAATACGACGAACATCTCCGCTCGCTCGGCTGCACGCCGATGCAAAGCGTGGCGACGTTGCTGTGGGATGGGCGTTTTCGCTTGCTGACGGCGATCATGGCGGGCTTCGGCCGCGCAATCGCCGAGGTCGGCGCGGTCATCATCGTCGGCGGTAACATCCAGCACGCCACGCGCGTGATGACGACCACGATCGCCCTGGAGACCAGCAAGGGCAATCTCGCCCTGGCGCTCGGCCTCGGCCTGATACTCGTGACGCTGGCGCTCGGTGTAAACGCGACGGCGCTGGTGATCTCCGATGCGGCGAGGCGGCGCTATGGTTGACGAAGCGCACAGGAAGGACGAGCAGCGCGAGGTCCGCCGGGACAGCAGCGACGATCATCCGCTGCTGCCGCTGGTTGCGCGCGGGCTGCAGTTCGGAATCAACGGCCGCAAGATTATCGAGGATGTGTCGTTCTGGATCGGGTCTTCCGGCCGGACCGTCATACTCGGGCCCAACGGCGCGGGCAAGAGCGTGATGCTGCGGCTGTGTCACGGCCTGCTGAAGCCGACCGGCGGAGAGATTCGCTGGGGAGAGCAGTCCGTTGAGCGGGCGCGTGAGCAGCAGGCGATGGCGTCGCAGCACCCGGTACTGCTGCGTCGCACGGTGACCGGCAACCTCCTCCACGTGCTGCGGGTCAAGGGCGTCCCGAAGGCCGAGCGGCCGGCGCTCGTGGACGCCGCGCTCGCGCAGGCCGGCCTGGCAGACCTCGGGTCGCGCGCGGCGCGTACGTTGTCGGGCGGGCAGCAGCAGAGGCTGGCGATAGCCCGGGCCTTCGTTCTGAAGCCGGCTGTCCTGTTGCTGGACGAACCCACTGCGAACCTCGACCCGGCAGCGGTTCGGGGCGTCGAGGAACTGATCGGCGCGATCGGCGCCGCGGGCACCAAGATATTGATGTCCACCCACGATATTGCGCAGGCGAGGCGCCTCGCCGCGGACGTCATGTTCCTCAATGACGGGCGTCTGCTCGAGCATGCGCCGGCCGCGGAGTTTTTTGCATCGCCGAAAGATCCGGCCGCGGCCCGCTTCCTTGCAGGGGAGCTGCCCGACCAGGGTGATCGGTAAACAGGAGTGGAGAACGCAATGATCGACGCATCGTTTGCTGTCAATGCAGCAAAGTCACAACTGCGGCGAGCCGCCAGGCAGCTCGCCATGTTCGTCGCCGGCATCGTGCTCGCCACAGGCGCCGCACACGGTGAGACGCAGGCGATCACGGTTGCGTCGACCACGTCGACCCAGAACTCCGGACTGTTCGAGTACCTGCTGCCGAAATTCACCGCCGACACCGGCGTGGAGGTGCACGTGGTTGCCGTCGGCACCGGGCAGGCGATCCGGATTGCGACTAACGGCGACGCCGACGTGCTGCTGGTCCATCATCCGGCGTCGGAGCGCAAGTTCGTGGCCGACGGCTTCGGCCTCGCTCGCCGCCCCGTCATGCACAACGACTTCGTGCTCGTCGGTCCCGGGGACGATCCCGCCGGGGTCCGCGGCATCAGCGATATCGCGGCGGCGCTGCGCCGCATAGGCGAGGGCGAACAGGTGTTCGTGTCCCGCGGCGACGATAGCGGTACGCACAAGAAGGAACTGGAACTCTGGGGAGCGGCGGCGTTCGACCCGCGTCCCGCCAGCGGTGGCTGGTACCGGGAGTCCGGGTCGGGCATGGGCGCAACGCTCAATGCAGCGAGCGCGATGCCGGGTTACACGCTGACCGACCGTGCGAGCTGGGTGAGTTTCGGCAACAAGGGCGAGCTGGAGATCCTCGTCGAGGGCGACCCGCGGCTGCACAACCCGTACGCCGCCATCGTCGTCAACCCGGAACGGCACCCGCACGTGCGCGCCAGCGAGGCGCAGACATTCGTGGACTGGCTGACTTCGGCGCGTGGACAAAAGGCGATCGCCGCTTTCCGGGTGGACGGCCAGCAGCTGTTCTTCCCGGACGCCATTGGCGCAGACAGCGGCGCGGAGGAGAATTAGTTTGAGCAATGCTGGCGTCACGGTGCGCGACCAGGTCACCGGTGTCATCCTGGCCGGCGGCAGGGCAACGCGCATGGGCGGCGTGGACAAGGGGCTCGTCCCGATCAACGGTCGGCCCATGATCGCCTGGGTCATCGACGCGTTGCGCCCGCAGGTATCGGACGTGCTGATCAACGCCAATCGCAACCACGACCGCTACAGCGAGTTCGCCTGCCCGGTGATCGACGATGGCGACAGTGATTACCGGGGCCCGCTGGCGGGCATGGCCAGTGCCATGCAGGCGGCGCGGACACCGTATATAGCCGTGGTGCCCTGCGACTCGCCGCTGATCGACGGCGAACTCGTTGCACGGCTGTATGCGGCCGCGGCATCATCCGGCTCGCCGATTGCCGCCGCGCACGACGGCGAGCGCCTGCAACCGGTGTTCGCGTTGCTGGCCTGCGATCTTCTGGATGACCTGGCTGGTTATCTCGATGACGGAGAGCGTAAGATCGACCGGTGGTATGCCCGGCACGG
>CBDUCE010000293.1:0-3068 GCA_965365575.1 uncultured Gammaproteobacteria bacterium
GCCGGTTGGTGACCTTCTCGCTCGACGGCAAGGCCGATATGCCCGCACAGCCACCGCCGCATTTCCCGCAGCCGATCGAGGCGCCGGAGTTCGAGATCGACCCGACGCTTGCGGAACAGGGTGCGGCTGAATTCGGCGCCTGTCTCGGCTGCCACGGACTCAACGCCATTGCCGCTGGCATGGCGCCCGACCTTAGAGCATCACCGATACCTTTGGATTCGAAGGGCTTTGCCGCCGTCGTTCGTGACGGCGCCCTGGTCGCGGGTGGAATGCCCGCCACCCCGGGAATCACCGATGCGCAGCTCGAATCGCTGCAGCACTACATTCGGCAAAGGGCGAGAGACACGCTCTAGTTGCTGCCACGAATCGGGCAGGTTGATTAGCCTCGTATCAAGCCTAAAAGGCCCCCGGCAAAGGGGCCTTTTCTTGGTGGCCAGGGGGTCTATCGGCTCTGCGAGCCTCGGATGAACCGCCGACACGCAGAATCTCAGTGGACATGGCGATCCACCGCAACGCTGCGGCAGTCGTAAGGCAGACCCGGGTCTTCACAGAAGTCCGGCCATTCGTCGGTCGTTAGCCAGTACTCCAGTAGCCCGTTCATTTCAAACAGCTCGAAGACCGCCGGGTCGCTGCGGAATTCCGTGAGTGCCGGGCGGAAAAAAGTGCCTCGGAACCAGAAGTCGTCGGCAGCAATTCGCTCTCTCGCGAGCTGCATCGCATCGTCGTGAAACCCGGCGACGGCCAACAGCTCGAACAGGTAATTGTAGGTGAGCCGGTTCTCGGCCGCGGCCGCCAGCATTCGGGCCAGCACGTCCCGGTACTCGATGTCACTGCCGCTCTCGGCCGCATCGATGAATTCGGCGATCAGCGATCGTGTTTCGAAGATCTGCGTCGGTCGCGGCCCCTCCCGGCGGGCGAATTCGTGGAGCCATTCTCTAGCCGCGTCATAGTGCCCCTCCGCCAGCAGCCTGGGAAGCTCCTGCACCTCGTACATGTTCTTCACCCATGGCCATCGGTCCTGGTTCGCCGACGCAAGCGCCAGCGCCTGGTCCCGTCTACCGGCCATGTGCAACATCCATACATAGAAAGCTGCCGTATTGGCCGACAGGGGATCGAGCCGGTAACCCTTCGCAAACATGCGCACGGCATCATCCAGCTGCCCTACCTCGTGGTAGAGCATGCCCATGCGGGCAAGCACGGTCGGGCTGTTCGGCGCGTCGGCCAGGATACCTTTGAACTCGGCGACGCTCTCGGCAACCGGCTTTGATCGCTCCCGCCAGTCGGCAATTGCCATGGCCAGTCTCGCATCGATCGAGCACGGACTGAGCTCCAGGGCGCGCTTTGCTGCTCGGCGGGCGGCCGGCACGGGCTCGAGCGGGTCCAGGTAGTCGTACTGGACCTTGTTGAGCTCGGCCATGGCAAGAGTTGCCCAGGCGTCGACGAAGAGCGGGTCGGTCTTCGTCGCATTGTCGAGATAGTTAATGGCACGCTCCAGGTTGGCACTCGTTCCGTCACGGTACAGCGCCCGCCCCTGCAGATAGGTTGCATAGGCTTGCGGGTCAGGGACGTGGGATTGTCCCGCACCGCGTTTGCACTCGTGCGAGTTATCTCTTCCCAGCTCGGCAAGGATCGCCATCGCAACCTCGTCGCGGATCGCGAAAATGTCCTCGTCCGCATGCTCGACAATCGTGGACCAGATGATCTGCTCGCTCGTCGCTTCAATCAGATTGACGCTCACGCGGATTTTTTCTTCGCTCCGCCGCAGCGCACCGTCCACAATGTGCGTCGCTTGAAGCGCTGCAGCGACGGCCTTGAGGTCCTGCTTCTGATCACGGAACCGGAAAGCGGAGCCGCCGGCGATGACCGACACCGAATTGTTTTTGGCCAGGGAAAACTGGATCTCATCCGCAAGTGCGGCGGCAATGTGGTTGTCGGTCGCGTTCGCGCTCTGACTATCGAACGGCAGAACTGCCAGGACGATCTCTTCCCGGTCATTGGCGCCGGTTGGGCCGTTCACAAACGAACCGCGCATCGCGAATCCCACGGCGATCACGGCAATGATCACCGCCGCCACGACGATCAACCTCGTGTGCCTGCCCGGCTCTCGCGTCGACAGACCCGCGCCGGTCCCGGCATCGTCCTCGTTAATCGGCGAAACAGCGGCCACCAGCCGGTAACCGCGCTTCGGCACGGTCTCGATGTCGTCATCGGCGCCGCCGGCCTCCCGCAATGCACGGCGCAACCGGGAAACGGCCCGCGTCAGCGCCTCGTCGGCGCCAAACTCCGACGCCCACAGGCTGTCGATCAGTTCGTCCCTCGACATCATCCCGGACGGGCTCGACGCGAGCGCGCACAGGAGGTCCATCACGCGCGGCTCGACGCGCACCTCGTCCGAATCGCCGGCAAACAGGTTCCGTGCCGGATATACCCGAACGCTGCCTACCTTGAATGGCCCTGGTGGACCTTTCGACTCATCCGGCATAAGGACACCGACACCGTGCATAACGTCCACCGCGACCCGGCGGAGCTTGGGATGACGTTACCAAATTTTCCTGACGAAAAGGCGACGAAACCCTCTTCGAGTCCGTCGATCCAGAAGAAAATCATAATGAAGCCAGTTATTTACCAGCGATCGAACATCGTCGCAAAAATTTCCGCTATCGGTCAGGCGCAGCTGCAAGACCGCGACCACACTGTCGCCGACATTCGCTTATCGGACACACACGATGACGTTATCCAGACTACTGCTTGCCTGTGCATTAACTGCGGCAACCCTCTCGTCCGCCCTGGCCGACGACCTCCGTTTTTCCTACCGGGCGCATGAGCTTGAAACACCGGAGAAGCTGGAAGCCCTCCTCCAGCGAATCGAACGCACGGCGCAGCAGGCCTGCCGCAACGAACTGGTCCTCCCGCCACATTACGGGGGCGCCAGGGCTGCCTGCGAAACGGACCTGATCACGGAAATCGTCTCCGGGATCGGCGATTCACGCCTTTATGCCGTTGTGCGCCAGGAGTTGGGCCTGGAGATCCCGAATCCGGATACCGAGCGGTTCGCGGTCACGGAATAG
>CBDUCE010000294.1:0-3066 GCA_965365575.1 uncultured Gammaproteobacteria bacterium
CCTTCCGGCTGCATACCGATGATCTCGGAGTGCGCGTGCTGGGATATCTGCCGGACAAGCGTGCGGCGGTAGGCCTCGGGCATCCAGTCTTTTGCCTCGATTTTCTCCTCGGCGTCGATGCGCGCCTGGAACGCCGCAAGCTGCTCGGGCGTCTCCATGCCCTGGCGGGCTCCCGCCGCCTTGTCCTTCTGGTCAAGACCTTGTGTGTACACGATTCATCCTCGAACAGTCTGAAAGAGCGCCTCTCGAGGCGCGATCCCGGGGCAGAAACCGGCCACGGTCCTAGGACCGCTACTGCGGTGGCCGCCGAGTGGGGCCGATAATCTGTCACGCTTTTTAAAAATTTTCAACGCCGTTTGTATCAGTTTTATTGCTCCGGGGCGAGCAGCCTTTCGCCGCGGCTCGCCGAGCGGCCGCGGAACACGGCGACAACCTCTCCGCCCTGGTTGCGGACGTCGACGGTGTAGAACCCGCTCTTCCTGCCGCGGTAGTCTTCGCGGGCCAGTGCCTGCAACTGGTCGCCTAGGCGCGCCGGTCGCAGGAAATCGATGCTTGCGGCGGCCGCGAACGTCAGGTCGTCATAAGCGTTGCACGCGAATGCGAATGCCGTGTCGGCGAGGGTGAACAGCAGCCCGCCGTGACAGACGTCGAATCCGTTGACCATATCCTTCCTCACGGTCATGTGAGCGACCGCCTCGCCCGCCCGGGGAATCTCGACTCGGATCCCGAGCGCCTGCGAGGCCGCGTCGTTCGTGAACATCGCCTCGGCGCAGCGTTCTGCTATTGCGGTCGTTTCCATGTCAGGCGCTTTTCCTCTGTCTGGTATCCGCGAGGCCGCCGAACCGCTGCAGGTAATTCCCCGCTGGCGGCGGCAGCGGCCCGTCGGCCGTTTCCATGACCTCGCTGAGGTAGTCGTCCGCCGCCTCGTGAAGACCCCGGTACAGGTTCCGGCAAAGCTGGTAAGCCGCCGTGCCGTGCCAGCCGGCCGGCAACAGGTCGTGGGGCAGCTGCGGGTCGCGAAGCAGCACTTTGCGATACTCCTGGATCAGTAGCGTTCGTGTCACGAAAGCCGTGCGTGGGTCGACCTTACGCGTCTTTTTCAGGGCATTGAACAGCGGCCGGAACATCGTCACGAAGTTCTCGTACCTCTTATCGATATCGTCGAGATTCCAGGCCACCGCCGCCAGCTTGCGCATCGAGGCATCGCTTCTCACCGTGTGTCCCGACAGGATCACCACCTCGTCCGCGGCTCCTGCCCGTTGCAGCGTTATCTCGAGGTCCGATTCGTCCGGCGCCGGATGTGCCAGCATGTTGGCAGAAAGCGCACCAAAACCGAGCCAGCCGCACTCGCGGCGCAGCGTTTCTTTCACCGCCGCATCGAGGCTGGATAACAACAACAGGCACCATTGTCCGTCCCAGTCTGTTTCGGGTTCGCCGTAGATACGATGCGTGGCGGCGCGAAACTTCTCGCGACCTTCGTTGGTCAGACTGTAGAAGGATCGCCGGCCGACCTGCGAAGACTGCAACCAGCCGTCCTTCACGAGCCGAAACACGGACGTCCTCACGAGCCTTTCATTGATCCCGAATTCGGTCATGGCGCGAATCAGGCTGCCGAGCCAGACCGTGCCGCCACGCGGCGCGATCGAATCGCCGAACACGGTGGTGATGAGAGAGCCTGCACGCAATGTCGGCCGGGATCGGAACTCTTCCAGGATCAGGTTGCAGGCTGAATCAATCGTCATCTCAGAGCGCACTTGCTTTCGAGTCTGACGACCGTACAATTTGATACAGAATAATTCAATTCCCTTCTTGTTTTGTATCCCACCGGACCGGCCAGTGCGGCCGCCCAGGAGTCGTAATGATGAAGCTCGGTAATCTCGCGCAGGACCGCTGGATCGAAGGTGACGGCGACGGCAAGGCATTGAGCAGCGCGGTCACCGGTCAACCGATTGCGAGCATCAGCAGCGACGGACTCGATTTCCGCGGCATGCTCGAGCATGCGCGCACCGTCGGCGGCACCCATCTCAGGAAAATGACCTTCCATGAGCGCGGCGACATGCTCAAGGCGCTCGCCCAGTACCTGATGGAACACAAGAAGGAGTTCTACGGGCTCTCGACGGAAACCGGCGCGACGCGGGCAGACAGCTGGATCGACATCGACGGCGGCATTTCCACGCTGTTCGTCTTCTCAAGCAAGGCCCGGCGCGAAATGCCGAATGATCATGTCTACCTCGACGGGCCGCCGGAGCAACTGTCGCGCAACGGCACCTTCGTCGGGCAACACATCTATACGCCGAAGCTCGGCGCCGCGGTGCACATCAACGCGTTCAACTTCCCGGTATGGGGCATGCTCGAGAAGCTCGCGCCAACACTGGCAGCGGGCGTCCCCGCCATCGTCAAGCCGGCATCGAGCACGGCCTACCTGACCGAACTCGTGGTCAGGCGCATCATCGAATCCGGGATACTGCCGCCGGGAAGCCTGCAGCTGATCTGCGGTGGCGTCGGCGACCTTTTCGAACACCTGAACTGCCAGGACACGATCGCATTCACGGGCTCCAAGAGCACGGCCGAGACACTGCAGCAGCATCCCCGCGTCATCAGTGAGTCCGTTGCCTTCACGGCCGAGACCGATTCGCTCAATGCCTCGATACTCGGCCCGGACGCGGTCCCGGGCACGCCCGAGTTCGACCTCTATACGAAAGAAGTGGTCCGGGAGATGACGAGCAAGGCCGGGCAGAAATGCACCGCGATACGGCGCATCATCGCCCCCGCCTCGATTGCCGGCGAACTGGTGGATGCGCTGTCGACGGCGCTCGGGCAGGTGAGCATCGGTAACCCGGCGAACAAGGAAGTCGGCATGGGCGCGCTCGCAAGTCTCGGGCAGCGCGACGAAGTCCGCGCACGCATCGGCGACCTCGCGACGGAGGCCGAGATCGTCTACGGCGGACGCGAGGACTTCGAAGTCCTGGACGCGGACGCGAAAAAGGGGGCGTTCTTCATGCCGACCTTGTTGCATTGCCAGAAGCCCTTGCGCTCGTCTGCCGTACACTCGGTGGAGGCGTTCGG
>CBDUCE010000295.1:0-3015 GCA_965365575.1 uncultured Gammaproteobacteria bacterium
GAGGAGAAACGGCAGGCCCGCCGAGAATCCCAGCAGGAACATCACGATCACCGGCTGCTGCAGGTAATAGCGATACCCCGGGGACGCCCCGCGGCCCTCGATGGATTCCTCAGCCGACATCGTCCCAGTCGTAGTCCATGATTAGCGGCGCGTGATCGGAGAAACGCTGCGCCTTGTAGATCTCGGTTCTCAGCACCCGGTCCTTCAGACCCGGCGTCACGACATGATAGTCGATGCGCCACCCGACATTCTTGTCCCAGGCGCGGCCCCGGTTTGACCACCAGGTGTACTGCTCCGGCTCCTGGTCGAGGGTCCGGAAAGCGTCCACCCAGCGATACTCACCAAACACCTTGTCTAGCCAGGCGCGTTCCTCGGGCAGGCACCCGGAGTTTTTCTGGTTGGACTTCCAGTTCTTGATGTCCTCTTCCTTGTGAACGATGTTCCAGTCGCCGCAGATGACGGTCTCGCTTCGCTTGCGGCGCAGCTTGTGCAGGTGTTCCGTGAACGAATCCATGCAGCGGTACTTGGCCTGCTGGCGTTCGTCGCCCGACGACCCGGATGGCAGGTACAGCGACACGACGTTGATGCCCCCCAGCTGCACCTCGAGGTAACGGCCCTCGGCATCGAACTCGTCGTCGCCATAGCCGCGCAACACTTTCTTCGGCTCGTGGCGGCTGTAAATGGCGACCCCGCTGTAGCCTTTCTTTACCGCGTCCTCGTAATAGCAGTGATAACCCGACGGGGAAAAGCACTCGTCGGTAAGCTGGTGGACCTGGGCCTTCGTTTCCTGGATACAGACGACGTCGGCATCCTGGGCCGCCATCCAGTCGAAAAATCCTTTGCGCGCGGCCGCGCGGATGCCGTTTGCATTGAGGCTGATCACACGGAACAAACCGTCCCTCCCTTTCTCGCCAGAATTGATGTGGCATACTCCGCGACGCCGCGGCCGAAGCCGGCCATGATACAGAAGCCCGATGCGGGACGGAGCGAATGCGAGCCTACAAGAAGGAATTTATCGACCTGGCACTGGAACTCGGCGTGCTGCGGTTCGGGGAGTTCACCCTCAAGTCAGGGCGGATCAGCCCTTATTTCTTCAATGCGGGTCTTTTCAATACCGGCTACGCCGCCGCCCGAATCGGCCGTTTCTACGCCGCCGCGATCGCGGCGTCGGAAGTCGGGTTCGACGTCCTTTTCGGTCCTGCCTACAAGGGCATCCCGCTCGTCGCGCTGACCGCCGCTGCGCTGGCGGAGCATCATGACATCGACGTGCCCTGGTGCTACAACCGCAAGGAAGAAAAGGCGCACGGCGAGGGCGGCAGCATCGTGGGCGCCGCGCCCACCGGCCGCGTGCTGATCGTTGACGACGTGATCACGGCCGGTACGGCCGTGCGCGAGGCCCACGACATTATTACGTCAAACGGGGCCGACGTTGCCGGCCTCGCAATCTCGCTGGACCGCCAGGAGCGCGGCCAGGGCTCGTTGTCCGCGGTGCAGGAACTGAAGTCGTCGCTCGGCATCCCGGTGATCAGCATCATCCGGCTGGACGACCTGATCGAGAACCTCGAAGAATCAAGGGATTACGCCGAATTTCTGGCCCCCGTCGTCGACTATCGCCGCAGGTACGGCGTTTCCGCCTGATTCGCCGCGCGGACGCCTCAGGTGCCGGTTTACAGAATGCATGTCGGGGACTAAGCTCGGAATAGCGAACTGTGTCGCAATTCCGCAATCATCTCCGTGGCATATTTGGGCCCATGCTTAAATCCGCAATAACCACAGGCTTCCTTATCGCGCTTGCGTCGGCCGCCGCGCTCGCGGGCGAGCATGACCGCGTGTACAAGTGGGTGGATGAAGACGGCCAGATTCACTACGGTGACAGCATTCCGGCCGAGTACTCGGACCTGCCCAAGCAGGTGCTCAACGAGCATGCCGTGACGGTCGACCATCTCGAGGGTCGTAAGACCGAGGAGCAGCTTGCCGCCGAGCAAAAAGCCAAAGAACTCGAGATGCAGAAAGAGCTGCAGCTCCGCGCCGACAAGGCGCTGCTCGCGACCTACCTGTCCGTCGAAGAGATCGTCATGCATCGCGACCGCCGGATCGAACTGTTCCAGGCGCAGTCGCGCGTTACCGAGCTGTACCTGCGGAACCTCGAGCGCCGGCTGACGAAGCTGAAACGGGAAGCGGCCCGGTATCGCCCCTACAACGAAGATCCGGATGCACCGCTGATCAGCCAGGACCTGGTGGCCGACATCAATGAAACCCAGGACACGATCGCGCGGCACCAGAAGAACCTGCTCAAGTTCAAGGAAGACGAACAGGAAATAGTTGCCCGTTTCGAAGGCAACATCAATCGATTCAAGGCCCTGAAAGGCCTGGACTGATCCAGGTCATGGTGCCGGGCGGCGACGGCGTAATCGCTCCGCATTACTCACCAGCCTTCTGATAGACACGCACATAGTCCACCAGCATCCGTTGCGGGAAGATCGTGTCATCGATCGGCCCGCCTGCCCGTCCCCAGACTCCGCCAACCGCGATGTTGAGTATCAGGTGGAACGGATGATCGTAAGGCCAGGCGTCGCAGGTCGCGCTCCCTTGCCAATCCTCGCCTTTCTTGCAGGTTGTCGAGTATCGGTACGGATCGCTCGGCAACATCCAGATCGCCGGCCAGGTGCCCTGGCCACGGGGTAGCCTCGCGCGAACTTCGAAGCGCCCGTAGAGGACATCGTCCTTGCCGGCCGAGTGGACCCGTCCCGAAGCGTACGACGCGCCCTGATAGTCCTCCACGAAAGCATCAAAGACACGCTCCCCCGCCGCGACATCATCAGGCTCGGCGAAGTGAAAGGTGATGTCGTAGGTAGCGTCTTCCAGCGGCCGGGTGACGCGAACGTCACCGGTTCGGAAAGTCCTGTAGAGCTCCGGATCCTGCGAGCCCTTTACCTGGCTGATCCGGCCAGCCGTTCAGCCGTGAGCCGCCGACTCGGCCTCGTACGACGTACCGTCCACGCCCGTGCAGGCGGG
>CBDUCE010000296.1:0-3015 GCA_965365575.1 uncultured Gammaproteobacteria bacterium
TCCGGCCGGTAGTCGTGAGAAAACTGGCAATAACATTGCTGGCAGTGCTGTCTGCACTGCCAGCAATGGCCGATGACAAGATCGGCATCTTCGAGACGATCTATCACTCGGATGCCTCTTTTGCCGAGACGGCCGCCGCCATCGAGGCGGCGGCTGCCGCTTCTGCGCTGCAGCTCCACGGCTCGCTGGACGTGCGTGTGCCGGACGACGCCCAGCAGGCGATGGTCTTCGTGCTCACCTCGCCGGACTTCATCGAGGCAGCCCGTGCCGAGGTACCGCGCACGATCTCCGCGCAAATCCTCCGAGTCGCGGTATTTACCTGGGGTGACGAACAAAAGACGGTCATCAACATGGCCAATCCCGTCGCGCACGCGATGGTGTATTACGCGGACTCGCCGAATTACGATGAACTGATCGTCGCTGCGGGCGCTGCAGCGGGCGACTTGCGCCAACTGGTCTCGGCTGTACCCGGAGAGGCCATGAGCGTGCAGATCGAACCGCTCAGGACAGAGAAGCACTACAACAATTACAAGGGCGATGGTCCGGCGCGGATGATGGCCAAATTCCGTACCTGGGAGAAGAGCCAGCTGCTGATCGAGGAAGACACGGCGGAGAACTTCGATGCCGTCGTCGATCGAGTGGTGGCGAAACTCGAAGCGGGTGAGATCGCGGATGAGACCTTCCCATACGGTTGGGAGATCGCCGCGAGGATTCCCGTCCGCGACGATGCGGTCTACCTGGGGCTGACGAACCCGTACATCGAAAACCGCATGGTGCACATCAATTCGAGTTTTCGCGGCAAGGACAAGACCGAGAAGGCCCCGTATCCGGGGGTGGATCATGTCACGGCGCTGCCGACGGATCTCCTGATCGTCCGCGAAGCAGGCAAGACCCGGGTGCTGCACTACGGCCAGATGTGGCGCATGCAGCTTTACTTCTGGGATTCCGGCTACCGCGCGTTCACGGCGAACATGAACGTCCCCGGCAAGATCTCGACTTCGATCGAGGAAGCGGTCAAAACGCCAGAAGAATAGGGTAACAGGCCAGGGTCGGGTAGACTTCGTCCCATGAAGAGTAATCAACCACTCGATCCCGCTTACCTGCGGCAACAAATCGTCGGCGTCGACTCCACGTTCGAGACGCCTTTCGGCGAACGCCTGATGGTGTATTGCGACTACACGGCATCCGGGCGCTGCCTGAGTTTCGTGGAGTCGTATCTGCAAAGCCTGCAGCGCGTCTACGCGAACACGCACACGGAAGACGATATTACCGGCCGCAGCATGACCCAGCTGCTGCACGAGGCCGAGACAGCAATCAAGGCGTCGGTGAACGCGGGCCCGGACGGCCGCATCGTCGCGGTCGGCACGGGCGCGACCGGCGCCATCGAAAAGCTGCAGCAGATCGTCGGTGTGGCGCTGGCCCCCGCAACGCGGCAGCAGCTCTTCGATGTCATGGATATGCCGGATTGCGAGATCGACAGCGAGTGCTTCCGCAAGACGTTTAACGAGAAGGGGCCTGTCGTGTTCGTCGGACCCTACGAGCACCACTCCAACGAGATCATGTGGCGGCAGTCGCTGGCGACCACCATCGAGGTGCGCCTCGACGCGGCGGGGCACGTGGATCTGGGCCATCTCGAGGAGCTGCTTCAGGACCCGAGATACCAGGGCCGCCTGCGCATCGGTTCGTTCTCGGCCGCTTCAAACGTCACCGGCATCAAGACGAATGTGAAAGCCGTTGCAGCGTTGTTGCACAAATACAATGTCATGGCTTGCTTCGACTACGCGGCCTGCGCGCCATATGTCGATATCGACATGAATCCGGTGCCCGAAAACGCCGGCGAGGATTCCAGCATTGACGCGGTCTTCATCTCGCCGCACAAATTCCTCGGCGGCCCCGGTTCGAGCGGCGTACTGGTCTTCAACCAGCGCATCTACCACGGCGAGCTGCCGCCGAGTGTCGGCGCTGGCGGCACGGTCGATTACGTCAGCAAGACCGACCAGGACTTCATCAAGGACATCGAGGAGCGCGAGAAAGCCGGCACGCCGGGCGTCCTGCAAACGATGAAAGCGGCGCTCGTGTTCCAGATCAAGGATCGGGTAGGCGTGGATACGATCCACCGCCGTGAGCACGAATTCACGACCCGCGCAATGGATCGCTTTCGGGATGAAGACGGCATCGAGATCCTCGGCAATCCCGATCCCGAGCGCCGCGTCGGGATCATCTCGTTCAACATCAAATCGCCGGACGGCAAATACCTGCACCACAAGTTCGTGACGGCCCTGCTCAACGACCTGTTCGGCATCCAGTCGCGCGCGGGGTGTTCCTGCGCCGGGCCCTACGGTCACCGCCTGCTCGGCATCGACGATGCGACCTCGGAGCGCTACCGACATGCGGTCCAGGACGGCTACTGCGGCATCAAACCCGGCTGGTGCCGGATCGGTCTGCACTGGGTCATGGATGACGCAGAGGCCGATTACGTCATCGGGGCGGTTTGCTTCATTGCGCGGCACGGCCACGAATTCCTGGGGCTCTATGATTTTGACCTTTGCACGGGCTCCTGGGAGCATCGCGACTCGTCGGTCAAGCTGCCGCAGTTCTCACTGGATGCGGCCCTGTCCAAGGACGAGGGCGAACCGGCAATCCTGTCCCTGCAGCTCAGGAGACAGCTCTACGATCATTACATGACCGAGGCGGCCCGCTGGGTAGAGCGTCTCCGGACCGAGCCCGAGGCTGCGCAGAGCAAGCTGGGCGGGGAACTGGAGGAGCTGCAGTTCTTTTCGCTGCCGGCGGGGCACCGCGGCCCCGGCGGGACGGTGGATTAGGGAAGCTTTCGGCCTTTACGGGAGCACCCCGGGACAGTAAGATGTGCGGCCCTCGCGGGACTGCCCGCGAAACAGACAATGCGCCCGTAGCTCAGCTGGATAGAGTACCTGGCTACGAACCAGGCGGTCGGGAGTTCGAATCTCTCCGGGCGCGCCAAATGACAAAGGGTCCCCATCGGGGGCCCTTTTTCAT
>CBDUCE010000297.1:0-2990 GCA_965365575.1 uncultured Gammaproteobacteria bacterium
TACACCTTCAATTTCATCGACCGCCAGATCGTCGGCATCCTCGCCGTACCGATCAAGGCGGATCTCGGACTGACGGACACGCAACTCGGCCTGATGGGCGGCCTCGCGTTTGCGCTGTTCTATACAGGCCTCGGCATCCCCGTCGCGATCCTCGCTGATCGCTGGAAACGCACGTGGATCATGACCGCGGCACTCACGATCTGGAGCGGCATGACGGCAGCATGCGGTCTGGCCACCAATTTCTGGCAACTGTTTCTCGCACGGCTCGGCGTCGGCGTCGGCGAAGCCGGCGGTGTCGCCCCCGCCTACTCGCTGATTTCTGATTACTTTCCGTCGCACCAGCGCGCGCGCGCGCTCAGCGTGTATTCCTTCGGTATCCCCATCGGCAGCGCACTGGGCATCCTGTTCGGCGGATACATCGCGTCGATCATCGACTGGCGCTTTGCATTCTTCGCGGTCGGCATCGCCGGCATCCTGGTCGCGCCGATATTCAAACTGACCGTAGCCGAGCCGCCGCGCGGCCAGTATGACGCCAAGGGCCCCGACACTCCGTCCCCGACGCTCGTGCAGATCGTCCAGCTGCTCAGAAAAAAGCCGAGTTTCTGGATTATCTCGCTGGGCGCCGCGGCCTCATCCATGATGGGCTACGGCCTGTTCTTCTGGCTGCCATCCTTCTTCGTGCGCAGCTTTGGCCTGGATCTGCTCGAGGCTTCGATGGTGTTCGGTTCGATCCTGCTGATCGGCGGCATCGCCGGCACCTGGGCGGGCGGCTACATGGCGGATCGCTTTGGCGCCGGCAAACGCGGCAACTACGTCATCATTCCGGCCATCGCGTTCCTCGCAACGATCCCCCTGTACGTGCTGGCAATACTGTCGCCGAACCTGACGATGACCTTCTTTGCCCTGCTGATCCCGACGGGCCTCGGGCTCGCCTGGCTCGGGCCGGTTCTCTCGGCGATCCAGCATGTCGTTCCGCCGACGATGCGCGCCACCGCTTCCGCGATATTCCTGTTCATCAACAACCTGATCGGCATCGGAGCCGGCACCGTCGCACTCGGCCTGATCTCGGACAACCTCGAGGCCCGCTTCGGCGATGACGCGCTGCGTTACGCGATTCTTACCGGGACGAGCTTCTACCTGATTGCTGCTATTCTTTTCCTCGTCAGCGCGAAGTATCTCGCGAAAGACTGGGAAAAATAAGTGCAACGGATGTGAGCAACATGCGCATCGGGAACAAAGAATTTCTTGCAGGGAAATCCGCGATAGTCACGGGATCGACGAGCGGCATCGGTCTTGGAATCGCACGCAGGCTCGCCGCATCCGGTGCAAACGTGCTGGTGAACGGGCTGGGCGACCAGGATCAGGTCGATGCGGCTGTCCGCGCTGTCGACAATGCCGGGGCCGGCAAGGCCATCTTCTCGGCCGCGAACATGATCCAACCTGCCGAGATCAGCGCAATGGTGGAAGAGGCAGCCGATACCTTCGGCGCCATCGACATACTCGTGAACAACGCGGGCATTCAATTCGTTTCGCCGATCCAGGACTTCCCGCCCGAGAAATGGGACGACATCATTGCCACCAACCTGTCCTCGTCGTTCCATACCATCCGCGCGGCGACGCCGCATATGCAGGCGGCGGGCTGGGGGCGCATCATCAATATCTCGTCGCTGCACGCGCTGGTGGCGTCACCCTACAAGGCCGCCTATGTCGCAGCGAAGCACGGTGTTGCCGGCCTGACCAAAGTCGTCGCGCTCGAACTCGCGCAACAGAACATCACCGTGAATTCGGTTGCGCCCGGCTACGTTGAAACGCCGCTCGTAACCGGGCAGATCGCGGACACGGCGCGGGCGCGCGGCATCACGGAGGAAGAAGTGGTGCGCGACGTCATGCTCGCCGCGCAACCGACGAAGAAGTTCGTCCAGATCGACGAGATTGCCGAACTCGTCATCTTCCTCTGCGGCGACGCCGCCGCGTCGATCACGGGCGCCATCTTGCCGGTCGACGGCGGCTGGTCCGCTCAGTAGATATTCCTAGGCCGGCGCGATATTCGCGTTGAGCCGGAAGAGATTCTCCGGGTCGTACTTCTTCTTCACTTCCAGCAGGCGCGGGAAATTGGCCTGGTAGTTGCCGTGGCGAATTTCTTTCGACTCGTTGGTCGTGTCGACCGTGTAGTAGCCGTCCGTAAACGGGAACAATGAAGCCCAGTAGCCGCGCATGTAGTCGACATGCTGTTCGGCAGGATCCTCGTTGGGCCAACCGACAACCGCGAACATGTTGGCAATGCTCTTGCGATGCGCGAACGCGGTCGCCTCGACCGGCACGCGACCGATCGCACCGCCCGACTGCTGCAGGTAGACGGTGAGCGAGCGCCTGTCCCTCGCCTCGAACCCGTCCAGCATCGCCTCGATCAACTCGTCCGGGAACTCATTGATGAAGCCACCCTTCAGGTACTCCGCATGGTTGCGAGGGTCCGTGTTGTCCCAGGTACGCTGCGTCTCGACATAGTCGATCGCCTTCACCGTGTTCATCACCGGCTCTCCGATCGAAAGGAACGGTTTCAACACGCTTTCCGCCTCGCTCTCAGGACCGGACCAGCAGAGCTCGTACCCGGCCATTCGCGCCGTACCGTCCATCGGTGACGTAATCATGACGTCGCAGTAGAGCATGTCCGGTGCCGTGACGCCGTGGTCACGATACACCTTGAAGACATCGTGAACGTTCTGATCCGGAAACAGCACGGTCCCGGAGACCACCGTACGCTCCATCGGGTGCAGGCCGAACTCGAAGCTCGTGACGACGCCGAAGTTGCCGCCGCCGCCCCGGACACCCCAGTAGAGATCTGCGTTCTCTTCCGCGTTGGCGTGCAGCAGGCGGCCGTCGGCCGTCACTACGTCGACGGCCTTGACGTTGTCGAGTGCCAGCCCGAACCGGCGCCCTAGCCGCCCGAAACCACCAGCCGTCGTCAGGCCGCCTACACCGGTGTGCGAAAC
>CBDUCE010000298.1:0-2962 GCA_965365575.1 uncultured Gammaproteobacteria bacterium
AAGCTTGGCGTGTACATCTGCTACGCCCGCCACTTCCCGGAGGGCTGGCGGGCGCTGGCACTGAACGGGGCCGAGTACATCGTCAACCCGTCGGCGACCGTTGCCGGCCTCAGCAAGTACCTGTGGGAACTCGAGCAACCCGCCTCGGCCGCGGCAAACGGTGTATTCATCGGCGCCATCAACAGGGTGGGCACCGAAGAGCCCTGGGCCACGACCATGAACATGGGTGAGTTCTACGGGTCGAGCTACATCGTCAACCCGCGCGGCGCCATCGAGGCACAGGCAAGCTACGACAAGGACGAACTGCTCGTGCATGACATCGATCTCGACATGGTGCGGGAAGTGCGCGACCAGTGGCAGTTCTTCCGCGACCGCCGCCCCGAGATGTACTGGCCGCTCACCGAAGACTGAAAACCGAGCAGCCCGGAGGCCGCCATGCCCGAACTTCCACCGGTCAGTAAACTTCGCACCGTCGGCGCTCACGTCGAACTCGAACTCGGCCAGGATCTCGCCGACAGCCCCCGTTATAACGACGACATAGCGCCCACGCGTGCCTCGCAACGCACCTGGTCGCGCTGGAATGTCGCGGCGCTGTGGGTCGGCATGGCGATCTGCGTGCCAACTTACACACTCGGCGGCGTGCTCACGGCCTACTTCGGACTGTCGGTCAGCGAAGCGCTCTGGACGATTCTCATTGCCAACATAGTCGTACTCGTCCCCCTGACGCTGAACGCGTTTCCCGGCACGCGGTACGGCATTCCCTGCCCGGTCGTATTGCGCGCCTCTTTCGGCATCATCGGATCCAACGTGCCGTCGCTGATCCGAGCCATCGTTGCCTGTGGCTGGTTCGGTATCCAGACCCTGTTCGGGGGCATCGCGATCCACCTGCTGCTGTCGGCAGTATCCGATTCCTGGGCGGCGCTCGGCGGTACCGGCGAAGTGCTCGGCTTTTTCATCTTCTGGGTGGCCAACATTGCCGTCGTCATCCGTGGCTCGGAAGCCATCAAGCACCTCGAATCCCTGGCTGCCCCGATGCTGCTCGTGGTTGCTATCGGCCTCATGGTCTGGGCGATGCCAAAAGTCTCGATGAACGAGTTGCTGTCGACGCCGCCGAGCCGGCCCGAAGACGCCCCGTTCCTGCCCTACTTCATGGCCGCGTTAACGGCGATGGTGGGCTTCTGGGCCACGTTGTCACTCAACATCCCGGACTTCAGCCGCTTCGCGCGTTCGCAGCGTTCGCAGGTCATCGGCCAGATCATCGGCCTGCCCCTGACCATGCTGCTGTTCGCAGGCCTGGGCGTCGTCCTCACCGCGGCATCGGCCGGGCTCGTCGGCGAGACCTTTTCGGACCCGATCAACCTCATCGGCAAGATCGACAACCCTGTGTGGGTGGTCCTGTCCATGCTCATGATCATCCTGGCCACGATCTCCACCAACACCGCCGCAAACATCGTTTCGCCCACGAACGTGTTCCAGAACGTAGCGCCGAAGTACATCAACGAGAACAAGGGCGTGATCATCACGGGCATCATCGGCATCGCGCTGATGAGCTGGGAACTCCTGAAGAAACTCGGCTGGCTCGAGACCGACGTCAGCGTCGAGAGTCTCTACTCGAACTGGCTCATCGGTTACTCGAGCCTGCTCGGCCCGATCGCCGGCATCATGGTCGTCGACTACTTTCTTGTTAAGGACCAGTCCTACGACGTGCTGGCGCTGTACAAGGACAACGCCGGCTACCCCGCCTGGAACAAGGCGGGCTTTATCGCGTTCCTCATTCCCGTTGGCCTGACACTGGTCGCGATCACGACGGGTGCGCTCGGCTGGTTTTACGACTACGGTTGGTTCACGGGCTCGATACTCGGCGGCCTCATTTACTATTTCGCCGCACGCGGCGGCGCGAGGAGTTTCTCATGACAGTACTCATCAAGGGCGGCACCGTCGTCAACGCCGACCGGAGTCAGTATGCCGACGTGTTATGCCACGACGGCCTGATTGTGTCTGTGGGCGAAGGCCTGGACGCGCCGCAGGGCGCCACAGTGATCGATGCCGGCGGCCAGTACGTCATGCCTGGCGGCATCGACCCGCACACGCACATGCAGCTGCCGTTCATGGGCACGGTGGCCAGCGAGGACTTCGAGACCGGCACCGCAGCGGGACTCGCGGGCGGCACTACGATGATCATCGACTTTGTCATTCCCGGCCCGCAGCAGGACATCATGGAAGCGTATCACCAGTGGCGGGAGTGGGCGGAGAAGTCCGTGTCCGACTACACGTTCCACGTCGCAATCACCTGGTGGGACGAGTCCGTGCACGAGGCCATGGGCACGCTCGTCAACGAACACGGCGTCAACAGCTTCAAGCACTTCATGGCGTACAAGGGCGCCATCATGGCGGATGACGAGATCCTCGTGAACAGTTTCTCGCGCGCTATCGAGCTGGGCGCGATCGTCACGGTACATGCGGAAAACGGCGAGCTGGTATTCCGGCTGCAGCAGGAACTGTTCGACAAGGGCATTACCGGCCCCGAAGGGCATCCGTTGTCACGGCCGCCGCAGTGCGAAGGCGAAGCCGCCAACCGCGCGATTCGCATCGCCGAAGTGCTCAACGTGCCGCTCTATATCGTGCACAACTCCTGCCGCCAGTCGCTCGAGGCGATTACGCGGGCGCGCAACGAGGGTCAGCGCGTATTCGGCGAAGTCCTCGCCGGCCACCTGCTGATCGACGACTCCGTGTACCGCCACGAGGATTTCGAGGTCGCGGCCGCACACGTCATGAGCCCGCCGTTTCGGTCTGCGGAACACCAGGACGCACTGTGGCGCGGACTTCAGTCGGGCAACCTGCAGACCACGGCGACGGACCACTGCTGTTTCTGCGCCGACCAGAAAGCCGCAGGCAAGGACGATTTCCGCAAGATCCCGAACGGCACCGGCGGCATCGAGAACCGCATGGAGGTGCTCTGGCA
>CBDUCE010000299.1:0-2954 GCA_965365575.1 uncultured Gammaproteobacteria bacterium
GGCGTCGGTCTGCAGCTCGGCCAGTTCCAGGTGTCCGACCTGATGTTCCCGCGCGAGATACGCCTGACCTTCCAGGACTTCATGGCCTACCGGTTCGCCGGCATCACCTACGATCGCGGCGTGCTGTTCGGCAGGGGGTTCGGGAGCTTCGACGTGTCGCTCGGCCTGGTGAACGGCAACGGCATAACGCAGAACTACAATGTCACCAGCCCGGGCTACCGGCGGCCGGACCACCTGTTCGACAACGACACGGGCAAGAGCATTTTCGGCCGCGTCGGAACGAGCATCGGGCCGGCTTCGGTCGGCCTGTTCGGACTGGCCGGCGAGCAACGCAACGCCACCGGCCCTGCCGGCCTGGATACCGGCGATCGCGACACCGACAAGACGGTGCTCGGCGTCGACGCGTCCGGACGAATCGCGGATCGGTGGTACTGGTTCGGTCAGTTCCTGTGGAACAGCTGGGACGGCTTCCTGGATCCGGCGATCGACTACCAGTGGACGGCCGGATTTGCGGGCGTCGATTACCTGCACAGTGACAAGTGGGTTTTTTCCGCGCTCCTCAATATCAGTGACGCCGGTGATCTCGCCGATACCGACACGGTTTACGAAGGCATCGACATGCAGTCGCTGACGTTTGCAGCGTCGTATTACTTCATGCGTAACGTCAAAGGGGTCCTGGAGCTGAACGTCGATTTCCTGAATGACGAGCAGCAGAGCGGGCTTTACTGGACCGGGCACCTGACCAAGGAGAATTATTTCCTCGTCGGCATCGACGCGGCGTTCTGAGGACATTGCCGGGATTCGCCGGCACAGGCTTGTTCCTGCAGTGAATTCCGGGGAATAATCGCTGCGGTAAAGGGACAATACGAAGGATTTTGCATTCTTTATCGTCTAACCATCCATAGAGGTGGAGAAAACGATGAGAATTGCGACGATCCTGCCGCTGGTGGCGATAACCTGCCTTTCAGCCTGCTCGGTGACGGCTCCCAGGAGCTCGGCCGCTCCGCCACCTTTCGAATGCACGTCGATCTACCCGGAAGTCTGTGAACTCGAGGAGCAGTTCCACAAGCTGCGTTTCGAACAGGCGGAGCAGATTTCGGCGATCGAGGAGGCCGAGCACCGCCGCAAGGAACGGGAACGAGCGACCGCTACTGCAGCCGCTCGTTCTGCGCCCGTTGCCGGCTACCTACTGGATGCCCCGTCCGGGTGACCAGGGCACGCCTGCCGCATCCAGCGCGACCTTGAGTCCCGCGTACTCGACGTCCACGAGGTTCGATAGCTGGCGGTTCACGTCGCCATACAGCGATCTTGCGATGCGTAGCGATTCACGCTGGGCCGGCGTCGGTCCGTAGGCGTTGGTCGTCGGCGCAAAGCGCGCGTGGAACAGGCGCGTCGTCACGGTCATCTCGTCGAAATCGTTGTAGAGATCACGTGCCTCGTTGTTGGTCAGCCGGTCACGCTCTGCCTGGATACGCTGCTGTATGGAATTCGCAATCTCGTACAGCGACGGATCGGCCGTCGATGACAGCAACACTTCTTTCGCGGCGGTGAGTTCCTCGACGATGGCATCGATCGTCTTCACTGTGCCCTGGGTCGCGCGCGCCAGTTCGTTGACCTGGTTGTCGAAGACGACGCGCTGTTCCTGCGTGCTGCCGGGCAGCACCGGTTCGCGGATGGATACGACCTCGAAACGTTGCGACTGCCCGAGATCGGTCAGCACGCCGTCGATGCGCTGTTGCATGGAGACACTGAAGGAGCCGGGCGCGACGAGTACGCCGGCGGTCGGGATCCACGCCTGCTCACGCTCCTCCTCGGGTACCCAGGCCTCTACCGACGGATAGCGCAGGTCCCACGCGACACGGTGAAACCCGGCTTCTGCCGGCGCTTCGATGTGGCGTACGACGTTGCCGGCCGCGTCCGTGACGGTAAACACGATCGCGGGATCGTCTTCACGCAGCTCGCCGAGGATACGCTCCCAGGACGGGAACTCGACGCTCTCGTTGTTTTTCTCCTTCTCCTTTTCCGCCTCGCGCCGGGCTTCCTTGCGCGACTGCAGGGTTTCGGGCAGGTAGTACGTGAACGTGGCGCCGAAGGGCGGATTGGGTGCTGTATAGAACTCATCACCCTGGCTGCCCTTGCAGCCTTCACTGGAGCAGCCGAGCGGCCGCTTCGGCACGTACCAGCGGGTCTTGCGAACGGGGAACAACACCGTGTCGTTTTTCAGCATGTCCTCGGTGACACTACGCAGTGGCGTGTAGTCGTCGAGGACGTAAAAGCTGCGGCCGAAGGTGGCACCGACGAGGTCGTTCTCGCGGGTCTGTATTACGAGATCGCGGAACGGGATATTGGGCGCGCCGCCCTTGAGCTTGGTCCAGCTTCCGCCGCCGTTCACGGTGAAGAACACGCCGAACTCCGTGCCCAGGAACAGGAGACCGGGCTTTTCATGGTCCTGCACGATGCGCCACAGGATGTGACGCTCGGGCAGGTTGCCGGCGATGCTCTTCCAGGACTTGCCGCGGTTAGTACTCTTCAGCACGTAGGGCGAAAAGTCACCGCTCTTGTGATCGTCGACCACCACGTAAACCGTATCCGGGTCGTGCAGGTCGGCCTTGATATCGTTGACGAAAAAGCGGTCGGGCACGCCGGGCAGCTTGTCGATGCGCCGCCAGTTCTGGCCGCCGTCCTCGGTCACCTGGATCAGGCCGTCGTCGGTGCCGGCGTAGATGAGCCCCGGTACGAGCGGCGACTCGGAGATGTTCACGATCGTGTTGAACATCGACATCGCGTACAGGTCCCAGGGCGAGTCATAGCTCCATGTGCGGCCCATCACGGGCTGGCGCACGCGGTTCTCGTTGCGCGTCAGGTCGGCGCTGATCGGTTCCCAGCTGTCGCCATAGTTGGTGCTCTTCCAGACGCGCTGGGTGCCGAAGTACAGCGTCGCCGAGTCGTGCGGG
>CBDUCE010000300.1:0-2952 GCA_965365575.1 uncultured Gammaproteobacteria bacterium
GTCGGCATCGAGGCGCTCGACGACCTGATCGCCGATCTCGACCAGGCGCTCGGTTGATCGTCCGGGCTCAGCCCGTGACGCAGAGATCGTTCGGCATGACGGCCGTCCCGTGATCGCTCTCTTCGGACAGCTTGCGGTCGAAGAACTTCAGTATGCGTGAACGCAGGTAGAAGAGGTAGGCGGCCGCCATGTTGTGGCTGGTGGGCAGGGTAATGGCTTCCGGGCTGCCCATGGCGTCGCGCAACCTCAACTGGCTGTCGTAGGGAACCGTCGTGTCGTACTTCGTCAGTACCATCAGTACCCGATCGGCATTCATGTGAGCCGCAAGTGCCAGGACATCCGTTTCGATCTTGTCACTGAGGAAGTCGAGGAGCTGTTCGTCGTCCATCGACAGCCGGGCCTTGGCCGCCTCGGTGGCCTCGACGATCCGGCGCTCGTCCGAATTCACCAGCACGTAGGGAAGGCTGCCTCCCACTAATGCAGTTGTAGCCACGCTGACGCGCGGATCCATCGCCGACAGGTAGAGCGCGTTGAATCCGCCGAGGCTGGCGCCAAAAACGGCGATCCTCGCGGCATCCAGATCAGGCCGGGTCTCGACCCAGTCGATCACCCGTCGGTGCCGCTGGATAGAGAGCCGAATAGCCGGCTCCGGATCGCCCAGGTCGTCCAGCAGGGTCCTGCGCTGAACCGTGTCGATGATGACGGCCGCATAACCGTTCCTCGCGAACTTCGTCGCGAACGGCCGCATCAGGTGCTTCTGCCCGTTGAGGATCGGCATCAGCAGGACGACGGGTGACGGCGAGTCGCCGGAGGGCTCGTAAAACTCGAAGGTAATCTGCGCATCGTCGTCAGAACCGTTGGGACCTGCGTTGATGCTGCCCTCGAGTACCCGGTAGCGGTTCTTTTCTTTGACGAGGACCAGTTCGTTCTCTATCGGGACAGGCTCGTAGCAGAACTGCTCCAGGTAGGTGCGCGGCAGGGGAGACGGTGTCTGGTAGCCTTCCGGCAGGCGCTCCACGGACGCGCAGGCACAGAGCTGCGCAACGAGGGTGATTCCCAGAACCAACCTGAACATCACGGTCGCGCCCTGCAACTCAGAGCCTCGTGCATTCGAGGTGCAGCGTGATCCAGTCGGACCCGCCGGACACGTCGCCGAGCAAGTCGGACCGGCCGAATATGCCGGAGCGATGCACGACCGTTACACCAGCGAAGCAGTTCTGAACGGGCCGTGCCTTGATGAATTTCCGCAGCGGCACGTCCAGCTGCATCTCCATGTAGCTGAGCAGGTGAGACGTGTTCTTGCCTTCCTTGGTCTGCTCGCGCTGCTCGGTGATCGGTATCTCCGATGCATAGGACAGGCCGAAGCCGAAACCCCAGCGAAACCACTCGTCGCGAGTCCAGCCCTTGAGACCCCTGCTCATGGCCATGATGTACAGCGCATAGCTGTTGTGCCGGCCATTGCCGTCGTTGGCTTCGAAATGCCGGTGTATCGCCAGGCGCCCCGTGATGTCCGCACGTTGCCCTGCTGCTAATAGTTTGCCGATCGTGATGCCGCCGATCCGCGTGTTCGCGTGCGTGCTCCTGATCAAAACGCCCTGCTCGATTCCGCCAACGACGTTGTCCTCGGCCGCGTAACCGAAATTGACCCGCCAGGACCATTCCGATGCACGCTCCGGTGCGTAATCGACTATCGGCTCCAGGGCATTGCCGAAGAGATAGGCGCCGCCGACGTAAAACGCCGCCCGGTTATGCGCATCGACGATCGGGCTTTTCTCTACGTCTGCATCGACATCGCCGAGACTCATGTTGGCGAAGAACAGGGTGCGATCGTTCAGCGCGTAGGACGTATTCAGTCCGAATGAGAGCCAGTTGGAACTGCCCGGCGTATATTCAGGCAGACCCGACTGCGCTTCTTCAGGACTCACGCCGAAGTAATAATTGGTCAGGTCGTCGTCATACCATTCCCAGCTGACGAACGGCCGGAGCGTCAGGCGACCGAAATTGAACGTATATCGGTAGGAGAGCTCTGCGCTCTCACCGCGGTGCCTGGCCAGCGTGTCGGCCAGCCAGGCGGATTGCAGTTCGCCCCAGTCGCCCCGCAGCCTGATCTCCATGCCGCCATCCAGCGACTGCTCGCGGGGCTCGAGGCCCTCGAGGAACGCAGTATCTCCGGGGTCGAGCTGGTTGAGGCGGGCGCGCGCCAGGAGATTGAGCTCGATAGCATCCCTGTTCAGGACATGGATGCCGGCGGCCGTGCCGCGGAAGAAGACGTACTTGCCGTTGTACAGGACCAGTGGAATCAGGTCGGTCTTCCAGTCGTCGCCGTCATCCATCGTGTAGTACGGGTTCTGCGCGCCGATCGAGGCCGCACCGAGCGCTGCGGCGCCCGTCGGCCAGTCCCTTATGGGAATCTCGGTGACTTCCTGCCCGGCGAACGCCGAACCGGCAGCCAGGAGGCAGCAGGAGATCAGTGCTTGTCTGGACAGCATTTGAACAGGATCGTTGAACTTGATTACCCAGGGCAGGTTGTAGCAGAACGAAACGCTAACCCTGATTCTACCTGCAGACTCGCGTGAGTGGGACAGGCATTACGGCCATCCACCGGTTGCCGGGAAGCACCGTACGCTTCTTTCCTTTGCGGCGAAGGACTGACAGAATCGCTTCGCATGGACACCGGCACACCAACAGCGGCCGGGACGCCGAAGCGCAATCGATTCCTCGCCGGCTCCTTGTTGTTACATTTGCGACCCGCGCAGGTTCCCCTGCGGGCGATTCGATTTACACATACCTTCGGCCTGGGCGGCATGGCAATGGTGCTCATTCTCCTGCTCATGGCGTCGGGTCTGCTAATGGGCTTCGTTTACGATCCCGCGCCCGAACGAGCGTACGGGTCCATCCTCGTGCTGCAGGAAGACCTGCTTTTCGGACGGCTCGTACGCGGAGTTCATTACT
>CBDUCE010000301.1:0-2929 GCA_965365575.1 uncultured Gammaproteobacteria bacterium
GTCACGCAGCTGATCCTGGCCAGTGCGGCAATATTCTGCCTGCCGCGCCAGTTCCATGTCGCGGTCGTGGAAGCCTACGAAGACGCCAACATCCGGCCGACGCGCTGGTCGTTCCCCCTCTACCTGCTGATCTTCTCAGCGTTCGTCATCCCGATAACGATCGCCGGACTGAAGATACTGCCGCCCGGCGAGTTCAACGGTGACGCTTTCGTACTGGCCCTGCCCATGCAGGGCGAGCACACCTTGCTGACCATGCTCGCGTTTCTCGGCGGGTTCTCGGCTGCGACGAGCATGGTGATCGTCGCGAGCGTCGCGCTGTCGACGATGATCAGCAATGAAATCGTCATTCCGGCACTCATGAGCATCAAGATGCTCGGCCTGTCCGAACGCGAGGACTATACGCGCATCCTGATGCATGTTCGTCGGGGAGCCATCGTCGTCATTGCCGCGCTCGGGTATTTCTACCTCGAAGCTACGGATCAGTCCGCGGCGCTGGCGTCGATAGGGCTGCTATCGTTCGCGGCCGCGGCGCAGTTCGCGCCGCTGATCGTGTTCGGGCTCTACTGGCCGGGCGCGACGCGCACTGGCGCCATTGCGGGACTGTGCACCGGTTTCGTGCTGTGGTCCTACACCCTGTTCCTGCCGAACCTCGCACGCGCCGGCGCCTTCAGCGACGCATTCATCACCGAGGGACTGTTCGCACAACCGTGGCTGCGTCCCGAAGCGCTGTTGGTCGACATGCAGACCAATTCACTGACCCACGGCGTGGCCTGGTCGCTGGGTGCCAATATCCTGATCAACGTCCTGGTCTCGATGATGACGCGCCAGTCCCTGGTCGAGAAGATCCAGGCGAGGACATTCGCGGGTCCGATCTTCGGGTTCGGGCCGGTGCGGGCGGCCGTTGCCGGCCATGACATCACGAACTCGGACCTGCGTTCGCTCGCAGAGCGCTTCCTGGGCGTACACAACGTGGAACGTTCCTTCGCGGACTTTGCAGCGTCGACCGGCATCGACCTGCACTCATCGGGCCCGGCGGACCGCCGGCTGCTACTGTTCACGGAGCGCCTGATCGCCGGCGCGATCGGGGCGTCGTCCGCCCGCGTCGTCATGACCGCCGCCCTGCGCAAGACGGGAACCGAAATCGGTGATGTCGTATTGCTGCTCGACGAGACCTCGCAGGCGCTGACTTTCAACCGGCGCCTGCTCGACGCGACACTCGAGAACATCACTCAGGGCGTCAGCGTCGTGGATTCCTCGCAGCGGCTGATCGGCTGGAACAGCCGCTACGAGCAGCTGATGAACTATCCGCCCGGCATGGTGCACGTGGGAGAATCGATCGTCGACCTGATCAGGTACAACGGCGAAGAGGGCCGTTTCGGCAACACCGACGTCGATGCGGAGATCAACAAGCGCGTCAAGCACCTGCGCTCGGGCACGCCGTACAAGTACCAGAGCAATTTCATCGACGGCAAGGTCATCGAGATCAGCGGGCAGCCTATGCCCGGCGGCGGCTACGTAACAACCTACACGGATATCACGGATTCCAAGATAGTCGAGAGCGAGCTCGTCGAAGCCAAGGCATCGCTCGAACAGCGTGTCGCGGATCGCACCGCGGAACTGCAGAAGACCATGGACGCGCTGCAGCAGGCCAAAGCCGAAGCCGAGGACGCCAACGCGTCGAAGACCCGCTTCCTTGCCGCCGCAGCACACGACCTGCTGCAGCCGTTGAACGCCGCCAAATTGTTTGCCGCGCTGCTGAACGAACACCGCGAGAACATGCCGTCGGACCAGCAGGGTCTCGTCGAACGCGTCGAGAGCAGCCTCATCGCCGTCGAGGACCTGCTCGGCGCCCTGCTCGACATCTCCCGCCTGGACACCTCTGCCCCGGTGCCCAAACCGGAGGTGTTCCCGGTCTCGGACATCTTCAAGGCCATCGAGACACAGTTCTCCGCCGCGTTTGCGGAAGAAGGGTTGAAGCTGCGCTTCGCAAAATCCTCACTCTACGTACGCTCCGATCCCGCCATGCTGCGGCGCATCGTGCAGAATTTCGTCAGCAACGCCCGCCGCTACACCCAGGCGGGCGGCGTGCTCGTCGGGTGCCGACGCCGCGGCGACCGCGTGGCCATACAGGTCGTCGATACGGGCATGGGCATCGCGCCGGAAGACCAGAAGATCGTCTTCGACGAATTCAAGCGTCTCGGAAAGCGGGGTAAGGACACGAAACGGGGCCTCGGACTCGGGCTGGCGATCGTCGACCGTATCGCCAAGCTGCTGAATCACGAGATTTGCATGCGATCCGAGATCGACAGGGGCAGCACGTTCGAGGTCCTGGTTCCCCTCGCCGATCGCGCCGAGGCCGCACCGACGATCAGGGGCATGATCGACAAGGCACCGGCATCGTCCCTGGACGGCACGATCATACTCTGCGTCGACAACGAGCACTCCATCCTGGAAGGCATGCAGGGTCTTTTGAGTAAATGGGGTGCCAGCCCGCTCATCGCCAACAACTCTGAAAGCGCCCTCGAGCACCTGCGAAAACTCAACGGCAATGGCGGTGGCTGTCCGTCGATACTGCTGGTCGACTACCATCTCGATGACGATGTCACCGGGATCGACGTGATCGAGGAATTACGGGCGCACGCGAAAACGCATATTCCCGCGATCATCGTCACCGCCGATCACACGCAAATGGTTCGCGAAGAGATCCGCAACTCGGGCCATGCCCTGCTGCACAAGCCGATCAAGCCCGCCGCATTGCGGGCATTGATGTCGCGCCTGCTGAGCCGCCGGTAGCTGCTCCGCGGCTATTCGACCAGCCCGGGTTCCTTGGTATTGAGCCGCTGCACCGCGAGCACGGCCTGGGTACGGTTCGTTACCTGCATCTTGCGCAGGATCGCGGTCACGTGCGCCTTGATCGTCGCTTCCGACA
>CBDUCE010000302.1:0-2898 GCA_965365575.1 uncultured Gammaproteobacteria bacterium
GACAGCACGTGCCATGAAGTCTGTGGAACTGCGGAGGACCAGAGTGGCGCTGTCGTCGGCTTCCTTTTTATCGGCTCTCACTGCTTGTTCAGGTATCGGCTCGGGTGGCGGTCGAAGGCGTTGCTTTCGAAGCCCGAAATCGACGGCGATACCAGGTGCTTGCTGACGTAGAAATACAGCGGAGCGATCGGCGCATCCTGGAGCATTACCGCCTCGGCGGCTGCGTAAAGCTGCATCTGCTCATCAGGATCCAGGGTGGCCTCCGCCTCGGCGAGCAGCCCGTCGTAGCGATCGCTCGCGTAAGCCGGAAGGTTTTGAGGACTCGTCGAACGCAGAATGTCCGCAAAGCTCGCCGGGTGATCGAAGTCGGCCGTCCACGAGAATCGCATGACCTGCCACTCGTCGCGATTATGGCGCGTCGAAAGGAAGTACTTCCATTCTCGCTTGTCGAGGTGCACGTCAACGCCGAGGTTACTGCGCCACATTTCGCTAACGGCAATCGCGATAGTCTCGTGGAAATCCCCCGCATCGTAGAGCAGCGTCACCTCGAGCGGCTCCGCCTTCGAGTAGCCCGCCTGTGCATACAGCGCGCGGGCCCTCGCCAGCCGCTCATCCCGCGGCATTGACATCCAGGCATGCCTCGCAGGTCTGTAGTCGTTGACCCCGTCGGGGATCAGGCCGTACGCCGGCCGCTCTCCCCTGCCCGTCACACGCACCAGCGCCTCGCGATCAATGGCCATCGACAGCGCCTGCCGCAGCGATACATTGTCGAAGGGCGCCTCGCTGAGATCGAATGCCAGGTAGTAAACCGCGAGAAACGGCGAGATCATCAATTCACCGACATGGGTTTCGCGAAGCTGCTGCACGTGGGAACCCGGCACGGCGAAGGTGATATCGAGCTCACCGGCCCTGTACATAGTGAGCTCCGTCAGCGGATCCGGCACCGGCAAGTACAGTACCTCGTCAATCGCCACGGTATCCGCCTCGCGATACAGCTGATTCTTGCGCAGGCGAACGTGACTTCCCGGCTGCCAGTCGGCGAGCACAAAAGCTCCGTTGCCAACGAATCGCGCCGGGTCGGAAAATCGCCCTTTCGCGTCACCGTGATCCTGCCTGAACGGAAACGCGACAGGCATCGTCAGTAACGTCGGCAAATAGGGCGCCGGCGTCCGCAGCCGAATGACCAGTGTCGAGGGGTCCGGTGCCGTAACGCCGAGCGCGGTCAGCGGCATCTTGCCCTGTGCGACAGCCTCCGCATTTACGATCGGGTACAGCAGGAATCCGTAAGCTGACGCCGTCGCCGGCGACAGCGTCCGCCGCATACCTTTGACGAAGTGGTCCGCCGTCACCGGCGCGCCGTCGGACCAGCGCGCGTCGTCCCTCAGGCGAAACGTATAGGTCCGGCCATCGTTGCCGACCGCCCACGATTCCGCAACGCCCGGGACGATGCCCCCCGCGGCGTCCAGCGCCAGCAGCCCCTCGTAGAGGTCGCCAAGCACATCGAATTCGTGGACGCCCTCTGCAAGAGCCGGATCGAGTGACTGGGGGTCTCCGCCGTTGCCACGACGGACAACGACGAGGGCATCGGAATCGCGTTGCGACGCACCCTCACCATCGGAACTGCAGGCGTAACCGATGAGCGACGCGACGACCAACAGCACAACGAGCGAAACTGCACGCAGGTTCATGCGCGCATCTTTTCACATAGGTGGGACACACGCCACACATGGGCATAGATACGTATATGGCGAACCACCCCCGCCCGCTAGGATAATTAGACTTGGGCTAATTCTCGGCGACGAGATGACCAACGAATTGTGCAGACAATTCGGCTTCAACCATGCCGCAATTCGCGAGCGCCTGAACCTTCTCGGCCTCGGCGGCCCCGCCATTCCCATGATCGCCGAGGAATTGCAGACGCATGTCATCCAGCCCAACGTGGACGAGATCATCGAGGAATTCTTCGATACCCTCGAACAGATGCCAGAGTTCCAGGCCATGGTGCAGGGACAGGGACAGATCAACCACCTCAAGATGACGCAGCGCAAGTACCTGCTCAGCATGGGGCAGGACTTTGGGACGCCGGACTACTTCGAGAGCCGCTTGCGGGTGGGTGCCGCCCACGACCGCTCAGGGGTGTCGCTGAGCCTGTACCAGGGTTTTTATTGCCAGCTACAGAACATGCTGTTGTCGCTGATCCCCCCTGAAATCCGCCAGAAGCCCGACGCCTTTGCCGAACTGGCGCATTTCATCATCAAGATAACCGCGCTCGACATGTCGCTTGCGATCGAAACGTATCACTCTACCCAGGTTCACGATCTCGAGGACTCGATCACGCTATGTCGCAAGGAAAGCGAGACACTGCGGCGCAGTTTGCGTTTCGACACGGTGACCCGCGTGCACAGCCGGGCTTTCGTCGTGCAGGCCCTCAACGAAAAACTCGAGAGTGCACAGGCAAAAAAAGTGCCGTTGTCTGCAGTCATGGCCGACCTCGACCACTTCAAAAAAATCAACGACACCCATGGCCACCTCGTCGGTGACCGGGTTCTTCACGACGTGGCCACACGCATGGTCACGGGCGCACGCAGCAGCGACATCGTCGGCCGTTACGGCGGCGAAGAGTTCCTGATCATATTCGAAGGCGCTTCGCTGGACGTGGCGCGCGATCTGGCGGAGCGCATCCGTATCCGGGTACTGGCCGATCCGTTCGTCGAGGATTCCAAGCAGTTATTTGTCACCGTGAGCCTCGGCGTAGCCGAGGCTCACGCCGATGAGAACGCCGAATCGCTGATACGCCGGGCCGACATGGCGATGTACGAGGCCAAGACTGCGGGCCGCAATCGCGTCTGCACGGAGCTGGATATCGGACCGTCGAGCAAGGCAACGACCTCCTGACAC
>CBDUCE010000303.1:0-2888 GCA_965365575.1 uncultured Gammaproteobacteria bacterium
TCACTGGGGCCGCTATGCGCATCCCGATGACAGGAATCCGGCGCCGCTCGACCCCAATTTCCAGGGAATCGGCATCGCCTATACCGATGCGGATGGCTACTACGGTTTTCGCACCATACGGCCCGCACCCTACCCCCTGTCCGCAATGGGCGATTCCGGCATGCGCCCGCGCCACATTCACTTCAAAGCCGCTCACGAAGACGTGGGCAAGGTCACGACGCAGATGTACTTTGAAGGCGATCCCCTGATCGAGGACGACATCGTCATGCGCGGCACGCCGAAAGAACTGCGCCACCTGCTGATCACGTCGGCCGTCGAAGATCCGGAGACAGGGCTGCCGCTGCACCGCTTCGATATCGCGCTGGGCTGAACGACGCTATCATGACCCGTCTATGGTCATGAAACCGAACGCCGCGAAGAGCGCGCAGCTGCAGACCCTTCTACGCCAGGGCTTCGAGGCGCTGAACCGGAAACAGGTCCAGCAGGCGAGCGACTACTGCCGGCAAATTCTCGGGATTCAGCCGGACCTCGTGGAGGGCCATTTCCTGGTCGGCCTCGTCGCGCTCGAGATGCGTGACCGGCGCACCGCGCTCAGCGCGTTCGGGTCCGTGACCAGGTTGCAGCCCGACCATCCGGCCGCCTGGGCACAGCTTGCCAGGCTGTTCATCGGTGACGGCCAGCTGAACCGGGCGGATGCCGCCCTCGAAAAAGTCGCCCACGCCGATCCCGACGATCCGATGGTTTGCGACCTGGTCGGCACGATCTACACACGCATGGGCGAACACGGCAACGCCAGGGACTGGTACGAGCGGGCCATCAGGAACAAGCCGGATCATCCACCCTACCTCCTCAATTACGCGAACAACCTCGTTTATCACGGGCAAACCGGCGATGCCGAGACGGTACTTCGCGACATTATCGCCATCGACGAGAACAATCCCCAGGCACACTGGGTCCTCGCCAGCGCGCGCAAGGCCGGTGATCGCGAACACGTCGAGCAGATGCGCGCACTGCTTGCGTCGCATCAGCAGCATCCAAGGCTCGAGGCGTTCTATCACTACGCGATCGGCAAGGAACTCGAGGACCTGCAACAGTGGGACGAGGCGTTTGACGCGTTCCATCGTGGTGCGAACGTCCGTCGCAAGACCGTGGAGTACGATGAGGCGGCCGAAATCGAGATGTTCGAGTTTCTGGAAGAACGATTCTCGGCCGACTGGGTCGATGACGGATCGACTGGCCACGATGCCGATGCGCCGATATTCGTGCTCGGCCAGCCGCGCACCGGTACTACGCTCATCGAGCGCATCATCAGCAGCCACTCGCAGGTGCATTCCTCGGGCGAGCTGCAGCAATTCGGCATGGCCGTACGCCGCCTGAGCGAGCACACGGACCCGAGACGTTTTTCGAAGCAGCTGTTCGAGTCAGCGCTCGAGCTCGACTGCGCGAAGGTGGGTGCCGTGTACATGGAATCCACACAGCGTGTCCAGGGTGATACACCCCGGTTCGTCGACAAGCTGCCGCAGAATTACTTCTACATCCCGATGATTCTCAAGGCGTTGCCAAACGCCAGGATCGTCCACCTGACGCGCGACCCGATGGATGCCTGCTTTGCAAGTTACAAGCAGCTGTTCGCCGACGCCTACCTGCATTCCTACGATCTCGAGGAAATGGCGCGGCACCATTGCCGCTATCGCAGGCTGATGGCCACCTGGCGTGAACGGTTTCCCGGCCGTTTCCTGGATATTTCCTACGAGGAAACGGTTTCCGACCTCGAGCTCAATGCGCGTCGCCTCATCGACTTCCTCGGGCTGCCCTGGGAAGACGCGTGTTTGCGCTTCCACGAACAGAAACATGCCGTGTCGACAGCCAGCGCGGTGCAGGTGCGCGAGCCGGCCCATACGAGGTCGATAGGTCGCTGGCGCAAATACGAGGACCGGCTGCTGCCGATGCGAAAGGTCCTCGAACAAAACGGCCTCGAGATCCGCGCCTGAACCGGCTGAATTAACGTTAGGGTATACCGCCAATATTTGCTAAATTTGTGGCATAAGCAACCGGCATTCGGCGCCGCTCAACCGAATGCACCCAGGGGGAATCATGAAGCGCAGCTCAAGAAAGCAATCCGGTGTTTTTGCACAGCGTACGGCAGTCGCCACGGCGGTGTCGGCCGCGCTGCTTGCAACCAGCCTGCCCGCCCAGTCGCAGCAGCTCGAGGAAATTATCGTCACCGCGACGAAGCGCGAGGAATCGCTGCAGGAAGTGCCGCTCGCGATCACGGCATTGACGGGCGATTTCACCGAGTCGGTGAACCTCGACGACGTCAAGGACCTCATTTCCTTCACCCCGGGTATCACAGGCAACAGCCAGGACAGCTTCATCGATGCGGTAAGCATCCGCGGGGTGCGAACACAGGATTTCGGCGTCGGCGGCGATCCCTCGGCGGCGATCTTCAAGAACGAGCTGTACGAAGGCCGCAACGGATCCGCGGTTACGAGTATGTATGACGTCGATCGCTCCGAGGTGCTGCGCGGTCCGCAGGGCTTCCTGTTCGGGCGTAATTCGATCGGCGGTGCAATCAGTGTGCACACCCGGAAGCCGGACATCGGCGGCGGCTATTCGGGTTATGTCGACGTGGATGCCGGAGAGCGGGGCCGCTTCACGGTCGAGGGGGCGTTCAACATCCCGGTTTCCGATTCCTTCGCGATGCGCGTGGCCGGCTACCATTCGCAGGAAGACGGCTTCGTTTACAACTACGCCTCGGACACGGACCTCATCGAGCACGACAAGCAGGGTGTCCGCTGGTCCACCGCATTCGAGCGGAACCAGCTGGCGATCAACACCTGGGTCGAGTACGAGACCCGCGAGCAGTCCGGCTCGGTGTACCGCGCCGT
>CBDUCE010000304.1:0-2840 GCA_965365575.1 uncultured Gammaproteobacteria bacterium
AACCTGGCACCCGCGGGGTCGCGACCAACCCCCTGCGGGCGGCGCATGGTACCACAACCCTCAGTCGAGGTCCCCCTCGACCCCCGCCGCTTCCTCAAGTGCCCGGGCGTAAATGTGGGCCGCCGCGAACAGGTCCTGGGCGACGATTCCGAGCGACTTGTAGAGCGTGATATCGCTGGCGCCGTTCCGTCCGGACACCGTGCCCGCCAGGACCTGGCCGATTTCGCCGAGGACGTGCGCTTCGTCAATCGCCCCTTCGCCGATCGGGATTAACAGGTCGCCCGCCTCGTTCAGCGCGGACTCCATGAGATCGACGTACACCCGCGATCGCTCGATCGCCCTGGTGTCGGCCTCGCGGGCCTGCGGCGTGTGCACGCCGACGAGATTCAGGTGACACCCGGGCCGCAACCAGTCGCCGCTCAATATCGGCTCGCTCGCTGCCGTCACCGTGCTCACGACATCGCAGCTCGCCGCCTCCGCCGGGTCCTCGGTCGCCGTAACCTCGACCTGCACGCGCTCGGCCTGTTGCCTCGCGAATTGCCGTGTCTTGTCGGGGTCCCTGCCCCAGACGACGACCTTTCGGATATCGCGTGCGCAGCTCACCGCGTCTATGTGCGTGACCGCCTGCACGCCCGTACCGAAGATGCCGTGAGTGCGGGCGTCTTTCCTCGCCAGTTCGCGCGTCGCGAGACCTGATGCCGCCGCGGTGCGAATGGCCGTGACCGAGGCGCCCTCGATCAGCGCGACGGGCTTGCCGGTTTCGTGATCGAAGAGCGACACGTAGCCCTGCACCATAGGCAATCCTCGGGCAGGATTACCGGGCAGCAGGCTGATGACCTTGGCGCCGAAGAAGGGAGGGTCGAGCGTCGATCCCGGCATGAGGCCGAAGGAGCCGCTGCCGTCCGCGAGCGGCGTGAACAGGCGCAGCGGCATGGACACCGCCCCACCCGAGGCGGCCCGCATCGCGTCGGCCATGACGTCGATACATGCCGCCATCGGCAACAACCGCTCTACCTCCTGCCTGTTGATAATGCGCATTCGTGTATTCTAGCGAACCCGTGCACTCGATACTGACGGAGTACCTATGATCACGAAAGTCCTGCGCGTGGCGTCGCTGGCAACTCTAATGGCAGCCGTTTCCGTCGCTAACGCCGAAACACTGCTCATCCACGCCGGTGAACTGCTGGCCGTGCCTGGTGAGCGACCGCAGTCGAGGCAGACCATCGTCATCGAGGACCAGCGAATCGTCGATGTCGTGGACGGCTTCGCCGAAGCCTCTGCCTACGGCGCCGGCGCGCGGGTCATCGATCTCAGCGACCGCTTCGTGCTACCCGGCCTCATGGACATGCACGTGCACCTGCAGGGAGAACTCGGGCCGAACAACGAAAAAGAAACATTGAAGATGTCGTCGCAACTCATGCAGATGCGCAGTGCCCATTTCGCGATGAAGACGCTGCTGGCCGGCTTCACCACCGTCCGCGACGTCGGCTCGTCCGGCGAGGAAATGTATGCGCTGCGCGATGCGATCGACAAGGGCTGGATCGACGGGCCCCGCATCATCGCGGCGGGCAGCGTCGGCATCACCGGCGGTCACGCGGATGTCAGCGGCGTCAAGCCGGAACTCATGGAACTCTGGACCGACAACAGCATCTGCGACGGCCCCTACGATTGCCGCCGCGCGGCGCGCAACGCCATCAAGTACGGTGCCGACCTCGTCAAGATCACGTCGACCGGCGGCGTGCTGACGGATCGCGCCACCGGCACCGGCCAGCAGATGGAGATGGACGAACTCAGGGAAGTCGTACTCGCCGCGTCCAGGATGGGGCGCAAGGTTGCGTCGCACGCGCACGAAGAAGACGGCATCATCGCGGCGCTCGAAGCCGGCGTTGCCAGCATCGAGCACGGCACCTACACCGGTCCGCGCGCCATCAAACTTTTCAAGGAGACCGGCGCCTACCTCGTGCCGACACTGCTCGCCGGCAAGACGGTCGGCGCCATGGCGGTGGAAGCCGACTTCATGTCGGACGCCGTCAGGGAAAAAGCGATTCGCGTCGGCCGCGACATGGCCGGCAATTTCGCGAAGGCGCACGCGGCTGGCGTCAACATCGCTTACGGCACGGACAGCGGCGTGTCACCGCACGGCACGAACGCCGAGGAAGCATTGCTTATGGCCGAAGCCGGCATGACCGGGATGGAAGTGCTGGTCGCAGCCACGATCAATGCGGCCGACCTCATCGACATGTCCGATTCGATCGGCACCATCGAGGCCGGCAAGTTCGCCGACATCATCGCCGTGGACCGCTCGCCGCTCGACGACATCGCGGAACTGCTGGACGTCGGCTTCGTGATGAAAGGCGGGAAAGTCTACAAAGACTGATTCGCAGTTCATTAAGCGCTCCGACGACACAGGCCGGGCGGGGTGTTTTTCGACCGAAGTAAAGCGCAGCGCAGCGAGCCATGAGGGAGAGAAATACCCCGCCCGGCCTGGCCCCTCAATCCACGTACAGCGACGAGACCGATTCCTCGTCCGAGATGCGGCGCATGGTCTCGGCGAGCAGCTCCGCCGTCGATAGCTGGCGGATCCTCTTGCAGGCCTCTGCTTCCTCGCTCAGCGGGATCGTATCGGTAACGACCAGATCGTCGAGCGCCGACTCCGAGATGCGCGACACGGCCGGTCCGGACAGGACGGCGTGCGTGATGTAGGCATGCACACTGGCCGCGCCATGCGACTTGAGTGCGGACGCCGCCTGGCAGAGCGTGCCGGCGGTATCCACCATGTCGTCCATCATGATGCAGTTCTTGCCCTCGACCTCGCCGATGATGTTCATGACCTCGGACTG
>CBDUCE010000305.1:0-2792 GCA_965365575.1 uncultured Gammaproteobacteria bacterium
ACCTGCATCTTGCGCAGGATCGCGGTCACGTGCGCCTTGATCGTCGCTTCCGACACGCCCAGCTGGTAGGCGATCTGCTTGTTGAGCAGACCCTCGCCCAGCATCATCAGCACCCGGAACTGGTGCGGCGTCAAGGCGCTCATCGCCGTTGCGATCCGCGCCTCCTCGTTGTCGAGCCCCTCCGCGCCGAGATCGATGTTGTCGGGCAGCCAGACCTCGCCCTGCAGGATGGCGTCGATCGCCGCCTCGATCGTGCGAATGGGTGACGACTTCGGGATAAAGCCGCTGGCGCCGTGCTGGATCGCGCGCCTGATAACCGCCGGATCGTCAACCGCAGAGACGATGACCGTTGGCAACGACTCGTGGTTGTTGCGCATGTAAGCCAGCGCCGAAAAGCCGCTTACGCCGGGCATGTGCAGATCGAGAAACAGCAGATCCGCGTCGGGATGCGTTTCCACGACCTCGTACAGGGTGGCAAGACTATCCGCTTCGTGAATCTCGGCGCCGGGCACGCAATTGTGAATCGCGTGAATCAGCGCCTCCCGAAAGAGGGGATGATCGTCCGCAACGATGAAGTTGCTGCTGTCGGATAGCGTCACTGTCGTATGGTGTCCTTAGCCGCGATTCTTGCGGTTCTCGATCAGGTGTTCGACAACGCTCGGGTCTGCGAGCGTCGATGTGTCGCCGAGATTGCTGTAATCGTTCTCGGCGATCTTCCTGAGAATGCGGCGCATGATCTTGCCGGACCGCGTCTTCGGCAGCCCCGGCGCCCACTGCAGCAGGTCGGGGCTCGCGATGGGCCCGATTTCCTTGCGAACCCAGTTACGCAGTTCGGTCGCGAGCTCGTCGCTGGGCTCGTGGCCTTCCATGAGCGTGACGTATACGTAGATGCCCTGCCCCTTGATATCGTGAGGATAACCGACAACCGCAGCCTCGGCGACCGCCTGGTGGGCGACGAGCGCGCTCTCGACTTCCGCCGTGCCCATGCGGTGGCCCGATACGTTCAGTACGTCGTCGACGCGGCCGGTGATCCAGTAATAACCGTCTTCGTCGCGGCGTGCGCCGTCCCCGGTAAAGTAACGACCCTCGAAAGCGCTGAAGTAGGTCTGAACGAATCGGTCGTGATCACCATAGACCGTACGCATCTGGCCGGGCCAGCTGTCGAGTATGACCAGCAAGCCTGAGACCGCACCGTCCAGTATGTTTCCATCGGGGTCGACGATGGCCGGCTGGACGCCGAAGAAGGGCCGCGTGGCTGAACCCGGCTTGAGCGCCGTAGCACCCGGCAGCGGAGTGATCAGGATGCCGCCGGTTTCCGTCTGCCACCAGGTATCTACGATCGGGCAGCGGCCTTCGCCGACCACGTTGTAATACCACTCCCAGGCCTCCGGGTTGATCGGCTCGCCAACGGAACCAAGCAGGCGCAGGCTCTTGCGGGACGTCTTCTTGACGGGTTCGTCACCCTCGCGCATCAGCGCCCGGATCGCCGTCGGCGCCGTGTAGCAGATGTTCACGTTGTGCTTGTCGCAGATCTGCCAGAAACGGCTGGAATCGGGATAGTTCGGCACCCCCTCGAACATCATGGTCCTGGCACCGTTCGCGAGCGGCCCGTAGACGATGTAGGAATGCCCGGTCACCCAGCCGACGTCGGCCGTGCACCAGTAGATGTCGCCGGGTTCGTAATTGAACACGTACTTGAAGGTCAGGGCCGCGTAGACGAGATAACCGCCAGTCGTATGCAGCACGCCCTTGGGCTTACCGGTCGAGCCCGAGGTGTACAGGATAAAAAGGGGATCCTCGGCGTTCATCGGCTCGCAGGGGCAGTCGTCGTCCACCGACTCCTCGGCCTCGTGCAGCCATACGTCGCGGCCGTCCACCCAGCCGACGTCGTTGCCCGTGTTCCTGACGACCAGGACCTTCTCCAGCGTCGTGACACCGTCGATCTTCGCGGCCGCGTCGACATTGGCCTTGAGCGGCACGGATCGGCCGCCGCGCAGACCCTCGTCCGCAGTCACCACGACGTTCGATTCGCAGTCGATGATGCGTCCCGCGAGTGCGTCGGGCGAGAAGCCGCCGAACACGACGGAATGGATCGCGCCGATGCGCGCGCAGGCGAGCATCGCGATCGCCGCCTCGGGAATCATCGGCATGTAGATCGTGACCCGGTCGCCCTTTTTGACGCCGATCGACTTCAGCACGTTTGCGAAGCGGCAAACCCGCCCGTGAAGCTCGCCGTAGGTAATCGTCAGGTCGCGGTCCGGGTCATCGCCTTCCCAGATGATCGCGGGCTGGTCTGCCTTGTCATCGAGATGTCGGTCGACACAATTGTGACAGACGTTCAGTTCGCCATCTTCGTACCAACGGATATGCAGATCGTCTTTCGCAAAAGAAACGTCCTTCACCTTCGTAAAGGGCTTGCTCCAGTCCACGATTCCGGCCTGCTCCGCCCAGAACTTCTCGCTGTCGTCGACCGACTGCTTGTACAGGTCGAAGTACTGATCCTCGCTGATCAATCCGTGCTTCTTGAAGTAATTGTTGACGGCATAGATCTCACTCATCGGAATCTCCACTCGGTAGGTGCTCTTGTTCGCGGGGGCGCCCCGTTTTCTGGCATTTTGAATTGCGGGTTCTACCTACGCATTAGACATTGGTCTACAAAGAGGCACGGATTCGACTTTTGGCTAATGGCAACGACCACGCCCCTGATTGAGTATGCGACGTGATTCACTCAGAAAAACTTTCCCGGGGGAAAATATGATGATCAGAGTTACTCCCAAATTGTACGCCTCGGC
>CBDUCE010000306.1:0-2775 GCA_965365575.1 uncultured Gammaproteobacteria bacterium
TCCACACATTGGCTTCAAGATCGTGGCGCGAAACCACTTCTCCATGGCGCTCTACTCAGCACGGACACGCAGAATGAGGGTCTTGCCATCCATTCTGATCATATTCGCTGAGGGTTTCGGACCTCGGCCCCTCAGGCAAATTGCTCATGGCGTACTCTTGGTGGCGTTTCTCAGGCGTTCGATGTCCGCGTAAAACGGTTCTCGGCTTTCGGGATCGAAGTCATCGGGGTGGGCGTCCATCCAATCGATGGTGCGCTGGCAGTATTCGATGGCGAGTTCGGTCTGTCCGCGTGCCTCGCAGATCATCGCCTTGCGCATGAGCCAATCGTGCACTTCGGGATATTCGGTTCGTAGCTGCTCGCATATGGCGTCGGCTTCATCGAGTCTTCCCTCGTCGACAAGATCGACAACACTGTTGGACAGTCGGTCGAGTTCGACAAGATCGAAGACCTCACCGTGAGGTGATGCCGCAGGCGCGACATCAACCCGGGCGCTGCGATCACGCTCCCAGCAGCAGCGCTTGTACTTTTTACCGCTGCCGCACGGGCAGGGCTGATTTCTACCGATCTTTGCCATCGCTGTCTCCTCGCCGACAATGGTTCGTCCACATTGCTTTTGGGAATGCCGCCATGGGCGATGACCTGTTTGCCGATGCACGATTGTACGACTACCTGCTGGTGCTTGACCGCGAGTTGAGCGAGCGGGCCCGTCATGCGGGATGTCCGCGGTGTGCGGGACGACTGCACAGCGCGAGCTACCCGCGCAAGCCCCGGGGTGGTCCGCGCGGCGCACATGCCCGGCGGTTTAGCCTGTGCTGCGCGCGTTGCCGGAAGCGGGTCACACCGCCCTCGGTGCGCTTCCTCGGGCGCCGGGTGTACTACGGCGTGGTGGTGGTGCTGGCGTGCGTCCGCACGCTCAGCGCCGCGCGGCTTAGCGAGCTTGAAGCCTTACTGGGTGTAGACCGGCGCACGCTGTGGCGCTGGCGCCGATGGTGGCGCGAGTCGCTGGTGCGCTCACCCTGGTGGCGAATGGCGCGGGCGCGCTTCCTACCGCCGCTCGAGGAGCAGCGATTGCCGGGTGCCTTGCTCGCGCGTTTCGAGGCGCCCGAGCCAATGCGCCGGATGGCCGATCTGCTCGCGTTTCTCGCGCCGTTGTCCGTCGTCGCCGGGCACGTTGGCTGAGGGGGATCGCCCACCCGCAGAAGATGCCACTTTCCGTACCCGTGCACCGCCGCCTAGCCTCGTGACATTGAACCGATGACGAGGCCACGCAGGATGAGCGACGACGATGCACTGAGCGAGCGTGAACGCTGGGCCAGGTTGCGCTTCGCCGTGGTCGGCCCCCTGCTGGCAGCACCGCCGCCCAGCGGTGAGTTGCGTACCGCGATCGCCGCGCTGGCGGCACGAAGCTGGCGTCATCCGGTCACTGGCGAGGCGGTACGCTTCGGGTTCTCCACCGTGGAGCGCTGGTACTACCTGGCCCACCGCGCCGGTGCCGATCCGGTACGTGCGCTGCGCTCGCGCCGACGCGTCGATGCGGGCCGCCACCGGCGCCTGAGCGAGCGGCTGCGTGCACAATTGCACGCGCTGTACCAGGCGCATTCGAGCTGGAGCGTGCAGTTGCACGTCGATAACCTCGCGGTGCTCGCCGCCGCGGACCCGACCCTCGGCCCGATGCCGTCGTACGCGACGGTGCGCCGTTACCTGCAGGCCAACGGCATGCGCCGGCGTAAGGGGCGCGTGCGGCGTGACACCCCCGGTGCCGAGGCCGCCGCGCGTCATCTGGCCACGCGCGAAGTGCGAAGCTTCGAGCTCGCGCATGTCAACGCGTTGTGGCATGCGGACTTCCATGTCGGCTCGCGCCGTGTCGTCGATGCGCGCGGGCGCTGGCAGCAGGTGCATCTGCTCGGCATCCTCGACGACTGCTCGCGGCTGTGCTGCCACGCCCAGTGGTATCTCACCGAAGACGCCGAGCGCTTCATACATGGCTTGTCGCAGGCGCTGCAAAAGCGCGGTCTGCCCCGCGCCCTGCTGACGGACAACGGTGGTGCCGAAACCGCCGCCGAGGTCACCGAGGGGCTCACACGGTTGGGCATCATGCATGAGACCACGCTGCCGTACTCGGCCTATCAAAATGCCAAGCAGGAGAACTGGTGGTCGGTCGTGGAAGGCCGCCTGCTTGCCATGCTCGACGGCGTCGAGCCGCTGACCCTGGACACGCTCAACCGGGCAACGCTCGCCTGGGTCGAAGGCGAGTACCAGCGTCGCGTCCATCACGAACTCGGCTGTGCGCCCATCGAACGCTTCCGGCAAGGCCCCGACGTTGCCCGCGCGTGTCCCGATGCCGAGACGCTGCGCCGCACCTTCCGCGCCCGCACAACGCGCGTCCAGCGCCGCTCCGACGGCACCTGCACCGTGCTCGGCACCCGCTTCGAGGTGCCCTCCCGGTTCCGCCACATCCAGCGCCTGCCACTGCGCTACGCACGCTTCGACCTCGCGAGCGTCGAACTCCTCGATCCGCATACCGAGCAGCCCGTCGCCGTGCTCTATCCGCTCGACAAAAACCGCAATGCCGAAAGCGGCCGCCGTGCGCTCGCGCCGGTCAACGACACCGAGCCCGTTGACGCCACACCCGCCACTGACAGCGGCATCGCACCGCTGCTCGACAAGCTCATGGCCGAATACGCCGCCACCGGCGTGCCGCCCGCCTATCTACCCTTCGATCCCGAGGACACCGACCGATGAACAAGTCCCTGCTCGCACTCTACGGCCTCAA
>CBDUCE010000307.1:0-2759 GCA_965365575.1 uncultured Gammaproteobacteria bacterium
CGCGGATCTTTTTCGCGTTCACGACCACGATGTAGTCGCCCGTGTCCACGTGCGGCGTGTATTCGGGTTTGTGCTTGCCGCGCAGGCGCCGCGCAATCTCCGTCGAAAGGCGACCCAGGGTCTTGCCCGTTGCATCGACGACATACCAGTCGCGCCGTACCTCTGCGGGTTTGGCAGAAAACGTCTTCATGATATCCAGATTCCTAAGGGAATTCGTTGTAACCCGGCGCCCGGCCTGATTACCGGAGCCGCGGCCTCCACCCGGGCAGCGACGAGCCTGCCGGAGGGGCGGAAAGGCGCGAAATTCTACTCGACACCCCCGCTCATTGCAAACCGATGGGGGGATTTTCGGGCAAATAATCCGTCCGCGAGCCGGCGGCATTTCCCCTTGATGTACAACGGCTTATGAAAAGCCGACAGGCCTGCGCGCGCTAAAACGCGTATTCGAGGGAAACTGCCGTCCGGGTGTCGGTCTTTTCCGTGCCGACCGGCACGTCGCTGTTGTTGCGAATCGTGTACGAGGCGACCAGGTTGAGCGACCCGATCAGCCGCGCCGTGATCGCGGTTACGGACTCGCTGAACGTGTTCTCGCTGCCCACTTCGACGCGAAAGGACTGACTGAAATCGGACGTTTCGCTGAACTGCCACTTGTACTTCAGTGCCCCGGTGGCAATCGTCTCGTTCTGGGTGACGCCCAGCTGGTCTTCCGACTGGCGCGCACCAAAGCCGAGCTCCCCTTCGAGGTCGTGCACGTCAGTATCGATGATGTGGCGACCGTAACCGACCGTCTGCGAAAACTGGGTGTCGAAGCCGCCGAATCGGTCCTTGCGCCAGTTCAGGCGGCCGAATAAGTAGTCCCGATCGGTAAAGTCCCACCCGGACTTCCAGCCGGCCTCGTAGGCTTCGGCCGTCGTCACCTTGTTCTCAGAGGCATTGATCGCCGATGCCAGTGCTTCGTGATGCCAGTCGCCAGCGACGTACTTCGCCTCGAAGCTCGTGTTCAGGCTCGATGTTTCCGTATTACCCGTCGTGGCGAGGTAGCCGAACTTGACGTTGCCCTCGAGCGGATCATTTTCTTCTTCCTCCGCTGCAAGCAGCGGTGCGGCAAGCGTCAGCGTTGCGACGAAGACGACACTTCGCAAGTTCATAGTTTTCTCCGGAGACGAAACGGGTACAAAAAGCGAGCGCGAGTATATAGGAGACCCATCGAAAATCGCCAATTTTTACAAATTGTTATATTTTCCATGAGCGATGAAGTCACATATGCATCTTGCAACCTTGTTCCTGTGTCTCTCGCCAGCGTTCGCGGCGGCGGCGGAGACGGAATGGCTAGTCGCACCCTACGGCTGGCTGCCGAGCGTCAGCGTGGACCAGACATTCGACGATGGCTCCGGAAGCGGTGGGAGTGGTGGTGGCGCCGAGGTGCTCTCCAAGGTCGATTTCGTCGCGATGCTGCACGGCGAAGTTGCGCGCGGTAACTGGGGTGCGATGCTCGATTACATCTACATTTCGCTCGCAGACCAGGTCGCCTATTCGCCTTTGCCCGCGATAGACATCCGCATCGACAGCGACCTCGATATCGAAGTGCTTGAGCTCGGTGCCTTCTACCGGCTCTCTGGCGAGAACCGTGGTATCGACCTGTTGCTGGGCTTGCGCAGAATCGACATCGACCTGGGTATCGTCATCGATCGACAGAATTCGCCGCCATTGCCCCTGCGGGTGGCCCCGAAGATCGACGACGCCTTCCTTGGCGCCCGCTATCGCCTCCCGTTCGGCGAACGATGGGACGTCAGCCTCAGGGCCGACTACGGTTTCGGCGATTCAGACGGAACGCTGAACCTGCTGGCCGGTATCGGGCTGCGCGTCAATGACAGCCTCGGGTTCAAATTCGGCTATCGCCATGCAACGATCGAGTTCGAAGAAGAGATCGACAACTCGCCGGAAACGACGGACATTTCGCTGAGCGGCCCCTTCGTCGGCCTGTTGATCCGCTTCTGACGCAGGGCGAACCGCGCTTGCTATAATTTGCTGCATGCGAGAACGCTCACTGACACCCCTCGATCGGCTGCTTGCCGGCGCCAATAACGCCCTGCGCACGGTCTCCGCACCCGCAGGCCGGCCGGCACGTGACAATCCTGCCGCAGGCGTGGACGAAGGTAGCCTCGACGGTCGGCAACGCGCGCATGCGGCGGGGCTCATGCGAATCAACCACGCCGGCGAGGTCGCCGCCCAGGGTCTTTACCAGGGGCACGCAGCGGTAGCCAGGGACACATCCATCGAAGAGCAGATGCAGCGCGCCGCCAACGAGGAATTCGACCACCTCGCGTGGTGCGAACAGCGCCTTGCCGAACTCGGTGCATCACCCAGCCGCCTCAGCCCGTTCTGGTATGCAGGCGCATTTGCAATCGGGGCCGCCAGTGGCGCGCTCGGCGATCGCTGGAGCCTGGGCTTCATTGCCGAAACCGAAAAGCAGGTCTGCGAACACCTTGAGGATCACTTCGAACGACTGCCGAGGCACGACGCACGCAGCCGCGCCATACTCGAGCGTATGCACGAGGAGGAGGCGGAGCACGGTGAAAATGCCGTCGACGCCGGCGCCGCCGAATTACCACCACCGGTCAAGCGGCTCATGAAGCTGACGGCAAAAGTCATGACGCGCACGGCGTATTGGTTGTAAGTCGCTGTAAGTTGCAACGAATTCAAATAAAACACGGACTTAGCTTGCCCTTCTTCGCGAACTGTATTAAAAGAGGGGGCGC
>CBDUCE010000308.1:0-2753 GCA_965365575.1 uncultured Gammaproteobacteria bacterium
GCAATCAGGCTGTCGAACTCGCTGTGGCCGGTCAGCGGATTCAGGTGCAGGTCGTCCGCCATGGTCTCCCCATCTTGTTGTTCTGTTCGGGCTACGCGGAACCCGCATTATATCGCGGAATGGGCTGCAATTATTGCTGCCGCCTGCGCTCTCCCTACCTCGGGAAAAGTAGCGTGAACTGCAGTCGGAGGCCCCAGTCTTCCGGTCCGGCATCGGGAGTGGTTACCCAGTAGCGCAAGCCGCCACCGATCTGCACGAGCTGGTTGCCGAAGCGCATGACCTGCGCAACCGTGACGTTGATCGGGACCGACCACTTGTTGGTCTCCCAGTCGTAGGTCGACTCGGTATTTAGCGCGAATGTCGTCTGTGTCGGGGTTACGTAGGTCAGGAACGGCTGGATGAAGGTCGCACTGACGTCCGCACGGCGGCTCGTGCCGGCGAACGATTCGATGTGGTTCGCGAGCGCGCCGTAAGTCCAGGGACCCGTCTGTTTGAGAGCGACGGCGGTGGGTCCAAGGCCCCATTTTTCGCTGCCCAGCGTCTCGTCCGTTGCTGTCGGAACGAGGAACACAGGGCCCGCGCCCCAGATCCACCCGCCAGCCGTCGGTGCTTTCGGCGAAAAGAAAAGACTTTGCACCGTGTCGCCAAGGCCGAACTCACTGTTACCCGGGAGCGGGATATCGTCCTGACTAAGGACAGGGAGAATCGTGCGTGAAATCAGGTTCCAGTCCTGGCCGATGGAAAACGGGATGACGGGCTGCACGTTGATGCGCAGAACGGCACCCTCGTTGTCGACGCCGTAGTCTTCATCATAATTGACCTGAATGGGTACGCTGATGAGGGCAGCGACCGGGTTGGCCAGTTTCTTAGCCAGGTTTTCCTCGTCCTGGGCAATGGCCGCAGCGGGAAGGGCGCCAGCGGCGACCAGTATCAAAGCCAGACGTGTATTCATTACCAAAACCCCGAAATTCGATCGATCAGCCAGTAACTCGCGATGCCCCCGATCATGTAGCTGGCGGGCGTCGTGATCCAGGACCAGTGTACATCGTGATCGTCGCTCTCGAGTACCTTCCGGAGCACGGGGCGTACCAGCAGGAATGCCGCGACCAGCGTCATCACGAACAGTATCTGCCCGATTTCCACACCGATATTGAAGAACAGCAGCGCTGTCGGCAGTTCCGTCTGGGGCAAGCCTATCTCACGCAAAACGGCCGCAAAACCCAGTCCGTGTAACAGGCCGAATGACATTGAGACGGCGACCGGGTAGCGATAGGTGAGTTGCGTCTCGTCATTCTTCACAATCTCCCAGGCGAGGAAGACCACGCTCAACGCAATTGCGGCCTCGACCGGGGGCGTCGGAATCCGGATGAGATCCAGCGCCGCCAGCGCCAGCGTGATCGAGTGGGCGACCGTGAATCCGGTGATGGTAATGAGCACCTTGCGCGGCGTGCGGGCGATCAGCAACAGGCAGGTAACGAACAGCAGGTGGTCTATGCCGATCCAGATGTGTTCGATGCCGAGCAGCGTGTACTGGCCTGCGACCGCCAGCTTGTTCTCCGCGTCCGGCACGGTCCAGCTGCCTTCTTCGGGCTTGAGGATCTTCACGTACTGCTCGCCGTTCGCGAGTCGTACCTGGAACAGCGAGGACAACGACGGGTTGATGATGGGGAATTCGATCCCGACTGTCTTGCCGGACAGCCCGTCCGGGCAGTTGTAGATCAGCCGGCCCTGGTAGGCGCCGCTTGATTGTTGCATCGCGAGGCGCGCGTCCGTCGTACAGTTCCCCGGCATGCGTATTGTCGGCAACGCCGCATTGGGAACCGTCGCGGGAATCTTCCACTGCACGCTGAAGACGTTCGGCTCGGTTTCGATGATCTCGACGAAGTTCGGCCGCGAGTCATGCGCCTGCGCGAGGGCGGCACAAAACAGCAGGCAGGCCGTGACGAAGCTCCGGAGTTTCATTCGTCCGTGCCGCGGACGTCACCCATTCGCACGTCGTAAGTATCCACGATCGCCTGCACGGCGCGCTCATTCTGTTCGTCGAGCTTGATGCGCAATGCATCCTCACGGACGCTATCCGCGACTTCCTCCAGCGGGGGGTAAACGCCTTCCGTTCGCCGGGTCACCATGACGAGGTGAAAGCCGTAGGCGGATTCGAACGGGCCATGCCAGCGGCCGTTGTCCGCTTCGAGCGCGAACAGCTCCGTGGCCATCGGCCTGCCGAAATGGCTGCCCACGAAGTCTTCTGTACGTTCGACGTAATTCACGTTGTACAGGAAGCGATCGCCGTGGCGCATGCTCTCGGAAAACGGCACCTGCTCGTTGTTGAGCTCGGCGAGCTTGGCTTCGGCAAGCTGACGCGCCTGCTCCCGGCCGTGACGGTCGCTGCTGAAATAGACGTGAGTAAACGTGATGTAAGGATCGACAAAGTAGTCGTCCCTGTTCGCCTCGTAATACTCGGCGATCTCCTCGTCCGAAACGTCGACTGCCGCCGAGACGAAACCGTTGGTGATGAACTGAAGCGACTGGATCAGTCGCTGCTTGATGACGTAGTCGTTCTGATCCATGCCGAGCGCCAGGGCTTCGCGATGCAGAGCTTCCTCGCGCACGTAGTCGTTGATCATCAGGTTCAGTTCCGCATCACTCAGGGCGTCCAGCCTGGCCGCCGCTGCCTCGGGATTGAAGGCTTTCGAGCGGAACTGGATGAAGGTGAGCAGGGCAGGGCGATCGACGACGATGGTCTTCTCGTCCAG
>CBDUCE010000309.1:0-2733 GCA_965365575.1 uncultured Gammaproteobacteria bacterium
CTGCGCTGGATGAACTCCGGTCCGCTCGCGGGCATCGGCGAGATCGAGTTGCCGGCCCTGCAGCCGGGCTCCAGCATCATGCCTGGCAAGGTGAACCCGGTCATTCCCGAAGCGGTTGCCATGGTGTGTGCCCAGGTCGTCGGCAACGACGCCACGATCGCGATGGGCGGGCAGTCGGGCAATTTCCAGCTCAACGTGATGCTGCCGGTGGTTGCCTATAACCTGCTGCAGAGCATCGAGCTGCTCGCAAACGCGTCGACCTGCCTTGCGGACAAGGCGATCAAGGGCTTCACCGTGAATGAAGCCAATATCAATCGTGCGCTCGGGCGCAATCCCATTCTCGTCACGGCCCTGAACCCCGTCATCGGCTATGAGCTGGGCGCCGCCGTCGCCAAGAAAGCCTATGCCGGAGGTCGCCCCGTGAAGGAGGTCGCGAAAGAGATGACCGAGCTCACCGACGAGGAGCTCGACCGCCTGCTGGACCCGGCCGCGCTTACCAAGGGCGGCATCCAGCACTAGCGCCGGTCTTGCGGAGTCCCGACTCACTTACCGCGGCGCTGCTGCAGGAGCGGCTGGCCGGAACGTGCGCCCCCGAAGACCCGTTCGACGTCGTGATGCCGCCGGGAAGCGAGCGCTGGCGGGACTTCATGCGCGAGGGTCCTGCAAGGACGCCGCGCGCGGCCGGGGTGCTGATTCCCGTGATAGAGCGGGCGGCCGGGTTGTCCGTATTGCTCACCCAGCGCTCCGCGGAACTCAAGCACCATGCCGGCCAGGTCAGTTTTCCGGGAGGGCGCATGGAGAAGCACGACCGCGACGTCGTGCACGCGGCGCTGCGCGAAACCCACGAGGAGGTCGGTATCCCGCCGGAGGCCATCACCGTCGTCGGCTATCTGCCGCCGATGCTGACGGTGACAGGGTATGCCGTCACGCCCGTCGTGGGGCTGCTAACGGACGACATACCACTGCAAATCGACCACACGGAAGTCGAATACGCGTTCGAGGTGCCGCTGGCGTTCCTGCTGGACAGCCGCAACGAACAGGCCCTTGAGCGCGAATACCAGGGCCGGCGAATACCCACGGTGGAGTTCCATTACGAGGGCGAACGTATCTGGGGCGCGACGGCTTCGATACTCATTCAGCTAAGAAAAAAAGTTATAAAAGATTAAGTTATGAAAGATATAGAGAAATTACTTGAAATAATGGATCGCCTGCGTGATCCGGATACCGGGTGTCCCTGGGACCTCGAGCAGGATTTCTCGACGATCGCGCCGCACACCATCGAGGAGGCCTACGAGGTAGCCGATGCGATCGCGCGCGAGGACATGCCGGCGCTGCGTGACGAACTCGGCGACCTGTTGTTCCAGGTGGTTTTCCATGCACGGATGGCCAAAGAGACCGGTGCGTTCGAATTCGGCGACGTCGTGAGTGCCATCTGCGGCAAGCTGCTGCGCCGCCACCCGCATGTTTTCGGCAGCGAGGCCGAGCGGGCCGCTGGCCCGTCCCCGGGGAGCTGGGAGCGAATCAAGGCGGAAGAGCGCAGCGGCAGCGAGGACGGGGCCGTGCTCGCGGGCGTCGCGAAGTCGCTGCCTGCGCTCAAGCGGGCGCAGAAGCTCGGCATGCGGGCCGCCGGGGTCGGTTTCGACTGGCCGGACCGTGGCGGCGTCCGCGAGAAGATATCGGAGGAGTTCGAGGAACTGGAAGACGCCGTCGGCACCCGGGATCCTGCGAGGGTTGAAGAGGAATTCGGCGACGTGCTGTTCGCCATTGTCAACCTGGCACGGCACCTTGACGTCGACGCCGAAAAAGCCCTGATGGGCGCCAATCGCAAGTTCGAGCGGCGCTTCGCCGAAATGGAGAAAGCGATCGGGGATTCGGGGGAGCGATTCCGCGATCACAACCTCGAGTCGCTGGACCGGGAGTGGCGTGCCGCCAAACGCCGCCTGTCCTGAAACCCGTCCCGCAGCTGTTCATAAAGCATTCAGTTTGCTGGCTTTTTTTGCCGCTATCCGTTCAGGCTTCGTTCATTGCAGTGCACGTAATCTTGTTCCCAGGCTGGCAACAGGGCCGGTCGTAAGCGAGAAGGTCAGGAACAATGGATACCAAAGCAATGAACGCACGACGAGTAATGACAAGCCTGGTCGCAGTTTCGCTGCTCTCAGCGGTTTCCGCGCAAGCGGCGGCTGCCCAGTATGACTATGCGCGCGTGATCAGCGCGGAGCCGATCATTCGCTACGTTACCGTGAACACGCCGGTACGCGAGTGCTGGCAGGAGACCGAGTACTACACCGTTGAGCGGCCCGTTCCGGGCAGCGGCGTGCGCACCCTCGTGGGCGCGGTCGTCGGTGGAGTCATCGGTCACCAGTTCGGCAGCGGCCGCGGCAACGATGCTGCGACTGTCGCCGGAACGATTATCGGCGCCGCCGTCGGCAACGACAGCGCGAAGCGCCGCTACGGCGCCACGCACAGCACCACCGAGTACTCGAGACCCGTACAGCGCTGCGAAACGCGTATGACCTCGCACGAAGAGGAGCGCATCGACGGCTACCGGGTTGTCTACCGCTATCACGGCCAGAAATACGAGACCCGGATGCCCTACGATCCGGGCCGTGAGATCCGCGTGCGGGTCGATATCCGTCCCGCCGGCTGATCGCGGGCGTTGACACAGTCACTGTGATGCACTTCGTTGCAATCGGCTCGCTGGCGGTGGACACTGTCGGCGAGCTGATTGCGAGC
>CBDUCE010000310.1:0-2726 GCA_965365575.1 uncultured Gammaproteobacteria bacterium
CCTGCTCGGCCCGCCCGTTGGCTACATGGCGATCGAGCGCGTTGTAACAGGTGTTAAGGCGCCCCCCGGAAAACCAACGGTAGATCGGCGCGTTAGAGTCGTCGAGAACCTTGTCCCAGCGGCGCTCCCAATCGATCCCTTCGGCTGCTTCGGCCCAGAATTCGGATGGTTTCTCGATCGAACGGCGGTGAATTTCTAAGAATTTGCTCATGACGGGTCCGCACGGTTGTTATCTCGTTCGATTTTAAAAGAGCAGCGGATGCCGGGCCATGCGACAAAAGGCGCACGGCGCAGGGAGGGTCAGTAGAGGTCCGCGAGCGTTGTGGGGCCTTCCTGGCTTGCGACCATCGCGATCAGCAATTCGGCCGTGGAAATGGCGTCGCCGAGACAATCGTGCCCGCGATACCAGGGCAGGTTGTAGTGCTCCCGAAGGTCGGGCAGGCGCAGTGAGCGGGTATCCTCGAGATGGTGGTGGCGCGACTTGCGGCGATTCTCCAGGGCCAGCGTATCAATGACCGGCACCAGCAGCTTGTCGCCGAACTGGGCTTTGCAGTGCCGGTCCAGCAGTTTCTTGTCCAGCCCGGCGTGGTGCACCACGAGGACCCTTCCTGTCAGTACCTCCAGGACACGCTCCATGGCTTCCTCGGGCGATATGCCCTGATCCACAACGCTGTCCGTCAGGCCGTGGATCGAAGGGCTGTCGCCAATGCCACCGCTCGGCTTGACGACGTGCGACTCGGCGGTGGAGAGATCCACGCGGCCGCCCCGAATCAGGACCCAGCCAATGCTCAGCATGTCGACGGTCGCAGGGTCGAGTCCGGTCGTTTCGATATCCAGGCATACGAGTTCCGCTTCGTCGAAGCTGCTGGCGGCTGACGGCGGCGATGTCTCGAGCAGCGCCTTGTAACGTTCGTCTGCCGACCGGTAGCCGGCTTTCCAGCGTTTGATTGCCAGCCAGCGCCCGGTCGTCATGCCAGGTGGAAGCGATTCAGCAGAGCCGACTGGCTGACGTTGATCTGGTTGAACGCCGATTTGAGATTGTGCCGCACCAGCGATGAGAGTTCGTCGGGGGAGAGGTGGTTATCGGGTTGTTTGCCCGCGTGCAGCTGCCTGTTCTGGTGTTCCACCCTGAGCTTCTCGATAAAGTCGAGCGCATCGATCAGATTGGCTGCGTCGGACTCCGTGATTTCCCCGGCTTTTGCTGCCGCCCGCAGGCGGTTTCTCGTCGTGATCCGCACCTCGCCCGCCGCCAGGGCACGGATTCGTGCAATTTCGACGATCGGCATGATGCCGTGTTTCTTGATATCCAGCGTATTCTTATGCTCCCCCGATTTCTCGAGCACGAACTGCCGGAAGAAACCCAGCGGCGGCTGGAAGTTCATCGCGTTTTTCGCCATGAGGGCCAGGAACAGTTCGTTTCGTTTCGCATCCTTGCGGATGCTTTCCTTGAGCTCGTCCACCAGGCGACTCTCGCCGTACACCGCGCGCAGGTCGAAGAAGATATTGGCATGCATGAGCGCTTTTGCTTCGGGTACCGTGATCCATTTATTGAAGTATTTTTTCCAGGTCGAAAGCGGCTTGCGCCAGTCCGGGTTCGAGGCCATCACGTCGCCCGGGCAATAGACATAGCCACAATCGTTGAGCCCGTCGTTCACGATGCGGGCGAGCGCCTCGAAGTAGTCGTCGTAATCGTCTGTTGCGCAATCGTCGAGCACCAGCGCATTGTCCTGATCACTACGTGCGGATTGTTCGTGCCGGCCCTGCGACCCAAGCGCAACCCAGACATAGGTGCACGGCGGCGGCCCGAGCTCGGATTCGGCGATACGGCACAGCTGTTGCGTCACCGAATCGGTGATGGTCGTGATGAACTTGCCGAGTTGCTCACCGTTCGCATCCGCGCTGATCTGGCTGGCTACCAGCGCCGGCAAACGCTTGCATGCCTGAATGATACCTTCCACGGTCGTCTGCTTGGCGATGTCGTTGACGAGGTACAGCGGGTGTTCGGTCTCGATGCGCATGAAGTCGCTGCGCGACACCATGCCGATCAGCTTACCGTCCGCCATCACGGGCAGGTGATGGATCTTGTTTTGCATCATCGTGAGCGCGGCTTCGTAGGCCAGGTCGTCGGCGTCGATGGATATCGGGTTGACCGACATGATGTCGCGTATGGGCGTATCGATTGACAGATCTTTTGCAACGACCCGCTGCCTGAGGTCGCGGTCGGTAGCGATGCCGCAGAATCCGTCCTCGTCCGTAACCAGGATGGCCGACACCCGCTCCTCGACCATCTTGCGCGCGGCGTCCCGGATACTTGCGGCGGCGTCGATTGCCACGGGCGGCCGCGTAATGAGTTGCGATACGGCACGTCCCTCAGCACCGTGCAGCTTTGTCGTTGCGGGCCTCGAGAGCAGCCGATCCGACAACAGCCGGATGAAATAGGTATCGAAGCGCTCGTTCCTGCGACGCAATTCCGCGAACACCTTCCCATCCAGGTGGTAAATCAGCGAGTCTTCGATCGCTACCGACTGGTTGCGCAATGGCGCCGCATTCATGAGGGACGGGAAGCCGAATACGTCTCCTTCGGCCGCCCGCATTACGAGGTCGCCCTCGGCGTTGCGCAGCTCGAGCGCGCCGCTGCGCACGATGTGCAGCTGCTTGTTGGTGTCGCCGATGGTCAGCACGTTGCTGCCGGCCTTGTAGTAGCCGATCTGGATGGCCCTGGCGGC
>CBDUCE010000311.1:0-2725 GCA_965365575.1 uncultured Gammaproteobacteria bacterium
GGCAGAGGCTGCACCTGCGGCAGGCGGTCGGAGAGCCGCCGCGTCTCGCCGGTCAGGCGCCAGTGAAAAATCGTATCCGCCGCCAGAACCCGGCGGACGTATTTGCGGGTTTCGTTGAACGGGATGTTTTCGATCCACACGCGCGCGTCGACGACGGCCGACTGTGGCAGCCAACGGTCGACGCGATGCGGACCGGCATTGTAGGCGGCCGTAGCCAGCACGTGATTGCCGTCATAACGGGCGGCCATGCTGCCGAGGTATGACGTACCGAGGCGAATGTTGTGATCGGGGTCGGTCAGGGTATCGAGCCCCGAGTACGCCAGCTGGATTTCCCGTGCGACCTCGCGCCCGGTAGCCGGCATGAGCTGCATCAACCCGATCGCGCCGGCGCGCGAGCGAACGTCCCGCATGAACAGGCTCTCACTCCGGGCGATACCGAAAGCCCAGGGGGTGGGAATGCTTGCCGACGATGCGCCCTGTTCGAAGGACTGCCTGAACGGCAGCGGGTAGCGCAACGCCAGGTCGTCGTAGTGCCCTACGGATGCAGCGGTTGCAATTGCCCGCGAATGCCAGCTCCAGCGATGCGCGAGTATCGCAGCCTGGGTCTTTTGTTCGTCGGACAGGGCAGCAATCGCGGCATCCCACTCGGAGCGGCCGCGGCTATCGAGGCCGACCAGCAACAACTCGCGGGCGCGGATGAGGTCCGGCCGCTGTGCGAGAGACTCGATGATCGCATCGTTGGCCTGCAGCGTGTCGTGGGCAAAGGCGTAGTCGACGCCGAGTTCGTCTGCTGCAAGAAACCCGTAATAGCTCCGCTCGGCGGCCAACGATTCGAGCAATACCCTTGCCGCGGCGTCGTTACCGTTGCGCGTCAGAGCGACCGCCCGCCAGTACCGCCACTGCTCGGAACTGCGCTCTTCGGAGGTCATCATCGCGATGTCGCTCAGGAGATCGGTCCACCGCTTCTCGCGAAGACTGACGCGGGCGCGCCAGCGCATGACTTCCTCGTCCTGCGCCTCGAGCGGCAGGCTCGTCAACAACTCGTAGGCGGCGGGAAGATTGTCACGGGCAGTCCACAGTGCGATATGACGCCGGGTGGCGTGGCGGGTCTGAGCCGGAAACGCGTACACGCCCTCGAGGCGCTTCCAAAGCTGCAGCGCCGTCTCCGGGTCGCGATACGTGATGCGCTCGATGGCATACGCGAGTTGCTGGCGCGAGACGTCGTTGTCCGCTCGCTGGCCATGAGTTTCAACGAACTGCTCCGGTTTCGCCTGGGCCCGCAGCCAGTGATTCGCCTGTTCGAGCAAAACCTCGTCCAGTGACCGGGCGAGCCAGCGCGCCCGCGTAAATTCGCGCGCCTCGACCGCCAGCGCAAAGCGTGCTCGATAGTCGTCTTGCGTGAGAAGCTGTGCCTCGCGCATCCAGTCGAACACCGGGTCGCATTCATCGGCCTGGCTGTAACCGGTGAGCCATAAATCGCGGCCCCTGCGCTCGATTCGATCGCCGTTGCCGGCTTCGATTTCGGCCTGCAGTGCAATGCAGTCGAGCCTGTCGACGCCGAGTCCCTGGTAATACGACCGGTACACGCGCAGGTATCGGTCGAGCTGGCCGGACTCCGCGAGATGCAGGGCATAGCGATACCGGAGGTCGCGCGCGGGCTTCAGCGTTCCGTAGCGGTCGAGGAAAGTCTCGATGCCGTCCAGGTCCGCCTTGCGAATCGTGGCCCTGAACCAGGCCGCGCGCAGGTCGGGCCACAGCAGGTACGACCGCAGCCGCCCGCGGTCCTCCGCGCTCAATGCGTCGACGGCATCCCAGTTGCCGCGCTCGGCTTCGGCGTAGACCTGGCGGAACAGCTCACGCTGTGCCTCGAATTCCGAACCGGCGTCAGCGCTTCCGTAGAGCAGCAGCCCCAGCGCTGCGGCGATGCCGGCGACGGGCTTCAGGAAGGCCATACGGGAGGACATGACAGCTGCTCAGTTCCTTGTGCGTTGACGCGGTTTCGATAGCGAGACATTACGCAGCCGCCAGGAGTTGCGCAACCGGACCCGTCACAGAAGTGAAAAGACCGGGACGCCTCGAGGTGCCCCGGTCCCGTTGTCGTGGCGTTCGCCGGTTGTCAGCGAATCTGCAGCATCAAGGCGCGGTCGCCGCGCTGCACGAGCAGGAACAGGATGCGGCTGCTCGATGCTATCTCGTTAAGTTCGGCCAGTGAACGCACGGGGCGCCGGTTGATCGCAGTAATGACGTCGCCGGCACGCAGGCCGCGCTGTGCCGCAGCGCTTCCCGGTTCGACCGCCGTCACCTCGACCCCGTCGTCGCGTGCGGCCGACGCTTCGGCAAATTGCGCACCGACGAGCCCCGGATGAATTTCTGCGCCGACGCTTGCCGTCGCGCGCTGCTGACCCAGCGCCGTGGATGTCTTGCGCTTGTCATTATCGCGAAAGTACTCGATCTCCACGTCGTCGCCCGAGCGCATGAGGCCGATCGTATTGCGCAGCTCGGCAGCGCCGGCAATCTTCTTGTCGTTGACGCCGACGATGATGTCGTCCACCTGCAGGCCGGCATCTTCCGCCGCCGAGCCGGGCTCGACACGCGTAATAAGGGCGCCGCTCGTAACGGACGAGTTAAGCGCTTCCGCGACCTCGGCGTTGACGTCGGCGATCGAGACGCCGAGCAGCCCGCGCCGGACTTCGCCGAAATCGAGAATCTGGCGCATGATCGAACT
>CBDUCE010000312.1:0-2722 GCA_965365575.1 uncultured Gammaproteobacteria bacterium
GGGGAGTCCTGCTCGATGGACGACTAGCCAACGGGGTCGGGAGGCTCGGGGTCGAGCCATCGAACGCGCAGCACGCAATGGGGATGGCCGTCGAGCGAGCATCTCTCCTCTGTGACACGGGCGGGGCGCTCGGCACCCTGGTCGACAGGATTTGGCTCGGCTACGTTACGGACTTCATCCAGGTATGGTTCGGGAGCTGGGCATTTCCGTCCTTCAATGTTGCGGATTCCGCGATCACGGTGGGCGCGGCGCTGCTCATCCTCGACTCGCTGTTCCTGTCGGGCAAGGAAAAAGCGGCGCCCCCGGAAGAGGCGCCGCCCGAGTAGAGCGTCAGTAAACTAGCGAGTACGCGTCCAGCAATCGCCATCGGGAGCGGACGTTTTCACGTTGCGCCCGTTGATCTGGAACGTGCCACACTTGCCGGCCTCGGCGTCCGCATTGTTGTACACCGCTTGCGCCGTGAAGTTGTTCGCGTCACAGGCGGTCACGTCGACCGTATACGTCCTGGATTCCGTCACGAATCCAGCTGCTGCCGCAAACCCGAGCCGCGTCATGTCGCAGGTGTAGGTGTTGTTCTGCAGGTAAAAGCGCTCCTGGTTGGTTGCTATCTGCAGCAACGCGGCCTTCGCCTCGTTGCGCTTGGCGCGCGCAGCAAACTCACGATAGTTCGGGTACGCGATCATCGCCATGATGCCGATGATAACCACGACGATCATCAGCTCGATCAGCGTGATGCCCCGCATCGTGTGCATGAGCTTTGCCTGCATACGTTGCCTGTCGGTCATTACTCAACCCCGTCCTGGGTCCAGAGCGTGCGAACCGGGAAGTTCTCGAAGCCCGGGTCGAAGCACTCGACACCGATACAGCCTATAGGCGGCGGCGAACATTCCTCACCGGTGCAACCAGGCTCGGGGCTCGGGAACAGGAAGGCCGGTGATGGCGCTATGCCGCCCTGCGCCAGTTCTTCCACGCGCTCATTGTCTTCCTCACCCGGCACGATCGAGTCGAGGTCGGCGATCGGGTCACCGTTCTTGACCGAGACGCGATACAGGAAGTTACGGCCCAGTCCTGCAGAGCAGACGGCGGCGCCGGCGGTATCTGCGGAAAAGGCGACGAAGAATACCTCGTTGTTGAACGTGACCGAGTTGGAGAACACCTTCTGGTCCGGCGGCAGCGTGAACTTCCAGCCGGCATTGTTCTGGCCGATCACGGTGCCCACCTGGCCACTGACTTCGACGAGATCGGACTCGGTGATCGGTGTGAAAGCGTCGTATTCCGCCTGGGTTAGCCCGTTGAATACGTTCTTGTCGCGGATCGAGTAGAAGCGATCGGTGTTCGAGTCGTCCAGCGGATGCGCACGGTAGCCGCTGCCGAGACTGATGGCGATGAAGCGACGGTTTTGAATGTTGTCATTGAAAATCGATACGTCGGGCGCCGCATAGAAACGACGCGTGTCCGCGACCGACGGGGTGCCCGACAGGCCTTCTGCGCCGAGCTGCGCGACGACACCGCCGGTAACCAGGGCATCGGTGCCCGTGCCGTTCGGTGACTTGCCGTTGAAAATGTCGAAGCGCAGGATCTGGCCGCCCATGTCCGATGCGTACATGCGGTCGGCCAGGCCGTCGCCGCTCAGGTCGATTACGCGAATCTGGGTCGGGATCGAGCGGGTGAGCGACGGGAGCTGCAGGTTGGCGCCGGCATCCTGCCCGGCGCGCCACAGTACGTCGCCGCTTTGCAGGTCGATAAAATAGATGCCTGCGCCCTGGGTGTCCGCCATGGACGGATGATCGATCGAATCGTGCACCGTATCGTAGCCGCCGCCGAAGATGACGACCGCCTTGTCGGCGTTCAGACCCGGGTCGTTCATGCCCACCCTCGCGACCGTCGGCCTTGACCAGGTCTGGCCGAAATCGGGCGTGCTGATGCGCCACTTGATCTTCGGCGCGTTCTTGTTGGTGACGTCGAGCGCGTAGTAGGAACTTCCGCCGCGACGCATACCGAAGATGATGTAAACGAAATCGCCGTCGCCCGGCTCGATGATGCCATTATCGTTGCGGTCTGCGACGACAGGCACTATGTCGCCGTCTACGCCATAGAACTTGTACGGTGCTTCCGAGTTGAAGAACAGCCGCGGCAGGTTCTGCAGGTGCTCCCTGGGGATGAAGGCCCACAATTCCTCGCCAGTGGAGCCGTCGATGGCATGTACATAGCCGTCGTTCGTGGCCGTGAACACGACTACATCCGGGTCCGCCTGCGTACCGCCGTAAACGATCGCCGCGGGCTGCGAATGCAGGGGATCACCCATTGCCTTGCGAACCAGCGTCGTCGGGTCCTGGTCCTCGTCGGCCACGTCTTCGCCGCGAGCCCAGCGAATGACCTGTTCGATCGTGGGCTCACCCGATGCACCCGTCAGCGCGAAATCCGCGAGCGAGAACGCAGACTGGTTCGAGGGAGATACCGCGTTCGCCGCGGCCGTCAGGTCATTGCTGGCGGTGATGTTGGTGTACACCTTGCGCACGGCCGGATCCGGCAGGTTCTGCGCGGCGCCGCCCAGTTTCACGTCGTTGCCGTCGATGCCGGCCGTCCAGTAGCTGGCCGCCGAATCGTAGAACAGGCCTGTGTTCGGGTCGACCGCGGGGACGTCGTTGCGGTCCACGATCTGGCCGTCCGAGATGCGGTACTTCTTCAGGTTGCCCGGCCAGTGAACCTTCTCGCTGGCCGC
>CBDUCE010000313.1:0-2703 GCA_965365575.1 uncultured Gammaproteobacteria bacterium
GCGGCGCCGTTCATGACCTGTTCGGCGCGACTGCCGGTGTATGCGCTGCTGATCGCCGCGTTCGTGCCTGCGAAATCCGTGGGCTTCCTGAACCTGCAGGGGCTCGTGCTTTTCGGGCTGTATATGTTCGGCATCGCCATGGGGATCCTGACCGCGCTCCTGATTCGCAAGACTGCGCTGCGCGGCCCCAAACCGCCGTTTGCGCTGATGCTGCCCGAGTTTCGCCGTCCCAATCTGCAGACCGTGCTCATGCAGCTCCTCGGGCGCGCGAAGGTGTTCCTAAAGCGCGCCGGCACCGTCATATTTTCGGTCGCCGTCATCGTCTGGGCGCTGGCCTATTATCCGCGCTCCGACGACGTCGCGCCGTTCGTCGAACAGCAACAGCAAGCGGCCGAGGCCGCGTTGTCCGGGGAGGAACTGGACGCCGCACTCGCGCAGATCGACAACCAGGCTTCTGCAATGCAGCTCGAACAGAGCTGGCTCGGGCGCGCCGGCCATTTCGTGGAGCCGGCCTTCAGGCCGCTGGGCTGGGACTGGCGCGTGTCGTCGGCGGTGATCGCGGGATTCCCGGCGCGTGAAGTCGTGGTCGCCGTGCTCGGCACCGTTTACGCGGTTGGCGACGAAGCCGACGAGGCGACGTTGTCGCAGCGGCTCAAGGCCGCCCGCTGGCCGGACGGCAGCCTGGTGTTCACGCTGCCGATGGTGCTCGGTTTGCTGGTGTTTTATGCCTGCTGCCTGCAGTGCGCCGCCACGCTCGCCGTCATCCGGCGCGAGACGAATACCTGGCGCTGGCCGGTGTTCGCCTGGGTGTACATGACGGCTATCGGTTACGTCGGCGCACTGCTCGTTTATCAGATCGGAACCTGATTTCGGCCGGCCGCTTGAGTCTCGTGCTGGCGGCGACTAGTCTTGGTGCAGGTCGGTCCGCGACGCCGGGTTTGGCGCCGGTCCGGACGAAACGGGCAACCTAGAGGGGAAAATTACATGAATAACAACTGCAAACAAACGCTGGCGAGCATGGCAGCTACCGCGCTTTTCTGCCTGCCCGCGCTGGCTGGCGCTGACAGTCACGCGCTCAAGGCGACGGCCGATATCAAGGGCTGTACCGACCCCGGTATTTCCGGCACGGCCAAGCTCGTCGAGAAGACGAGTCCCGAGGGGATAAAGGAAGTGACGGTCAAGATGATGGTGGAGGGCCTCAGCGACGGGAAGCACGCGGTGCATATTCACGAGGTTGGCGCCTGTGAGCCGTGTGGCGCGGCGAAAGGGCATCACGACCCGGGTCCCTTCGGGCAGTCACGGCCGGACAGCGCGACCGATGACGTACCGGCAGCCGACATCAATCACCCCTATCACATGGGCGACCTCATCAACATCGAGGTCAGGAACGGCAAGGGTGAGATGATGCACACGACAAACCGCGTCACCTTGTCACCCGGGCGCCTGAGCATCCTCGATGAAGACGGCAGTGCGTTTATCATTCATACCAATCCCGATACCTATTGCGACGAAGAGTCGGATCTGAAAAAAGGTTGTGCGGGCGGCTCGCGGGACGCCTGCGGAATTATCCGCGCGGCTGAAAAATAAGCTCGATCTCGAAAGATCCCGGCCCCGCATCGCGGGGCCGGGAGCGCGCACTTGCCATCACAGGCGGCTCAGCTTGTTACACGCCGCCGCGAGCGTGTCGTCGTCTTTTGCAAAGCAGAAGCGCAGGCGAGTGCCGGTGAACGGCTGCTCGCAAAACACCGACAATGGAATGGATGCAACACCGACCTCTTCGGTCCAGCGTTTCGCGAGCGCGACGTCGTCTTCGTCGCTAATGTCACCGTAATCGACGATCTGAAAGAACGTGCTGCGCGCCGGATGCAGCCGGAAGCGAGAGTCCCCGAGCAGGCGGCAGAAAAGGTCACGTTTCTGCTGGTAGAAAGCGGGTAGCCTCTCGTGGAACGCCGGGTTCCCCTGCAGGAAGTCTGCAAGCGCGTGTTGCACGGGCGTATTCACGGCGAAGGTCGTGAACTGGTGCACCTTGCGGAACTCGGTCGTGAGTTCCGGCGGCGCCATGCAGTAGCCGACTTTCCAGCCGGTTGCATGGTAGGTCTTGCCGAACGATGACACGACGAAACTGCGTTCCCATAATTCGTCAATGGACAAGGCACTGACGTGCGGTTCGCCATCGAATACGATGTGCTCGTAGACTTCGTCCGACAGCAGGTACGCCGGCGAATCGCGTAGTAATTCCGCGAGTTGCCGGAGATCGGCTTGGGTCAGGATCGCACCCGTCGGGTTGTGCGGAAAGTTGATGATGACGAGCCGCGTCTTGTCGTTGAGTGCGTCTTCGAGGCGCTGCCAGTCGATCGAAAAATCGAAACCATCGTCGCTGATGGCCAGCGGCACGTGCACGGTGCGGCCGCCTGCCAGGGTGACAGCAGGCTCGTAAGAATCGTAGGCAGGATCGAACACGATGACCTCGTCGCCACGTCGGACAATAGCCTGGATCGCGCTGAACAGGCCCTCGGTCGCACCCGTGCACACTGTTATTTCTGCATCCGCGTCCAGGCGGCGTCCCTGCATGCTCGCCGTCTTCCCGGCAATGGCTTGCCGCAGAGCCGGTACGCCCGGCATCGGCGCGTACTGGTTTGCACCGCTCCTGAGGTAGTGATCAATGCGATCGATCAGCTCCGCGGGCGGTTCGAAGCTCGGGAA
>CBDUCE010000314.1:0-2688 GCA_965365575.1 uncultured Gammaproteobacteria bacterium
GCCGTCTATGATGCCGCCCGGGAAATCGGAACAGTCGACCGCCTGCGCGTGCGCATCCGGCGATGCAGCAAAAGCCAGCAACAGCACGGCAGCAAGCCGCGGGACGATCCCGCGACCGATAAGCATTAATGTTCGGTGAAACAGGGCCATAGTTGTCGCTAGCGATCCGTGTGCGCTAAATCCTCATCCTGAGGACGGCCCGAGTAACTGCGATCGTCGAGCAGTCCCGCTACCTTTGGGTCTTCTAGCCCTTTAGGCCGGTGACTTTGCGTCGCCACCTTTCAGTGGCTTTGCCTTTGTTCAGGAACAAATGATCGCGTAAGTAGCCGGCGGAAGTGTTGAACTGCATCACATGATCGAAAGCTCGCCGCTAACGATTGCGAACTTCGTGAACCCCGCACGGTGCAACGCACGAAGCCCCGCCAGGCGGGGCTTCGATACGTCACTTATGTAAGGACTTGCCGCTATGCAGACTGTTATGTCAAGACGCCGGCAGGAAGTCGATCGGATAGATGATCGTCATCGCGCCCACGTCCTTGGCACCGAAGTCGAAAGTCTTCACGCGATCCACGACCTGCTGTGCCAGGGCCGGCGCATTCATGTCGGACGACTGCAGCTCGGCCAGCGACACGGAGCCGTCCGGCTCGATCGTCAGGCGCAGCACGAGCTGCCCCCGGAGCGTCGGGTCCTTGCGCAGCTCGCGGTTGTAGAGCCGGTACAGCGACGCCTTGTAACGATCGAACACGATCTGGATTTCCTCGTCCGTGCGGCCCGCAGACACGCCGGCACTGAGCGGCCGATCCGGGCCTTCGCCGCCGCCTATCGAGCTTGCTACGCGGCTCACCGCCACGCCTTCGATGCCGTCACCGCCACCGCCAACGTCGCGACTGATGTCCGAGAGGTTGATGCCGCCACTCGAACCCGGCGCCGACGTCGTGACCATCGACCGCTCGGGACGGCCGACGCTGTTCTCACCCGCGGTGCTGAGGCGTGCCGACGAACCGAGTTTGGCGTTCGTATCGAGATCCGCGCGCTGCGCGAACTTCTCGCGGAAGGCAAGGATGCCCTTGGACTTGACCTGTTCCTTCGTGTCCACCGGCGCCGACTCGGCCACGGCGGGTTGTTCGACGGCCTCGGGTACCACCTCCGGCTCGGGCGGCGGCGTCTCTTCGGCCAGCTCCGGCTCTTCCGGTTCCGGCTCGACCGGCTCTTCGATGATCGGTTCGGGCTCCGGCTTCGGCGGCGGCAGTTCCTCGCGCACGAGTTTCGCCACGCGCTCCGGAACCTCGATCAGCTTCGCGCGTTCGGGGATCGGCAGATCCACGACGCTGAACAGCCAGCCGAGCAACAGGCACACGAGCAGCGACGCCAGCACCGACCGGCGGAAGCGAGCGTCTTCTTCGTAGCCGCGCGACCACGGCATGACCAGCGCGCGAGCCGGCAGCTCCGGCTCTTCGCGTTCGACGACCCACTCGGACTTACGGCTTTCCTCGCGCTCGGTCGCGTCGCGAAGATCGTAATACAGGTAGTCCATCGTCCGGTTCTTGTCGCCGATCCTGTCGAGAACGGCGTCCCGGCGATCTTCGATCCCGGCGATTTCGTCGGTGAATTCACTGATCCGGCCGCGCACGCTTTCCAGGTGCTCGGCGGTGTTATCCGGTCTTTCGAGGTCGCCCCAGAACAAATGCGAAGCGCCAACCCTGTCGAGTTCCTCGAAGTTCTCGCACAGCCGGGTGAGCACTTCGTAGCGCTCACCTTTCTCGATAGCGGCTTCGAGTTCGTCCTCTATCGTCTGCAGCTCCTGCTCGAGCTCCTCGAGCTCGCGCTCGGAGTGCTGCAGCTGCTCCTTGAGACGCATCTCCTCGAGCGACGACACCGTCTGCTTCAGCGCCTGAAGTTCTTCGTATGAAGGATCTGAACTCACGTTAGCCAACCTCGTCCATGCGCTGTTACAGCGTCGCTACCTGCGGCGTTTTCTGGAGAACGGCCAGCGACACGTTCTCGTAGCCTTCACCCGTGCACGTCGACATGATCCGTTTGATCACGATGAACGGCACGGACTTGTCGGCAAGTATCGTGACCTCGAGACTGCCCGCGACGGCCAGCGTTGCCGGCCCCACGACGTTGTCCCTGAGCTCCGCGAGGCGCGACGTGATTCTGTCCGTCGCGCCGTCTTCGGCGGCGAGGATGTCCTCGACCCTGGCGGCCGATTCGCCCTGCACCAGGACCTCGTCCGGGCTCACGAAGATCACCACGGTTTCACGCGGCTTGGCCTCCACTTTCGATTCGGGAAGCTGCACTTCCTTGGGCGCGTCGAGCACCTCGACGGAACCTGAATTCACCAGCAGGAAGAACACGAGGATCGTGAACACGTCCATCAGCGACGTCAGGTTCATCTTCGTGATCTTCACACGATTGCGCTTCATGCGCTTGATACGCCGCGAATTCCTCATGGCGCGTCTCCTACCGATATCTCGGAGAACAGGGCATACAGTTCAAACTCCGGTTCTCCTTCGACGGAGTCCTCAACCGGCAGCTCGACGCTCCTCACGATGTCCATCACCTGGATCAGGTAGTCGTAGGGGATTTGCGCCTCCATCAGCACGGAAGCGGCATCGTGGTCCGGGTACTCACGCTTCAGCTCGATCATGAAGTCCGACAGGGTTTGGAAGTCGTACTCGTCGTCTT
>CBDUCE010000315.1:0-2644 GCA_965365575.1 uncultured Gammaproteobacteria bacterium
TCCCAGTCGGCCATCACTCTCTCCGCAATTGCAAAGCAAACTAGCATGGACTAGCCTGTATATACAACTTGGTGGTGCACCGATGACCTCAGTTTTTGCCAGAAAAGCGCTGTTGCCCGACGGCTGGGCCGACGACGTCCTGCTGCGGATACGCAACGGGCAGATTGACGACGTTTCTCGCGGTACGACACCCGAGGACGCGACGGCCGCGACGGGCTGCATCATCCCCGGCCTGTGCAACGCGCACAGCCACGCATTCCAGCGGGCACTGGCCGGCCGTACGGAAGAGCGGTCGCCGGCCGGCCACGACAGTTTCTGGACCTGGCGCGAGCGCATGTACGAACTTGCGGCAATGCTCGATCCCGACCTGCTGCGCGCAATTGCCCGCCAGGCCTATACCGAGATGCTCTTGAGTGGCTACACCACGGTCGCCGAGTTTCACTACCTGCACAGGGATCCGGCGACCAATTCAGCGGGCATGCAGATGTTCGACGCGCTGGCGGATGCCGCATCGCAAACCGGTATTCGCCTGACTTACGTCCCCGTCCTTTACGAACGCGCCGGCTTTCATGCGCCGAAACCCGAAGGACCACAGGAATTGTTCGCGCTGTCGCTCGAACAATTCCTCGAACACCACGAGGAGGCGACGCGCAGACGGTCGGAAAAACTCAGCGTCGGCATCGGTGCGCATAGCCTGCGAGCCGTCAGTGCCTCGTCGCTGCTGGCGGTTGCCGAAACCGGCCGCAAAGCCGGCGGGCCGGTTCACCTGCACATCGCAGAACAGCAGCGCGAAGTCGACCAGTGCCTGGCGGCCCGCGAACGACGCCCGGTGCGCTGGCTCCTGGAAAACGTGGGTGTCGATGAACAGTGGTGTCTCGTGCACGCGACGCACATGGACGCCGACGAAACGAAAAGCCTTGCCGGTTCCGGTGCCGTTGTCTGCGTGTGCCCGAGCACGGAGGCGAATCTCGGTGACGGGCTGTTCCCGCTCGCGGATTATCTTGCCCAGGGTGGCAGGCTCGCGATCGGCTCAGACAGCCACATCTCGATCAATCCCTTCGAGGAGCTGCGCTGGCTGGAGTACGGGCAGCGGCTGGCGACGCACAGCCGCAACGTCACGTCGTTCCGCACCGCGCATGTCGGCCGCGAGCTGTTCGAGCGCGCCGTCGAAGGCGGCGCGCAGGCAAGCGGCCAGGCAATCGCAGGACTGTGCCGCGGCGCGCCGGCCGATCTTGTCGCGCTCTACGATGACGACCCGATGCTGACGGGCCACGGCGACGAGTCGCGCCTGGACGCGCTGGTGTTCTCCGGCTACCGCCTGCCGATCGAGGGCGTGATGGTGCACGGCGAGTGGCTGGTCGCGGACGGCGAGCACAAGTCCGGCGTGGCCACGCGCGACGCGTTTCGCAACGCCGTCGCGACTGTCGGAGCGAAGCGATGAGCGACAGCAAGAGACCGCGTTACCAGCAGCTCAAGGACCTGATCATCACGCAGATCTCCTCGGGTGAGCTGGCCCCGCATGATCGGGTGCCGTCAGAAAACGAACTCGTTGAGCGCATGAGCGTATCGCGCATGACGGCGAATCGGGCCCTGCGCGAACTCACCGACGAGGGCTACGTCGAGCGTATCGCCGGCCGCGGCACCTTCGTATCCGATTTTCGCTCGCGATCGCACATGCTGGAGGTGCAAAACATTGCCGACGAGATCGCTCAGCGGGGACACCGGCACACCTGCGACGTGCTGCGCAACTCACGGCAACACGCGCGTGGCGAGATCGCAAAGGCGCTGGATGTCGAACAGGGCAGCGACGTGTTTCACCTGCTGCTCGTGCATTTCGAGAACGGCGCGCCGGTCCAGGTGGAAGACCGCCACGTGCTGGCCGAGTTCGCTCCCGGATGCGCCGAGCAGGACTTCGGGTCGGTCACGCCCAGTGCGTACCTGACCTCGATCGCGCCACTGCAGGAGGCCGAGCAGATCGTGCGCGCCCAGCTTCCGAACGCAGCTGTTCGCCGGCATCTGCAGATGCCGGAAAACGAGCCTTGCCTGGTGGTCATGCGCCGTACCTGGGCGCACGGCCGCCCCGTCACGTTCGCGAGACTGCATCACCCCGGCAGCCGTTACGAGCTGACCGGGCACTACACACCTCCCGGAACATCGAAATCGGCGTCGGGTGACGTCGTGCAACTGGAGAAACTACAGCGATGAACAAACCCCGTGTCATCCGGGCGCCGGTCGGCACAGAGCTCTCTGCGAAGAGTTGGCTCACCGAGGCGCCACTGCGCATGCTGATGAACAATCTCGACCCCGACGTTGCCGAGCGACCGCAGGACCTGGTGGTGTATGGCGGCATCGGCAAGGCCGCTCGCAACTGGGAGTGCTTCGACACGATCGTCGAATGCCTCCGCGAACTCGGCGACGAGGAAACCCTGCTCGTGCAGTCCGGCAAGCCTGTCGGCGTGTTTCGCACGCACGCCGATGCACCGCGCGTGCTGATCGCCAATTCCAATCTCGTGCCGGCGTGGGCCAACTGGGAACACTTTCGCGAGCTCGACCGCAAGGGTCTGATGATGTTCGGCCAGATGACGGCCGGCTCGTGGATCTACATCGGCAGCCAGGGCATCGTGCAGGGCACCTACGAGACCTT
>CBDUCE010000316.1:0-2626 GCA_965365575.1 uncultured Gammaproteobacteria bacterium
GTAACGGCGCCGGAGGGCGCGCCCAATGTCGTCATCTTCCTGATCGACGACGTCGGCTTCGGCGCGGCACACACATTCGGCGGACCGATCACGACACCCACGCTCGACACGCTGTCGGAGCAGGGGCTCCGGTACAACAATTTCCACACGACGGCGCTGTGTTCGCCGACGCGTAACGCGCTCAAGACCGGCCGCAATCATCACACCGCGGAGACCGGCTCCATCATGGAGACGGCGACAGCCTTTCCGGGCAACACCGGCCGCCTGCCGAACAGCGTGGCGCCGGTTGCCGAGATGCTGCGGCTCAACGGATTCAGCACCGGCGCTTTCGGCAAGTGGCACGAGACGGCGCCGTGGGAAGCGAGCGTATCGGGCCCGATGGACCGCTGGCCGACGCACCAGGGCTTCGACAAGTTCTACGGCTTCATCGGTGGCGAGACCAACCAGTGGGCGCCGTTCATCTACGACGGCGTGCACCAGGTCGAGCTGCCCGCCGACCCCGACTACCATTTCCTGACCGACATGACCGACCAGGCGGTCGCCTGGATCAAGTACCAGCAGGCGCTGACACCCGACAAGCCCTTCTTCGTGTACTACGCACCGGGCGCAACCCATGCGCCGCATCACGTGCCGAAGGAATGGATCGAACGCTGGGAAGGCAGGTTCGACCAGGGCTGGGACAAGCTGCGTGAGGAGACGCTCGCACGGCAGATCGAACTCGGCGTCGTACCCGAAGGAACGAAACTCGCGGGCAAGCCGGAGGCTATCAAGGACTGGGATGCACTGTCCGATGACGAGCGGCGGCTGTTCGCGCACCAGGCCGCGGTATTCGCCGCCTTCCTGGAGATGACGGATCACGAGATCGGCCGCGTTGTCGCGGCGCTCGAGGACATCGGCGAGCTCGACAACACGCTGATCTTCTACATCGTCGGCGACAACGGCACGTCGGCCGAAGGCGGCATGGTCGGCATGTTCAACGAGATGACCTACTTCAACGGCGTGCAGGAAAAGGTGCCCGACCTGCTCAAGGTCATGGACAAGTGGGGCGGCCCCGAGACCTACCCGCACATGGCGGCGGGCTGGGCGGTGGCGCTGAACGCGCCCTTCATGTGGACCAAGCAGGTGGCGTCGAATTACGGCGGCACGCGCAATCCGCTGGTCGTGCACTGGCCGGACGGCATCGAATCGAAGGACCAGCTCCGCGGCCAGTTCCACCACGTCATCGACGTGGCGCCGACGATTCTCGAGGCGGCCGGCCTGCCCGAGCCGAAGTCGGTCAATGGCACAGAGCAGGAGCCGATGGAAGGTGTCAGCATGCTGTACAGCTTCGACGACCCGAAAGCCAAGGACCGGCACGTCACGCAGTATTTCGAGATGTTCGGCAACCGCGCGCTCTACCACGACGGCTGGCTCGCCGGCACAATCCACAAGGCACCATGGGAGCCAAAACCGAGGCGGCCGCTCACTGAGGACGTCTGGGAGCTCTATGATGTGCGCGCCGACTTCAGCCTTGCGAACGACCTCGCCGCGAAGAATCCAGCGAAGCTCGCCGAGATGCAGGCAATGTTCATGCAGGAAGCCGAGAAATACCACGTGTTACCGATCGACGACCGCACCGTCGAGCGTGTCAACCCGCAATTGGCCGGGCGCCCGGACCTGATGGGCGGCCGCACGTCGCTGACGCTTGCGCAGGGCATGACGGGCATGTCGGAAAACGTGTTCCTGAACATCAAGAACAAGTCGAAGACGATCACGGCCGAAGTCGAAGTGCCGGAAGGCGGCGGCCAGGGCACCATCATCGCCCAGGGCGGGCGCTTCGGCGGCTGGTCGTTGTACATGAACGACGGCAAGCCCGGCTATCACTACAACTTCCTCGGCCTGCAGCATTTCTCGATCGAGTCCGGCAAGGCGCTCGCGCCCGGCAAGTACACGATCCGCTTCGAGTTCGCGTACGACGGCGGCGGCCTCGCGAAGGGCGGCACCGGAACGCTGTACGTGAACGACAAGCAGGTCGCCGAGGGCCGTATCGAGCACACGCAACCCGGCATCTTCTCGGCGGACGAAACCGCGGACGTGGGGGTCGACCTCGCAACCCCGGTCTTCGAAGCCGTGGGGTCGGAGGCACGCTCACGCTTCAACGGCGAGATCCCGAAGGTGACGGTCGAAGTACACGGGGCCGATGCCAAGACCGCGGCTGCAGAGCACGAAATTCGGCGCGAGATCGTGCGTGGCACGATGTAGCGCGGTTGTGACCGGGACCTCGGACACGAGAAACGAGGAGGACAGGTGACGATGATTTCCCGCAGGGTGCGTTGCTCGTCAGCTGCGTTCGTCGCTCTGGCGATTGCCGCCGGACCGGCGTGCGCCGGGGATTGGGAGTGGACCGTTGCGCCGTATGTCTGGGTGCCGGGTATCACAGTCGACAGCGAGTTCAGCGGCGAACCCGGGCTGCCCGACGACGGCAGCGACGTCAGCATCATCGACAAGCTGGATGCGGCTTTCATGGGTCACGCTGAAGGCCGCAGCGGCCGGTGGGGCGGCTACGTCGACTTCATCTACGTCGAACTCAGTGACGAGAATTCGACAACCTTGGGGCCGGGCGGGCCGATTGCCGGCGACCTCGTCG
>CBDUCE010000317.1:0-2616 GCA_965365575.1 uncultured Gammaproteobacteria bacterium
GAAAACTTGCGGCGGCCCCGGCTAATGTGTATTCCTAACGCGGTTGAGCCAGCAGGGAATGTCAATTGCGCGTTATCAGTTCAATCGAAGATGCAAAGGCCCTGGAGGGTGTCGAGGTCGGCTTGTCCGACTGGGTGGTTATCGACCAGACCCGCATCGACCAGTTCGCTGAAGCGACCGGGGATTACCAGTGGATCCACGTGGACACCGATCGCGCCGCGGCGGAGATGCCCGACGGCAAGACCATCGCCCATGGCTATCTCACGCTGGCACTGATTCCGTCGCTGACCGGCGACTTCGTCGAGGTCGAGAACCTGGCCCGGGCGATCAACTTCGGCGCCAACAAGGTCCGTTTCTATACACCTGTGAGGGCCGGCGACCGGGTGCGTGCGCGCGCTACCGTACTGCAGGCCAGGCGCCGCGCTGGCGCGCTGCTGCTGACGTCGGAGACGCGCATCGAAGTGGAGAACGAGCGCAAGCCCGCCTGCGTTGCCGAAACGCTCGGCATGTACTTCTTCAGCGAGTGACGCTCTAGCGCGACTGCAGCCAGCCCGGCAGGAACGAATAGGGGTCCCGGTCGACGTCGGTATTCCAGGAGACGTTCGACTGGTCGAGCAGCCTGGCCATGGAGCCATCCCTGCAGGCATCGAACAGCTCGGTCGCGCCGCCGACGTGCTCGCCCCCGATAAAGATCTGCGGAATGGTCTTGAGACCCGTTCGTTCCAGGAGCGCGGCGCGGATCTTGCCGCCCCTGTTGTCCCGCTGGTATTCGACGGAATCGAGGTCGATCGAGCGGTACGGGATATCGTACTCCGCAAACATCTTGCGCACGGACCAGCAGAACTCACACCATTCCAGCGCGAACAGCACGACCGGAGTGTCCGGATCGCGCGTTGCGTCGTCGAGAAACGCCAGCGCATCGGCCGGCGCTGCGACCGCTGCTTCCTCTTCGGCATCCGCGGGCGGTGCGGGCGGGGGCGTGTCGAAGCGATAGTTCGGTGTGGAGCGGGAGATGTCCTGTTCTTCGGCGGTCATGTCCGCCGGGATGTCCTCGAACAGGGGCGTACTCAGATAGCGTTCACCCGTGTCCGGGAGCATGCAGAGAATGTTCGCACCTGGTTCCGCTTTTTCCGCGACGGCCATGGCGCCCGCGAGCGTCGCGCCGCCGGAGACACCGACGAATATTCCTTCCTCCATCGCGAGCGATCGTGCCAGTCTCATGGCGTCATCACCGCTGACCGGCAGGATGTCGTCGATGTATTTCGCGTTGACCGCATCCTCGGTGAGCTGCGGGATAAAGTCGGGTGTCCAGCCCTGCATCAGGTGCGGGCGGAACAGCGGGTGACTGTCCCTGGGTGCGCCATCGCTGAGGCGTTCCTGCGGTATGCCACTGCCGAGGATAGGAGAATTATCCGGCTCGCAAACGACGATTCGCGTTGTGGGGCTCGCCTCCCTCAATACCCGCGACACGCCCTTGAGCGTGCCCCCGGTACCGTAACCGGTGACCCAGTAGTCGAGCTGCGTATCCGAGAACGCTTCGAGGATCTCGGGCGCGGTCGTGCGGGAGTGCGCGTTGGCGTTGGCTTCATTTTCGAACTGGCGCACCAGGAACCAGCCGTGTTTCCCGGCCAGTTCGACGGCCTTGGCCAGCATGCCGCTGCCCTTGAGCGCGGCAGGCGTCAACACGACCCTCGCACCCAGGAAGCGCATCAGCTTGCGCCGCTCGATGCTGAAGCTCTCGGCCATCGTCACGACGAGCGGGTAGCCCTTGCAGGCGCAGACCATTGCGAGGCCGATGCCGGTATTGCCGCTCGTTGCTTCCACGACCGTCTGGCCGGGCTGCAGGGCCCCGCTGCGCTCGGCGTCTTCGATTACCCCCAGCGCGAGCCGATCCTTCACAGAGCCCATCGGGTTGAAGGACTCGATCTTGACGTAGAGGTTGACGTGATCGGGCGCAATCCGGTTCAGGCGCACGATCGGCGTCCTGCCGACGGTTTCGAGGATACTGTTATGGCGAGACACCATGGCTACGCCTCCTAATTATTTTTCAGGATCGCGTAGCGCACGAGGGTGCCGCGGTAGCTCGCCTGTTCCCGAATGAGTTCCGCAAGCTGGCCGTGTACGCGATCGTCCCAGTAGTTCCATCGTTCCACGAAAGCCCTGACCATCGCGTAGTCCCCCGCATACTGCAGGTGTAGTACTTCGCGGAGCAGTGCGCTGACGACGTCGTGATAACGATCGTAATTGATGGTCAGGAGTGCCGTATCGCCTTGTAGTTCGATGAGACCGTGTTCCATGAAGTAATTGAACTGCATCAGCTGCATGTTCTGGTACGGCTGTTCGGGCCTGGGCCGCACCACCTGCAGCGTACGCCGAATACCGTCGGCATAGTGCGCGCGCAGGCCCGCATCATCGTAGTAGCCGATTTCCCGCAAGGTCGGTGCGGCATGCAGCGACACGAGATCCGATTTCATCTCCTCGACCAGGTCGGCGTAGTCGGCAAGTGCTTCGCCCAGGCTGCGGCCGTCTGCGGTCACGCTCACCCCAAGGTAATGGCCGATCTCGTGCCAGAGCGTGCGGTTGAAGCTGCCGTCGATCGTCAGGTGCTTGCGATAC
>CBDUCE010000318.1:0-2610 GCA_965365575.1 uncultured Gammaproteobacteria bacterium
ACCGTCCAGGCGCCCGCCTCGGACGATGAAGAGGCCGTAGCGAAGGAGGCCTGATCAGCGTGCCGCAGGAGCGCGCCTCGACGCGCGATCGATCTGAATCCGGTCGCGGTTCCAGAGCCGCTCCTACATCACTACACAACAAGAGCCATGCCCGACGACGCTATCGACGCCCGCAAGAAAGCGATGGACCTGCTTGCGCGCCGCGAGCACGCGCGCGTCGAACTCCAGCGCAAGCTCGCTGCCGCGGGCTTTGATGCGGACGTCGCAGCCGATGCCGTGCAACGGCTGGCGGATGAAGGGCTGCAAAGCGACCGCCGCTTTGTCGAGGCATTCGTGCAGTCCCGCATCAACCAGGGCAAGGGCCCGCTGCGCATCCACGCCGATCTCGGACAGCGGGGCATCGCTGCGGGCCTGATCGATGACGTGCTGGCGGAGGCGGGTGAGGACTGGCACGCGCTGGCACGGGAAGCTCGCGTGAAGAAGTTCGGGCGTTCCCAGCCGGTCGAATTCCGTGACAAGGCACGCCAGATGCGCTTTTTGCAGTACCGGGGATTCGAGCCGGACCAGATTCAGTCAGCGGTCTCGTCTTTCGATGATTAACGCTTAATCCGGCCACGCAAGTCCCGTACACTAGCGAGTTTGAAAACCGGCGCCCGGTCCCGATATCACCCTGATGAAACGCCTTTCCAGCAACGAGTTGCGCCAGGCCTTCCTGGACTTTTTCGCCGAGCGCGGCCACGAAGTGGTCGCGAGTTCGCCCCTTGTGCCGGGCAACGATCCTACCTTGCTGTTCACGAACGCCGGGATGGTGCAGTTCAAGGATGCTTTTCTCGGTCTCGAGAAGCGCAATTACAATCGTGCCGTGACGTCACAACGCTGTGTGCGGGCGGGCGGTAAGCACAACGACCTGGAGAACGTGGGCTACACGGCCCGCCATCACACGTTCTTCGAGATGCTCGGCAATTTCAGCTTCGGCGATTACTTCAAGCGCGAGGCCATACGCTACGCCTGGGACTTCCTGACGCAAACGCTCGAGCTGCCCCCGGAGAGGCTCTGGGTCACCGTATTCAACGATGACGACGAAGCAGCAGCGATCTGGCTCGATGAGATGAAGATCGACCCCGAGCGCTTCACGCGCATGGGCGAGAAGGACAACTTCTGGGCGATGGGTGACACCGGACCCTGCGGTCCCTGCAGCGAGATCTTTTACGACCACGGCCCGCACGTTGCGGGCGGTCCGCCGGGTTCGCCGGACGAGGACGGCGACCGCTATGTCGAGGTCTGGAACCTGGTGTTCATGCAGTTCGATCGCTCGGCAGACGGCAACATGCAGCCGCTACCGAAGCCATCGGTCGATACGGGCATGGGGCTCGAGCGCATGGCGGCGGTCATGCAGGGCGTGCACAGCAATTACGAGATCGACCTGTTTGCAAACCTGATCGAGGCGACCGCGAAGACAGTCGGTGTCGAGAACGACGGCTCGAGTTCGTTAAACGTCATTGCCGATCATATCCGCGCCTGCGCGTTCCTGATCGTGGATGGCGTGTTGCCCGGAAACGAGGGTCGCGGTTATGTTCTGCGCCGCATCATTCGCAGGGCTATCCGGCACGGCAAGAAACTCGGCACCGACGAGCCGTTTTTCCACAAGCTCGTCGGACCGCTGGCGGAGGAGATGGGCGATGCCTATCCCGAACTGCCGAAGGCCAGGGCGCATGTCGAGAAAGTGCTGCAAAAAGAAGAGCTGCGTTTCGCCGAGACTCTGGATCAGGGCATGGAGATACTCGAGAGCGCGATCGAGAAACTCAGTGGCGAACAGATTCCGGGAGAGATCGTCTTCAAGCTCTACGATACCTACGGATTCCCTGTGGACCTGACGGCCGACATAGCCCGTGAGCGCGGTCTTGCAATCGATGAAGAAGGATTCGAAGTGGCCATGGCCGGGCAACGGGATCGTGCGCGTGCAGCGAGTAAATTTGCCGCCAGCACCGAGGGAACAATCAGGACAGAGGCCGAAAGCGAGTTCTCCGGCTACGAGGAAACGGAAACCACCGGAGAAATCGTTGCGCTTTTCAGGGACGGCTCTCCGGTCGATGCGCTGGCAGCCGGCGACGAAGGGGCCGTCGTTTTGGCGTCGACGCCTTTCTATGCCGAAAGCGGCGGCCAAATCGGCGACACCGGAATCCTGGCCGAAACCGGCAAGCTTTTCCAGGTCGTCGATACACAGAAAAGCGGTAACGCGATCGTTCACTACGGGGCAGTGGAAGAGGGCCAGCTCGACGTCGGCGATACGATCGACGCCATCGTCGACGAGGAACGCCGGCAGGCTATCCGGCTCAATCACTCGGCGACGCACCTCATGCACGCCGCGCTCCGCGATGTACTCGGCGAGCATGTGCAGCAGAAGGGCTCGCTCGTCGCGCCGGACCGCCTGCGCTTCGATTTCTCCCACTACGAGGCGGTTACGCCGGAGCAAATCGACGACATCGAAGAACTCGTCAACGAGGAGATCCGCAGGAACGTCGCCGCCGACACCCGTCTCATGAGCTACGACGACGCCATGCAGTCGGGCGCCATGGCGCTGTTCGGCGAGAAATACGGCGACGAGGTGCG
>CBDUCE010000319.1:0-2581 GCA_965365575.1 uncultured Gammaproteobacteria bacterium
AGTTTCATCACGCCGACGGTCATCGCCGGCGACAAGAGTCTCGTCGCACTGATCGCGCACGAGCTCGCGCATTCCTGGTCGGGCAACCTGGTGACGAATGCGAGCTGGCGGGATCTCTGGCTCAACGAGGGCTTCACGACCTACCTTACCAACCGCATCATGCAGGCCGTTTTCGGTGACGAGCGTTACCGCATGGAGATGGCGCTGGGCTATGCCGAGTTGACGGACGAGCTGCCGGATCTCGAAGGTCATGACGAGTCGCTCGCCGTGGACCTGCGCGATCGCGAGCCGGACGAGGTCTTCACGAGCATCGCGTACGAGAAAGGCTCCCTGTTTCTCTATGAACTGGAACTCGCCGTCGGCCGCGAGGCATTCGACCGCTTCCTGATGAATTATTTCAACGACTTCGCGTTTCAGAGTATCTCGACGGAAGAGTTTCTCGATTACCTGGAGCGGACGCTTGTCGCGGACCATCCCGAGTCCGTCAGCATGAACCGCGTGAGACAGTGGGTATTCGAGCCGGGGCTGCCAGATGGCGCGCCGGTTCCGCGGTCGGAGGCCTTCGCCGGGATCGAGCCGGTGCGGCACGACTGGCTGTCCGGCCGCATCGCCGCCGAGGACATCGATACGAGTGAATGGACGTACCACCACTGGAAACGCTTTCTGGACGGCATGCCGAAGCAGCTGCGCCGCGACAAGCTCGAGGATCTCGACCAGGCGTTCCAGCTGACGGCGGCGCGTAACAACGAGATCGCGTTCAGCTGGCTCCGAATCGCGATTCGTAACGGTTACGAACCGGCGTTCGATCGCCTGGAGAACTTCCTGAAGACTATCGGTCGCACGAAGTTCATCGGCGTGCTTTACGGGGACATGATGGACGCGGGCATGGAAGATATGGCGCAAAGGGTCTTCGAGGAAGCGAAGCCGACGTACCACCCGCTCGCCGCGAAAGAGATCAATACCACTATCAGGGGACAGTGACTTATGGTGCCAGGCACCATAAGTCACTGTCCCTGATCTTTGATCTTTAGCGGTGCTGATCGATCAGTATTGGATTGCCATCCGGGTCGAACAGCGTAATGCTCGCCGGCCCTTGTGACGTTTCGTCTGCCTCACTGGAGAGTTCCACTCCCTGCTCCTTCAGCATGCGCTGTATTTCGCGCACGTCCGTGAATGAGTCGGTCTCTTCGCACTGCTGGTTCCAGCCGGGATTGAAGGTCAGCATGTTCTTCTCGAACATACCCTGGAACAGGCCGATGACATGATCGCCGTTTCTCAGGATCAGCCAGTGGTCGTCCGCATTCCCGCCGACCGGCTCGAAGCCGAGTTTTTCGTAGAAGTCGCGGGACGCCTCGATGTCCTTGACGCTCAGGCTGACAGAAAATGCTCCCAGGTTCATGATTTACCTCCGGGCTATATTGGAAGATTTTGGGTCATTGTCCTCAAAACCAGCAACTTTGGATACACTTCGCACCATGTGCATCCTCGGAAAGCAGATCGGACGATCCAGCCTCGTGTTCGCGGCCGTGCTCGCGGCTGCCTGCAGCTCGTTGCAGCCCGTGGATCTGCCGCCGGAGTACACGCCGGCACCCGCCGAGGCCGTCATTTGGGATACGCTCGCGCAGGAGCATCCCGGCGACTGGTTTACCCTGCTCAACGACGGGCCCGGCGCACTCGACTGGAGGCTGCGCGCGATCGACAGCGCGACCGAGAGTATCGACCTGCAGACCTTCCTGTGGAGCATCGACACCGTGGGGGCCATGGTCCTCGATCATCTCGTCGCGGCGGCCGAGCGCGGCGTCGCCGTCAAGCTGCTCGTCGATGACACGTTCTTGCTCGGCAGGGACGACATTCTGCTCGAGCTCGCCCATCACCCGAATATCGAGTACCGCATCTACAATCCCTATAAGCGCCGCTCGGACAATGCCGTCACCAGGCAGGCTCTCAACCTCGCCGAGTTCCACCGGCTCGACCACCGCATGCACAACAAGGCGATGATCGTCGACAACCGGGTGGCTATCGTTGGCGGACGCAATCTCGCTGACGAGTATTTCGGGTTGCACGCGGTTGCCAACTTCCGGGACATGGAAGTGATGGTCGGCGGGCCAATCGTGCTCGATGTAAGCACCGAGTTTGACAACTACTGGAACGACCGCTGGGCGGTTCCGATTGAGTCCCTGAGTCACGTCAGGCACACGGCGGCCGATCTCGATGCAGCACGTGCGTTTCGTGAGGCCAACATCCACCTGCACACCGAGCAGAGCGACGCGGAGCGGCTGCAGGCGTGGCGCGAACTCGTCGGTAGCGCCGTCGATGGCGAGGCCACGCTTTTCGCTGACAAGCCCCCGGAGGAGAATCCAGCCGTGGCTGGCGAGGCGCCTGTCCAGGTAGCGCATGCACTGATGTCAATGCTCGACGACGCAAGAGAGGAAGTGCTGATCGTCTCCGCTTACCTGATCCCGACGCCGGAACTCGAGGGGGCGGTGGAGCGCGCCGTTGCACGGGGTGTGCGCATTCGCATGCTGACCAACTCGATACGGTCGAACAATCACCTCACCGCACACAGCGCCTACCGAAACCA
>CBDUCE010000320.1:0-2573 GCA_965365575.1 uncultured Gammaproteobacteria bacterium
GCGAGATGGACGCGACCGCAATCATCGATTACTTCGCGCCGCTGATGGAATACCTGAAAGAACAAAATGAAGGCCGCAGTTGCGGGTGGTAGGTGGCGGGCGTCCGGGGCATTTCTCTCCCTCATGGCTCGCTTCGCTGCGCTTTACTTCGGTCGAAAAACGCCCCGAACGCCCTTCAACGTCGAGTCCTCGACACGGAGCCCGGTTCGGGGTGCTTGTTTCCGAGGCCTAAAGCGAGCGCAGCGAGCAGCCCGGAGACAAGCACCCCGAACTGGGCGCCGCAGGGTGTGGCGGCGCGCCGGCAGGGGATTCATGTAAACTCGAAATTGATGGTTTGACGGAAAGCCTGATGGCAAAACAACAACAAGAAACAACCAAACCCGGCCTGACAACGCGCATGCTCGCCACCGTCGAGCGCGTGGGCAACAAGCTCCCGGATCCGGCGGTGCTGTTCATCGCGCTGCTGTTCATCGTCTGGGTGCTGTCGTGGCTGCTCTCGTACGTCACGTTCAGCGTCGTCGATCCGCGCTCGAACGAGCCGCTCGTCATCAACAACCTGCTCGCGCCCAGGGCTCTCACCGAGTTCCTGTCGGTCATGGTGACAAACTTCTCCCACTTCCACCCGGTCGGCGTGGTGCTGGTCGCCATGCTGGGTATCGGCGTTGCGGAGCATACGGGTTTCATCAATTCGGCAATTCGATCCCTGCTGAACGTGACGCCGGCGAAGCTGCTGACGCCGATGGTCATCCTCGTCGGCATCGTCTCGCACTCGGCTGTCGATGCCGGCTACGTGCTCGTCATTCCGCTGGGCGGCGTCATCTTTTACGCGGCCGGCCGGCATCCGCTCGCGGGTATTGCCGCCGCGTTCGCCGGGGTATCCGGCGGCTTCTCCGCGAACTTCGTGCCGAGCTCGCTCGACCCGTTGCTGCAAGGCCTCACCCAGGCGGGCGCGCAGATTCTCGACCCGGACATCATCGTCAACCCGCTCAACAACTATTTCTTCACGACGGCATCGTCGCTCCTGATCGTCGGGCTCGGCTGGTATATAACCGACAAGGTCGTCGAGCCACGGATTTCCGCCACCGAGATCGACGGCGACGCCGAAGACCTGCCCGAGATGCACGAACTGCAGCCGAACGAACTAAAGGGCTTGCGCTGGGCGCTGATCGCCATGGTCCTGGGCATCGTGCTGCTGTTCGTGACGGCGCTGCCGCAAGACTCCGCCTGGCGAACACCCGACGGTGAGCTCACCTCGTTCGGCTCGCCGATGATGCGCGCCATCGTGTCGCTGATCTTCCTGCTGTTCCTGGTGCCCGGCGTCGTCTACGGCATCGTCGCGGGCACGATGAAGAGCTCCAAGGACATGATCGAGGGCATGACCCACGCGATGCACGGCATGGCGTATTACCTCGTCATCATGTTCTTCATCGCGCAGTTCGTGTACGCGTTCGGCCAGTCGAACCTCGGCGTCTTGCTGGCGCTCGAAGGCGCGCTGTTCCTCAAGGCGATAGCCGCACCGGCGTCGATCACGATCGTCGGCATCGTCCTCCTGACCGCGTTCGTCAACATTTTCGTCGGCTCCGCTAGCGGCAAGTGGGGTCTGCTCGCACCGATCTTCGTGCCCATGCTGATGTCGCTCGGCATCTCGCCCGACCTGACGCAGGCCGCCTATCGTGTCGGTGACTCAAGCACCAACATCATCACACCGCTAATGCCGTACTTTCCGCTGGTTGTCGTCTATTGCCAGCGCTACGTGAAAGGCACGGGTATTGGCACGTTGACCGCGATGATGCTGCCTTACTCCATGTGGTTCCTGCTGTCCTGGACGGTGTTCCTGCTGATCTACTTTGCGATCGGCTTCCCGCTCGGATTCGCGGCAAGCTACACGTACCCACCAACCTAAGGGACGCAGATGCACGACTTCGAGAAGCTGGGCGCTTTCTATCTCGGCAAGCGCCACGACACTGAGGCGGACGCGCTCACGGACGAGTATGTCCTGTATGACTCCAAGGACCTGACGACGCACGCGGCCATTATCGGTATGACGGGCTCGGGCAAGACCGGTCTCGGCATCGGGATACTTGAGGAGGCGGCGCTCGACCACATTCCGGTTATCGCGATCGACCCGAAAGGCGACATGGGCAACCTGTTGCTCACGTTCCCGCAGCTCAAGGCCGAGAACTTTCGTCCGTGGATCAATCCACGCACGGCCCTCGATAAGGGGCAGACCCCTGACGAGTTTGCTGCAGCGCAGGCGGCGCTGTGGAAGAAGGGCCTGGGTGAATGGGGCCAGACCGGCAAGCGTATTGCACAGCTTCGCGAGAACGTCGATCTCGCCATCTACACACCCGGTAGCAATGCCGGCCTCCCCGTATCGGTGCTGCACTCGTTCAGCGCGCCGGACCAGGACCTGATTGACGATATCGACCTTTACCGCGAGCGCGTGCAAGCGACGGCAACGGGAATCCTCACCTTGCTGGATATGGATGCGGACCCGGTCTCCAGTCGTGAGCACATCCTGATCTCTCGACTGCTGGATAACGCGTGGCGAGAGGGCCGCAGCCTCGATGTTC
>CBDUCE010000321.1:0-2570 GCA_965365575.1 uncultured Gammaproteobacteria bacterium
GCTGTTCTACGGCAACCGCAAGCAGGCGACGACGATGTTCATCGAGGACCTGTATGCGCTCAAGAACCGTTACCCCGAGCGGCTGCAGCTGCACTTCGTCTTCAGCCGGGAAGACCAGGAATTCCCGATTGCGGCCGGCCGGCTGGATGCCGGTAAGGTACGCGAGCTCTGTGCGCACTTCTGCAAGGGGCTCGAGCCTGCCGAAGCGTTTGTCTGCGGGCCCGACACGATGATCAAGGCGGTAACGGAGACGCTCGTGGAGCTGGGCGTACCCGCCGATAACGTTCACAGTGAACGCTTCGGCGTGCCGCGCAAAGGCGGCAAGGCGGCTGCAGAGGCAGCGCAGAAGGCCGCGGACCAGGCGACCGTCACTATCATCATGGACGGTCACAAGAAGACTTTCGAAATGCGCCGTGACGACGACAACATCGTCGATGCGGCAGCCGACAACGGCATCGACCTGCCGTATTCCTGCAAGGGCGGCGTCTGTGCGACCTGCCGCTGCCACGTACGCGAGGGAGAAGTCACGATGGCGGCCAACTACGGTCTCGAGCCGTGGGAAGTGGAGTCGGGCTACGTCCTGGCCTGCCAGTCACGCCCCGTCAGTGATTCCGTGCTGCTCGACTACGACAAGACCTGACGGAAAATGGCGCAAATTCGAAAGTCTTGCGCCGCGCAAACGAATAAAATCAAAGGCTAATCGGCGCGAGCCCGTCAAGAGCGCCGGAGGGCATATGGCCAGACCTATGACAGACATTGCATCGCCGCCGCCGGAGCGTAAGAGTTCCTACGACTACGAAGACCTCATAAAAAGCGGTCACGGGGAACTGTTCGGGTCCGAGAACGGCCGCCTGCCGCTGCCGCCCATGCTGATGCTCGACCGCATCACGCACATTTCGACGGACGGCGGCGCCTACGGCAAGGGCGAGCTGCAGGCCGAGCTCGACATCCGTCCCGACCTCTGGTTCTTCGACTGCCACTTCGAGGGCGACCCGGTGATGCCGGGCTGCCTCGGACTCGATGCCATGTGGCAGCTCGTCGGCTTCCACCTGTGCTGGGCGGGCCACGAGGGTCGCGGCCGCGCGCTCGGTGTCGGCAAGGTCAAGTTCACGGGGCAGGTGCTGCAGAAGGCGAAGCTCGTGACCTACCAGCTCGATATCAAGCGGGTCATTTCGCGAAAGCTGACGATGGCGATCGCGGATGGTAGCCTTTCCGTGGACGGCCGCGAGATTTACACGGCAGAAGATCTGCGCGTCGGCCTGTTCCAGTCAACCGATAACTTCTAAGAAAAAGGACTGCTCATGAGGCGAGTCGTTGTCACCGGCATCGGTGCGGTGTCGTGTCTTGGTAATACGGCGGATGAGATCACCGATTCCCTGAAGAACGGTCGGTCCGGGATCGTCTATAACGAGAACTTCGAGGAGATGGGCCTGCGCAGCCTGGTCTCTGGCAGCGTGAACATCGATATCAAGGAACATATCGACCGCAAGGTGCTGCGCTTCATGGGCGATGCAGCGGCTTACGCCTACATCGCGATGAAGTGGGCTATCGAGGACGCCGGGCTCGAAGAGAGCGACATCTCCAATCCGCGCAGCGGCCTGATCGCCTCGTCGGGCGGCGCGTCGAGTGAGAACATCATCACCAGCGCCGACACGCTGAGGAGCCGCGGTGTGAAGCGGATCGGGCCTTACATGGTGCCGCGAACCATGTCGAGTTCTGTTTCCGCTTGCCTCGCGACGCCCTTCAAGATCAAGGGCGTGAACTACTCGATTACCTCGGCCTGTGCGACCAGCGCACACTGTATCGGCTCTGCCGTCGAGCAAATCCAGCTCGACAAGCAGGATATCGTGTTCGCGGGCGGCGGCGAGGAGGAGCACTGGAACCTCTCGAGCATGTTCGACGCGATGGGCGCGCTGTCTACAAAGTACAACGACGAGCCCACCACCGCATCGCGGCCATATGACGCGAATCGGGACGGTTTCGTCAGCGCATCCGGCTCCGGCATGCTCGTCATCGAGGAGCTCGAACACGCAAAAGCCCGAGGGGCGAAGATCTATGCCGAGATTGTCGGCTACGGTGCGACCTCCGACGGTCATGACATGGTCGCGCCATCGGGCGAGGGTGCCTACCGCTGCATGGAGCTCGCCACGGCGACTGTCGAGGGCGACATCGATTACGTAAACACACACGGCACGAGCACGCCGGCCGGCGACATCGTCGAAGTTCAGAATATCCAGAAACTTTTCGGCGAAAAGATGCCGAAGTATGGCTCCTCGAAGTCGATGTGCGGCCATTCCCTCGGCGCGACCAGCGCACAGGAGGCCATTCACTGCCTGCTGATGCTCGAGCACGATTTCATCGCCCCGTCGATCAACGTGTTCGAGCTCGATCCGGCGCTCGCCGATATGCCGCCGGTCACCGAGACGATCCACGATGCGGGTATCCGAACGGCCATGTCGAACAGCTTCGGCTTCGGCGGCACCAACGCGACGCTGGTATTCCAGAAGCTCTGAAACAATAATGCGTCTCCATGACTATCGAGACGCTCAGCGAGACCAACTGCTTCGGCG
>CBDUCE010000322.1:0-2557 GCA_965365575.1 uncultured Gammaproteobacteria bacterium
TATTTTCCCCGCTGCGTCTTGTCGATCGGGCGGCGCATGTTGCCGGTCCACGGCAACGGCTCCAGCACGACGCGGTCGAGGCTGAACATCTCCGTCTCGTGATTGCCCGAGTGATAGAAGTCGACACGCAGTGTGGCAGGCGCTTCGGCCAGCGCGGGGGCGGTCAGGAGTGAGGAGGCCAACAGGAGTAGTACGGTTCGTTCGATGCTCATTCCGGATCCTTGCGGGGATAGCTGCTGCCTTTATAGCAAATACCGTTAACGTATACTGGCGTGGTGCACCGCTACGTCACAATGCTCGCGCTCATCATCGCGGGCGAAATCGTGTTCGGTCTGCCGTTTCACACGGCGCGCTTTTTCCGGCCGACCCTGCTAGACGTATTCGGCTTCACGAATACGCAACTGGGGGATCTGTTCGCCGTCTACGGCATTACGGCGATGATCTCGTATTTTCCCGGCGGTGCGCTTGCCGACCGTTTTCCGGCGCGCTCCCTGCTCACGGCCTCGCTGTTCGTGACGGGCGCGGGCGGCCTGTTCATGGCCACGATTCCGGCGGCGTTGCCGATGGGGCTGCTCTACGGTTTCTGGGGCGTCACCACGATCTTCCTCTTCTGGGGCGCCCTGATCCGCGCGACACGCGAGTGGGGCGGAGAATCCACCCAGGGTCTCGCGTTCGGTGTGCTGGAGGGCGGGCGAGGTCTCGTCGCCGCGCTCATCGCGAGCCTGGCGCTCGCGATCTTCGCGACGATCATGCCGGACAATGTCGCCCTCGCAAGCGACGACGTGCGGCGCGCCGGCATGCGGAGCATCATCCTCGTTTACACGGCGGCGGCATTCATCGCGGGCGTACTTACCTGGTTCACGGTACCGGTGCCGGACGCGCAGGGCTACAGGAACCCGCACCCGCTGCACGGCATGGCGCTCGTGTTGCGCAGGCCCGTGATCTGGGCGCACGCCGCGGTGATCGTCTGTGCGTACTGCGGCTACAAAGGGCTCGACAACTACTCGCTCTATGCCGTCCAGGTTCTCGGCGTGGACGAGGTCCGCGGCGCCACGCTGTCCACCTACGGCGGCTGGATTCGGCCGTTCGCCGCGATCATTGCCGGCATCGTTGCCGACCGCTTCAACGCCGCGCGCTCCATTGGCGTCTCCTTTGCCGTGCTGGCGATCTCGTGGACCCTGCTCGGCCTGCCGTCTGCCGATGCTACGGCCCTGAACATCGTTTACCTGAACCTGTTCGTGACGTTTTTTGCCGTGTTTGCACTGCGCGGCATTTATTTCGCGTTGCTCGAGGAAAACCGGACGCCACCGTATCTGACCGGCGCAGCTGTCGGCCTGGTATCGCTCATCGGCTACACGCCGGAGATTTTCTTTGCGCCGATAACCGGCCGCATACTCGATGCCAATCCCGGCATCGTCGGTTTTCGGCATTACTTCCTGTTTCTCGCCGGCATCGCGGTACTCGGGATTTTCGTCGTACTGACGCTGTTGACGCTGCGCAGCAAAGGTAAGCTCTGGCCGGACCAGGCGAGCGAGACAGGCGTGAAATAGTCCGCGCAGGCCGGCGGCGCGCCATCGACGCGGAAATCGACAACCTCCGGGACATGACGCTCGAAAGGCTGGAGGGCCTCGAGTAGAGGCGTCCTGCTTGTCCGGCTTCCGGGTGAGGCCCATAATCGATTGCCACACAACACCGGGGGAGGCGTCATGAACAAAGGGTTACTCGTGTTATTCGCTGCGTTCGTCATGGCCGTGCAGCCGGCCGTTGCCGACGAGGATCGGCTTGCGGCGGTGCTCGCCGCACAGCCCGATGAAGTAAAAGCCCGCTACCAGTACCGGCATCCGCAGGAGACGATTGAATTCTTCGGCATCGAGCCGGGCATGACGGTGGTCGAAGGTTTGCCGGGTGGCGGCTGGTACACCAAGGTGTTGTTGCCGTATCTCGGCAGCGAGGGACACCTGATCGGAGCAAACTACCCGCTGGATCTCTGGCCCAACTTCCCGTTCGCCACGGAAGAGTTCATGGCCGAGATGTCGCAGTGGCTGGAGAGCTGGCCTGCCGGCGCCGAGGAATGGCGTGGCGAGGACGGCGCGAGCGTCGACGCATTCTGGTTCGGATCCATGCCTGAAGAAATGGCAGGCACGGCTGACGTCGTGTTTTTCGTCCGCATGCTGCACAACGTCTGGCGCTTCCAGTCGGAAGGCAAGGGCGATTATCTCGACATGGCGATTGAGGATGCCTACGACGTGCTTAAGCCGGGCGGCGTTCTCGGCGTGGTGCAGCATCACGCGCGTGATGACATGTCGGACGAGTGGGCGAACGGTTCACACGGCTACATGAAAAAGCAATTCGTGATCGACAGGGTCATGGCTGCCGGTTTCGAGCTTGTGGCCGAGAGTGACGTCAATGCCAACGACAAGGATCAGCCGTCGAACGATGACATCGTCTGGCGCCTGCCGCCGACCTACGCGACCAGCCGTGACAACGAGGAACTCAAGGCGAAGTACGCCGCGATTGGCGAGTCCAACCGCATGACGCTGAAGTTCAGGAAGCCGGA
>CBDUCE010000323.1:0-2556 GCA_965365575.1 uncultured Gammaproteobacteria bacterium
ACAACCGTCGACTCGACGCCGGCCCGTACGGACGGCTCGGGCGATATCTTGAACAGCGGTGAGTGGTGGCTCGGCACCGGCGGTCCGCCGGCTGCCGCGGCATCGAACGCCGCCTGGGGCGTACCGCCGATTTGCCAGTACACCGACGGGATGGTCGGGTCGATGGTGAAGAACGGGAAATCCTCGGCACCCATCCCCCTCGTCGGGTTCGAGATGACCGTCTCGGTACCGATCGATTCCTCCCAGGCGGTCGTGATGCGGTCGGTAAGCTCGGGCGTGTTCACGGTCGGGGGCACCGCCTCGCGCTCGGCCACGATCACCTCCGGCAACTTATCCTCGGGCAGGCCGGCCACGCGGCCCATGTTTTCGGCAATCCGTTTGATCCCATCGAGAAGAATCTCCCGGGTCTCCGGACTCGTGTTGCGCACGGTCAACTGAAGGTGCGCCCGATCCGAGATGATGTTGTGCTTGGTACCGGAGTGAAAAGACCCGACCGTCACCACACCCGGCCACCGCGGCGGTAGCTCACGCGCAACCAGCGTCTGCAACGCCAGCACGATCTGGCTGCCGAGGACGATCGGGTCCTTGCCGGCATAGGGATGCGCGCCGTGCGCACCGACGCCGTGAATGATGATATCGACGGAATCGGCACCCGCGAACGGGCTGGGATTGATGTTGACCTTGCCGGCGACGTCCAGTGAATTGACGTGAAACGCCAGCGCGTAATCCGGTTTGCCGAAGCGGTTCCAGATGTCATCCTCACGCATCATCTTCGCGCCCAGGCCGCGTTCTTCGGCTGGCTGTACGAGCAGCATGAGCGTGCCGCTCCAGTCGTCCCTGCGCGCCGCCATATGCCGGGCGGTACCGACCAGGCTCGTGATGTGCACGTCATGTCCACAGGCGTGCATGGTAAAGACCTCGTTGCCGGTGATCGGGTCGATCTGCGTCTTGCGCGACGCATTCTCGAGCCCGGACTTTTCCTCGACCGGCAAACCGTCCATGTCGGCGCGCATCATGACCAGCGGCCCGTCACCGTTTTCCATCATCGCAACGACGCCGGTGCCGCCGACGTTCTCGGTGACGTCAAAACCGGCGGCACGCAGTTCCTGGGCCATGCGCGCGGCCGTATCATTCTCGATCAGCGACAGCTCGGGATTACGGTGGAAATGGTCGAACAGCGGCCAGAGATAGTCGTCGTAGTCTTTCTTGACGGCGTCACTGAGCTCGTCCGCGCTAACGGAAAACGAAACAAACACGATCGCCGCGGCCACGGCAACAAGTCGGTACATCGGAACCCCCTGAAGGAATATGAGTGCTTTCGACGACCATTCTATCCCAGCGAATCACCCCGGGCCCAGACCCGCTCGTAGGGAGGTTGGGCGAACGGATGTTTCTCGACCGAAGTAAAGCGGGCCGAAGGAAGCCATGAGGGAGAGAAACATCCGGCCGTCCAGCCGGTAGGGTCGAATCAGGTATTCGCGCCGCCGCTACCCTGCAGGCGTGTGATGAGGGAGCGCAGGAAGACCTTGTTGAAGCGTAGCTGGCACGCCGAGCTCACCTGCTCCATCAGCGTCGAGCTGACGCGCAATATGGTGACGGGGCCTTCGGCGCGGATAGATGCCTGGCGCTTGGCGCCGCGCACGTAGCTCGTCTCGCCGAAACAGTCGCCCGGGCCGAGCGTGCCGATAGAGTTGCCGTTGGCCTGCACGGAAACGTTGCCGGAGACGATGATGTAGAAGCGATCGTCGATCTCGCCTTCCTTGACGATGTCGTCGCCGTTTCGATACTCGTGCCAGTCCGACGCGCGCAGCACCTCCCAGATCTCGGCGTGCGAGAACTCATGGAAGAAGGTCAGGGAGCGCAGCAGGTCGAAGTGCTCCTGGTTATCGAGGCTGTCGTACTTCTGCCGCAGGTCCTTGTAGACCCGCGTGAGCTCGGCGGACATCGTAGCGCCACTGCCCAGGCGCTTCGCCGGGTCCTTGATCATCGTCCTCGCAACGACTTCCTCGAGTTCCTCTGGCAGGTCGTCACGGTAGGTGTGTATCGGCGGTGGCGTCGCGAAGACGATCTGGTGCAGAAGCTTGGACAGGTTGTCCGCGCGGAACGGGCGGAACCCACACAGCAATTCGTACATCACGGCGCCGAGCGAATACAGGTCGGACGCCGGCGTCAACTCTTCCGACTGCACCTGCTCCGGCGACATGTAACTCGGCGAACCGGCTATACCCTCGATGCGCGATACTTCCGAGTCGCTGACGATGGCGATGCCGAAATCGATGATGCGAACGTCGTTGTCGATCGTCAGCATCACATTGCTCGGCTTGATGTCGCGGTGAATGACGCCGCGGCCGTGAGCGTAGTGCAAAGCCTTGGCGCACTTGTAGATAATTTCCACGACGTCGTCGACGCGCAGCAGGTTATCCGGCCGGCAGTAGGCTGCCAGCGTTCGCGCGCCCTGGATGTGCTCGGTGACGACGTAATACTTGCCGTCCTCTTCACCGGCATCGTAAATCGGCATGATGTTCGGATGCTGCAGCATGCCGACCATGTGCGCTT
>CBDUCE010000324.1:0-2551 GCA_965365575.1 uncultured Gammaproteobacteria bacterium
GGCTCTAAACGCGCCATTTCGCCTTTGAAAACACATTATTGTTGCGAGCCGTGGGATACGGGCTGCGTTAATTGCCTATTTCCGGGGTTGAAATAGTGCGATTAAGGGTTGCAGAAGCGGCGATTTGGTGCTTTTCTCTGCGATTATCAACCACTTGGGCGGGTCCGACCCCAGATGATTCCGCGGCGTTCCTGTTTGTATGTGCCCGGTGCCAATGCGCGGGCGCTGGAAAAGGCGAAATCGCTGCCCGCGGATGCGTTCATCCTGGACCTGGAGGATGCCGTCGCACCCGAGGCGAAGGCCGATGCCAGGGGGGCTATCCGGAAGGCGGTCCACAACCGCGCTTACGGTGCCCGCGAAGTCGTGATCCGGGTCAACGGGCTCGAGACGGAGTGGGGGCAGGATGATCTCGAGACGGCCGCTTCGGCCGGCGTCGACGGCGTGCTGGCGCCGAAGGTCACGAGCGGCGACGATGTCGGTTTCATCGATCAGTTGCTGGACGACGCGGGGGCATCGCCCGACCTGGGTCTCTGGGTGATGATCGAAACGCCGCTCGCGATTCTCAATATCAACGAGATCGTGGCGGCCTCGGTCGATACGCGGCTCACCGGGCTCGTGATGGGCACCAACGACCTGGCCAAGGAATTCAACGCCGTGCCGACGCCCGATCGCAGCGCATTCATGTATTCACTGTCGGCGGCGCTGGTGGCTGCCCGCGCGTATCGCCTGGCCGCGATCGACGGCGTCTATAACGACATCAAGAATGACGCGGGACTGTCGGCCGAGTGCGAACAGGGCAGGGCGCTCGGGTTCGACGGCAAGACACTGATTCACCCATCGCAGATCGAGACCGCCAACCGGGTCTTCTCGCCGAGCGAGGCCGAGCTCAGCCACGCGAAAGCCGTGATCGAAGCTTTTGGGCTCCCCGACAATCGGGGCAAAGGCGTCATCAGCCTCAACGGGCAGATGGTCGAGCGGCTTCACCTCGAGCAAGCCGAGCGGCTGGTCGCCGTGCACGACACCATCAAGCAACTCGCGGCGTCGTCGCGCAGATCGGACTAGCCCGCTTCAGGATCGTTCACGAAATCCGCCGTCTCCCTGACGGACTGCAGATTGATTGCCGCACGGTACTGCGCTTCGTGTTCGGCAGCCAGGCTCGCCTTCTTGATCATGCCTTCGAGGTTTGGCCGCTTGCCGTCAGGCGTTTCCGCGGCACCGATGCCGCCGCCGAACTCGAAGATCATCTTCACGCCATCACCGAATGCCGTCAGCAGGTTTGCATGCCACAGCACAGGGTTGAACAGCTGGTAGTACAAACCGTCCCTTATCTTCGCCGGATCCGCTTCGTGATAGCCGCCCGTGTAGTTGGACAGGACGCGCGCTTCGGCTGATCCGAACGAGGCTTCTTCCAGCACCGGCCGGAAAAGCTCCGCGGCCTTGTCCATGTAAAAGGTGTGGAAAGCGCCTTCGGTTTTCAGCCGAACCGGCCGCTTTCGTTTGAAGTTTTCCTTCACCTCCCGCTCCACCTTTTCCAGGTCTTCGCTACGGCCGCCGACGACCGTTTGCTCGGGCAGATTGCAGCCGGCAACTGCGCAGTTGAATTTCTCGGCGATCGGCTGGATGACATCGAGCGCCAGCGGGAAGGCAGTCATCTCGCCTTCGCCATGGGTACCCATGAGCTCACCACGTTTTTGCACCAGCTTCAGAGCGCTCTCGAAACTGAGAACCTTCGCGGCCACGAGTGCCGTGTACTCGCCGAGACTGTGGCCCGCGGCGATGGCGGGCTTGAGGCGGTCGTCGGTCAGTTCCCGGAAGACCTCCAGGCACGCAACGGAATGGGTCAGCAATGCCGGCTGCGTAAACCGCGTCAGGTTGAGCTTGTCTTCCGGGTCCTTGAAAGAAAGTTCCGCGATGTCGTAGCCGAGAACCTCGCCGGCCTCTGCATAGACTTTCCTGGCAACGGCAAACTCTTCATGAAGATCGCCGCCCATACCGGCGTATTGAGACCCCTGCCCCGGGAAGACGTACAGGATATGTTGTTCGTGTTCGAGCATTACACCGCTACTCCGCGTTCTTTGAATCAGTTTACGTCAGCCTGTCGAAGGCCTCACACACCTCGGAGGGCGCCTGGACCAGTTCGATCAACACGCCTTCCCCGCCGATCGGAAGCTCTTCGCTGGCTTTCGGATGGATGAAACAGATGTCAAAACCGGAGGCGCCCTTGCGGATGCCGCCGGGTGCGAACCGGACACCTTGACCACTTAGCCACTCGACCGCGGCCGGCAGGTCGTCGATCCACAGCCCGACATGATTGAGCGGCGGCGTCTGTACCCGGGGCTTCGCCTCCGGGTCGAGCGGCTGCATGAGGTCGACCTCCACTTTCAGCGGACCGGCACCGAGAACCGCGATGTCTTCGTCGACGTTCTCCGATTCACTCTGGTAGGTGCCGCTCAGTTCCAGGCCCAGGGTATCCACCCACAGCGAACGCAGGCGGGTCTTGTCCAGTCCGCTGACGGCGATCTGCTGTATGCCCAGCACCTTGAAGGGACGG
>CBDUCE010000325.1:0-2508 GCA_965365575.1 uncultured Gammaproteobacteria bacterium
CAGCGCCGCCCACAACCAGCCACGGAAGAAACCCTCCTCGGTTATCAGGCCCATCACAATACCGATGCTGCACATCAGGGCAACGTTGATGAGCGTCTTGTTCCAGTCGGTACCGCTGGTGTCTGTCGCGCCTGCAGCAATCGCGGCTAATGCGCTCAGACCGAGGACCGTCACGGGATACGCTATGGCCAATGCGTAGCCCTGCAAACCACCCCAGGCAAGCCCGATCTCTGCCCGCGAAAACTTCTGCAGGTACCAGAACAGTGCGGTCAGCGGGATTAGCGGGAGCGCGCTGAAGGCGGCAAGACCGTTGGCATCCAGCAATGTCGTGACGAGAACTGCAGCGCCCGTGCCGCCAATCGCCGGCATATATTCTTTGTTCATATCGGTAAGATGCGCCAGACTGCAATTTGGATCTTTTTGGCACCGTGGGTGCGTTGGGACATGGAGTGATTTTCACGAGGGCATGGCGATGAACTCTGTGCACTACAACCTCGATGGCCGTGTCGCCACCATCCGCATCGACGACGGCAAGCGTAATGCGCTATCGCCGGACGTCTTGCGCGATATCTACGCGGCGCTCGACCGTGCCGAATCGGACCGCGCGACCGTAATTCTGACCGGGCGAGAATCGGTGTTCTCCGCCGGCTTCGATCTCAACGTCATGAAACGCGGCGGCGTGAAAGCCATCCGAATGTTGCGCTCGGGCTACGCTTTGACCGCACGCGTCATGGCTTACCCACACCCGGTGATTGCCGCGTGCAACGGCCATTCCTTTGCGATGGGCGTCTTTCTCATGTTGTCGGCCGATTACGTCATCGGCACCCGCGGCGATTTCAGGATTTCGGCCAACGAGGTGGCCATCGGCCTGACCATGCCGCGCGTGGCGACAGCCGTGTTGAAGCACCGGATTAACCCGGCCGCCTGTCAGCGAGCGATTACCCTGTCGGAGGAATTCAATCCGGAATCCGCGCTGAAATCGGGGTTTTTCGACGAGCTCGTGGAGCCGGGCGACCTGATGGCGCGGGCCGAAGCCCTCGCAGGCAAGTTCGGGACGCTCGACGCACGTGCGCACAAGACGACCAAGCGCCGTATACGTGCGTCGCTTATCCGGCGGATCCGTTTAAGCCTGCCACTTGATCTGCTGGATGCCGTGATGATGAGCTTGCGGGGCGCGCGGCCGCGCTGACGTCTTCAACAAGCTGCTACGCGAGCACATTCTTGTTGGCGACACCGATCGGATCGCGATCGACCGCGAGGAACGACAGCGGGATGTCCGTGTCGAAGTCACGCCGCTCGCCGGTCAGCGCCTGCGCAAACATCGAGCCGATCGCGGGCGCCAGCTTGAAGCCGTGGCCACTGAACCCGTTGGCTAACCAGAAGCCTTCGACCTCGGTCGGACCGAGAATCGGGTGCACGTCCTCGAGGTTCGTCGTGTACAGCCCGCAGTAGCCGCGGACCCGGCCGCTGGAAGGAAGCCCGGGCAGGCGATGATGCAGGACGTGCAGGTTCAGCGCTTCGAAGTCGTGATCGGTCTCGGTCCGGAAGTCGTCCGGATCGGCGACGGCCTCGCGCTCGTCTTCCTCGCGCACCGAACCGATCACGAGCTGCTGGCCATTGTTCTGGGTCCGGAAATAAATGCCGCCCGCCAGGTCCGCCGTGACCGGGATATGGCCTTTCAGCACCTCGGGCCGGTCGCGGTACATCATCTGGATGCGGATCGGCACGAGGCTCCAGGGCAGCTCCAGGCCGACCGCTCCCAACAGGCGGTTGCACCAGGGGCCGGCCGCATTGATCAAGAGCGGGGTCGCAAGCTCATCGCCGTTATCCAGCGACACGCTCGCGACACAGCCGAGGGTAGCGCGGACGCCGACAACCTGGCGCCTGAAACGTAGCTCCACGCCGGCATTCCGGCAGGCCTCGACGAGATCGCGCGCCGCAGCCATCGGATCGACGTGCCCACCCTCGATTTCGAAAAGATTTCGGCTGCCGCCGACACACTCATGGGCCTCGCCGGTCTCGAGATCGGGTGCCAGTGTGCAGTTACTTAACGAGGGAAACCGGTGTGCGACATCGTCATCGTCCAGCACCTCGGATGCGACCCCGAAGGACTGCATCCGCCCATGTTCTCTATCGGCCCACTCGCGGTCGCCGCCCGGCATCCATAACACACCGTCCTGCTGGAATTTTGCGGCAGGCTCCGCGAGCCCGGTGAACGCGTCCCAGTGCCGGTAGGCCTGAATTCCGTCGCGCGCAAGAAGCAGCATTTCGTCATTGGAATAGCGTACGCGGCAAACCGCCGACGATGCCCCCGTGGAGCCCTCGCCAACCGCCGCGCCTTTCTCGATGACCGCGATGCGCAAAGCGGATCGCCGCGCCAGCTGCCAGGCAATCGACAAGCCGATGATGCCGGCGCCTGCGATGACAACGTCGTATTTTTTCATTCCACTTCCAGCCGGTAGATCTTTTTCAACGTCTTGGACTGAAACAGCAGGGCCGAGCAAACAG
>CBDUCE010000326.1:0-2479 GCA_965365575.1 uncultured Gammaproteobacteria bacterium
AGCGCGGTGCTTGCCGCCTGCGGCGGCGGCGCGGCGACGACCGAGAACCCGCTCACACAGGCACCGCCTCCCGGCAATGCACCGTATACCGGTCCGGTTGCGCGTGACGCCGACGTATTGAAGTTCCAGCAGGAGTTCTGGTCGAACGCGAAGACGTCAGATCGTTGCGGCTCCTGCCATAACGCAGTCGTGGGACAAACGCCGATGTTCGTGCGCAACGACGATGTCAACCTGGCTTACGATGAAGCCCTGACCGTCGTAGACACGACGCAGCCGGCATTGTCGCGCCTCGTCGAGAAAGTCGGCGGCGGCCACAACTGCTGGAACGATGATCCGTCGAGTTGTGCCGCGATCATGACGACCTGGATCGAGAACTGGGTAGGCGGCAGCGGTGGTGGTGGCCGCCAGATCCTCCTGACGCCGCCGGTCTCCAGAGATCCGGGCGCCAGCCTGAACTTCCCGCTGGACACGGCGGCTTTCGAGGCCACGGTCTATCCCGTGCTGGTCGCAAATTGCGCCGGATGCCACAGTTCGGAATCGGCGACCGCGCAGCAGCCGTACTTCGCCGACCCGGACGTGGGTACCGCATACGATGCGGCCAAGCCGAAGATCAATCTCGATACACCGGCCAACTCAAGAATGGTTATTCGCCTCCGCAGCGAGTTCCACAACTGCTGGTCCGGCAATTGCTCGGCCGATGCCCAGGTCATGGAAGACGCGATAGCCACATTCGCCGGCGGCATCACGCCGACGACCGTGGACCCGAACCTTGTGACGAGCAAGGCGCTGCGCCTCGTCGACGGCACGCTGGCCGCGGGCGGCAACCGCTACGAGGACGCACAGATCGCACTGTGGGAGTTCAAGACGGGCAACGGCACGATCGCCTACGATACCAGCGGCGTCGATCCCGCAATCGATCTCAATTTCTCCGGTGGCGTCACCTGGTTCGGCGGCTGGGGCATCACGATCACGGACGGCAAGGCTCAGGCCTCGACGACCGCATCGGCGAAGCTCTACGACATCATCCAGGAATCGGGTGAATTTTCGATCGAAGCCTGGGTAATCCCCGCCAACGTGACGCAGGAAGAGGCGCGTATCGTCAGCTACTCGGCCGGCACCACGCAGCGCAACTTCACGCTGCAGCAGACGCTGTACGACTACCGCTTCCAGCTGCGCACGACCGAGACCAGTCTCAACGGCGACCCGGAGTTGTCCACACCGGCGGCGGACGAGGTCCTGCAGGCAACGCTGCAGCACGTGGTGGCAACCTACGACCCGATCAACGGCCGCCGCATCTATGTGAATGGCAGCCTGGCGTCGCAGATCGACCCGGTACCGGGCGGCACGCTGATCGACTGGCAGCGCGAGTTCGCGCTCGTCCTCGGCAACGAGGCGTCCGGCGACGGCTTGTGGCAGGGCACCATCCGCCTCGCGGCAATCCACCGCCGCGCGATGACGCAGGAGCAGGTCATGCAGAACTTCGATGCCGGCGTCGGCGAGCGCTTCTTCATGCTGTTCGACATCTCCGAGAACATCGGCGCGGCGCCTGATTCCTCGTTTATCCTGTTCGAGGCGGCGCAGTACGATACCTACGCGTACCTGTTCGACCGGCCACACTTCATAACGCTGGACGGTTCCACGCCGGAAGGCATTCCGATCCGCGGCTTGCGGGTTGCGATGAACGGTGCGGAGGCCCGGGTTGGTCAGACCTATGCCACGCTGGACGACACGCTGAGCGCGTCCGAATTCGTCGAACTGGGCCAGCCGCTGTCGTCGATGGGCGCGGTGCTGCCGCTGGAGAAGGGACCGGAGGACGACGAGTTCTTCCTGACCTTCGATGCGCTGGCCGGCAACAGCTTCAGCCGCCCGGCCGACCCGACACTGGTGGTAACCGAAACGGATCGCCCGCCGTCGCCGCACGTCGGCCTGCGCACGTTCGACGAGATCAACGCGACGTACGCCGAAGTGACGCTCGTCGACCCGACGACACCTGCAGTCGACATGACCTACCAGGAACTGCGGCAGTCGCTGCCGGCGGTGGAAAGCCTCAACACGTTCCTGTCGTCGCACCAGGTCGCGATCGCGCAGCTGGCGATCCAGTACTGCGACGCGATGATCGGTACGGCAGGGAGTCCGGGGCCCAATCTCGCCACGTTGTTCCCGGGCTTCGACTGGAGTGACAACAACGAGTTCAGCAGCAACCGCGATGCGTTCGTGAATCCGCTCATCGATCGGATCATGGGCACCAACATCGGCAGTCAGCCGGTGCGCGTCGAGGTCTACGAGGAACTCGCGTCCTACCAGGACCCGACCACGGCCGTAAACGCGGACGGCGAGTCGCTGGACCGCCCGGATAACCTGGTGGACCGCCTCATCGCCGGCGGCAGCGGTACCCGTTCAATCGGCAAGGGCGTCTGCGCAGCAATGCTCGGCAACGCCGTAACACTCGTTCAGTAAACACAGACAGGATTGACAAGGA
>CBDUCE010000327.1:0-2472 GCA_965365575.1 uncultured Gammaproteobacteria bacterium
TTCATGGGCGATATCGGCGCGCTGGCGCTCGGCGCCGCGCTCGGCGTCGTCGCGGTCATCGTCCGGCAGGAGATCGTGCTCGCAATCATGGGCGGCGTGTTCGTGATGGAGACGCTGTCGGTCATGATCCAGGTCGCGTCGTTCAAGTTGACGGGGCGCCGCGTGTTCCGCATGGCACCGATACATCATCACTTCGAACTGAAGGGCTGGGCCGAGCCCAAGGTGATCGTCCGCTTCTGGATCATCACCGTCATCCTCGTACTGATTGGTTTTGCGAGCCTGAAGATTCGATGAGCGCCGTGAAGAAAAAGAAGGCGAAATCCAAAGCTCGGCCGCGCTCGAAGGCGGCGAAGAAGGACCTCGTGCTCGGGCTCGGCGCTACCGGTTTGTCCATTGCGCGCTACCTGAAGCGAACGGGCCGCGACGCCGTGTTTCTGGACAGCCGCGAGGAGCCGCCGGGCCTGCAGCAACTCGACGATCTGTGGCCCGATGCCGACCGCGAGCTCGGCAGCAGTGAACTTCCCGCGAATGCCGCGCGCGTCATCGTCTCGCCTGGCATCGCGGACAACGATGCGCTCGTCCGGGCGGCACGCGACGCTGGGCTCGAAGTCGTCTCGGATATCGAGCTGTTCGCGCGCGATGCGAACGCACCGTTCATCGGTGTCACGGGCTCGAACGGCAAGAGCACCGTGACGACGCTTCTCTATCACATGTGCCGCGCGGCGGGGCACAGCGTGCTGGCGGGTGGCAATCTCGGGGAGCCCGCCCTCGACCTGCTCGCGGAGGAAGCACCGGATTTCTATGTGCTGGAGCTATCGAGCTTCCAGCTGCAGCGTACGCAGACGCTGCCGGCAAGGGTCGCTGTCCTGCTCAACGTGACGCCCGATCACCTCGACTGGCACGCGAGCGAACAGGAGTACCGCGAGTCGAAATACAGCATCTTCCGTGAAGCGCAAGCCGCGGTCATCAACCGCGAGGATAGCGAAGCCGCCGAGCGCACGAAGCACATCGACCGGGTGATCAGCTTCGGTCTCGACGCGCCGGAGGACGGGCACTACGGCATTCGGCGCGAGGACGACCAGGTATTCCTCGCGCGGGGCGACAACGTGCTGCTCGCCGTGAGCGAACTGGCGCTCTTCGGGCTGCACAACCAGGCAAATGCGCTGGCGGCGCTCGCTGCAGGCGAACTGCTCGGGCTCGACCTGCAGGCGATGCTGCAGGTGCTGTGCGAGTTCCCCGGGCTGCCGCATCGCATGCAGTTCGTGCGCCGGGTTTCCGCGGTCAACTACGTCAACGATTCGAAAGCCACCAACGTGGCTGCAGCCATCGCGTCGATCCAGTCGGTCGACGGGATGCTGGTGCTGATCGCGGGTGGCGAAGGCAAGGGCGGGGACTTCAGTGCCCTCGCAGAGCCGCTCGAGAACAAGTTACGCGCAGCGGTCCTGATCGGCAGGGATGCCGAAGCCATCGAATCGGCCCTCGACACGATCGTGCCGACCTATTTCGCACGGGACATGGAGGACGCGGTGCAGCAGGCTGCCGCATTCTCCGAGTCCGACGACACGGTGTTGCTGGCGCCGGCGTGTGCCAGCTTCGACCAGTTCGACAACTATGCGGCACGCGGTGATGCGTTCTGCAGGGCGGTGGAGGCGCTGAGAGCATGACGGCCAGGGCCGCGACATCGCCGTTCCCCGCACGCCTGCGCACCTCTCTGCAGCTCGACCCTGTGTTGCTCGGCCTGATCCTGACGCTGTTGCTGGGCGGTTTCGTCGTACTCGCGTCGGCGTCCATTTCGGTGTCCGACAACCTCACGGGCCACGCTTTCTACTATGTGGAGCGGCAGTTGCTTGCGGCGCTGATCGGCGCAGGGGCCGGCGTCGCCTGCCTCTACATTCCCATGCGGGTGTGGCGTACCGCGGGCCCGCTGATGTTGCTCGCAGGACTGGCGCTGCTTTTCCTGGTGCTCCTGCCGGGCGTCGGCTACGAGGTAAACGGCGCCCGCCGCTGGATTCGTTTCGGCGTGCTCAACCTGCAGGTCTCCGAACCTGCACGGCTGTGCTTCATCATCTACCTGGCCGGCTACCTCGTGCGTCACAACAAGGATTTGCGCGAACGGTTCACGGGCTTTCTGAAACCGATGATCGTGCTGAGCATCGCGTGCGCCGCATTGCTGGCCGAGCCGGATTTCGGTGCGGCCATCGTGCTGCTGGCGACTGCACTTGCGATGCTGTTCGTGGCAGGCGCACGCGTCCGCGATTTCCTGATCTTTTTCGCCGCCGGCACCGTCGCGATGGCGTTCCTCGCAGTCACTTCGCCGTACCGCATGCAGCGTCTGACCGGTTTTCTCGACCCGTGGTCCGATCCCTACAATTCGGGCTTCCAGCTCACGCAGTCGCTCATCGCCATCGGGCGCGGTGAGTGGTTTGGCGTCGGGCTCGGCAATAGCGTGCAGAAGCTCTTCTATTTGCCGGA
>CBDUCE010000328.1:0-2466 GCA_965365575.1 uncultured Gammaproteobacteria bacterium
GGCACGATGCGCATCGTTGCGCACCGCGCGGCGGACATGATTTACGAGAAGCTCACGGGCATCAAGGGCGTGTTCGCGACCAAGGTCGCGTTCGTCACTGCGGAACGCAATCAGAGCGCGCAGACCTACCGACTGGTCGTCGCCGACCAGGACGGCGCCAACGAGACCGTGGTCCTGCAAAGCGAGGACCCGATCATGTCGCCCGCGTGGTCGCCCGACAGCCGGCGCCTCGCGTACGTTTCTTTCGAGAACGACCGCTCGTCGGTCTGGGTGCAGACGCTGCGCACCGGCAACCGTATCCAGGTATCCAACAAGCCCGGCATCAACGGCGCTCCGTCGTTCTCGCCGGATGGCCGGCAACTCGTCCTGACACTGGGTGGCATCGACGGCAATCCCGACATTCACGTGCTGGACCTGTCGACCCGGCAGACGCGGCGGCTCACGACGCACCGGGCCATCGACACGGAGGGGACCTGGTCTCCCGATGGCCGCTACATCTATTTCACCTCCGATCGCAGCGGCGGCCCGCAGGTCTACCGCGTCCCGGCAGCAGGCGGTACACCGGAGCGCGTGACCTTCGAGGGGGGGTATAATGCGCGGCCACGGTTGTCGCCGGACGGCAAGCGCCTCGCAATGGTGCATCTCGATCGCGGCAACTACCGGATCGCGATAATGGACATCAGGAGCAAGGAACTGCTCGTCGTGTCTGCGGGGCAGCAGGACGAGTCTCCGAGTTTCGCGCCAAACAGCGATACGCTGGTGTATGCCACGCGCCAGGCGCGCAACGGGGTACTCGAAACGGTGACGGCCGACGGACTGATTCGTCAGCGCGTCAGTTCCGGGCAAGGCGACGTTCGGGAGCCGGTGTGGTCACCGTTCCCGCGCTACTAGGATCTAATAGGTTACTTTGCAAAAGGGCAGTAACCTTCTGTTTTAATTATATTCCGAGCTGGCCGGAATAATCTTCGCAAAGGACGATACGATGCTTAACTACAAACTCGCTGTAACCACCCTCATGCTTGTGCTGCTTGCGGGCTGCGCGTCGAACACGGTGCCCGATCCGGAACCCGGCGACAGCACCTACGACGGCGTTGATGCCGGTGCGGATACGGACGTTTACGGCGATGACCCGTTCGGCGGCGGCGAGGCGCTCGACGACGACTACACCGCGGGCGAACTGACCAACGTCATTTACTTCGACTTCGACTCGTCCGAGGTGCGGGCGGATTTTACCGATATCGTGGCGCGCCATGCGTTGATCCTCGCAAATGACGCGACGGTCCGGGTGCGGCTCGAAGGCCATGCCGACGAGCGCGGCTCGCGCGAGTACAACATCGGCCTCGGCGAACGCCGGGCGCAGTCGGTGCGCCGCATGCTCATGATCCAGGGCGCCTCGGCAGCGCAGATTGCAACGGTGAGCTTTGGCGAGGAACGCCCCGTCGCGCTCGGCAGCGATGAAGGTTCGTGGGCAGAGAATCGCCGCGTCGAGATCAAGTACACCAATTAGCAGCAGCGGTAATCGAATCGTGAAAGGCAGTCGTACGTTTGCAATTCTACCGGCGGCCCTGGTGATGTCCGGGTGCCTTGCCATCACGCCGCCATCCGAGGACCCGGTGCTGATCAAGCTCGAGGAGCTGGATCGACGTCTGCAGGCCGTCGAGCGCGTAATGCAGAACCAGAGCCTGGTGACCATGACGCAGCAACTGAGCGCTCTCGAGCGGCGCGTCGATGCGTTGCAGGGTACCGTCGAGGAGATCGATTACAATGCCTCGACCACCTACGAGCGCCAGCGAGAGCTCTACGCCGATCTCGACGCGCGGATCCAGGGCCTCGAAAGCACATTGCAGGCGCGTGGCAACGTGAATGTGCTCGATGGCGGGCCGTTGCCACCCGGGCAGCTGCCCGTGCCGGGCGGTTCCGACCGGGACAACTACCAGGCCGCGTTCGAACTGCTCAAGGAGCAACGCTACGAGCCGGCGGCGCTGGCGTTCCAGCAGTTCCTCGTGACCTACCCGGACAGCGAACTGGCCGATAATGCCCAGTACTGGCTGGCCGAGTCCTATTACGTTACGCAGAAATTCGAGCAGGCGCTGTCCTCGTTCCAGACCGTCATCGACGACCACCCGCGTTCCCGGAAAGTGCCCGATGCCTTGCTCAAGATGGGCTACTGCAATTACGAGCTGGAGCGCTGGGACGCGGCGCGCGCCGCGCTGTCCAAGGTGCAGGCGGATTACCCGGAGACAACCGCCGCGAGACTCGCCGGCCAGCGCCTGGAAAGAATGGGCACGGAAGGCGTCTGAGGCGCGCCGCGCTTGTCATTTGACGTCTTTTCGGTATGATGCGCGGCCTCGCGATCGCAGCCCGTGTCTTGGACATCGCCGGGGGTATAGCTCAGTCGGTAGAGCATCGGCCTTTTAAGCCGCTGGTCCTAGGTTCGAATCCTAGTGCCCCCACCATCCCCATTTG
>CBDUCE010000329.1:0-2448 GCA_965365575.1 uncultured Gammaproteobacteria bacterium
GCGTCGTTGCGGCGGGCCCCTATCACTGTGCAAGAGGCGACGTGAAAATCGCGTTGTCCCAATGCATGACGGGGGACGGGCTGAACGTCGAGCCGCTGGTCGACTTCGTGAGGGAGGCGGCCGGCGTGGGCGATCTTGCTCCGGTGACGGGGCTCGAGTCTGCCCGGGTGTGGATATTCCACTCGCCGGCCGATTCCGTGGTGGCGCCCGCAGCCGGCAGAGCGTTGCGGGACTTTTACCTGGCGTACGTGCCGGCCGCGCAGGTCACGTTCGTGGACGACGTGGAAACCGCTCACGGCTGGCCGACGCTCGATGCCGGCGCCGACTGCCAGGAGTGGGGCGGCGATTACATCAACGACTGCGACTACGACACGGCGGGCGCGATCCTGCAGCACCTCTATGGCGATCTTGGCGCTCGCGAGGCGCAGGCAAAGCCGGAAAACCTGGTCGAGGCTGATTTCTCCGGGTATTTCGGTTCGGGCAGTCACGTCGCGAAATCGGGGTACATGTACGTTCCCGCTGCCTGCCGGGGCAATGCCCGGGAATGTGGACTCCATATCGCGTTTCATGGCTGCGTCCAGGGCGCCGAATTCATCGAGGATCGATTCGTTACCCAGTCCGGGTTCAACGCGTGGGCGGAGTCCAACAAGCTGATCATCGTGTATCCGCAGGTGGAGAAGAGCCTCTTCAATCCGAAAGGCTGCTGGGACTGGTGGGGCTACACGGACGACGATTACGACCTGCGGTCCGGAAAGCAGGTCGCCGGCGTTGCGGCCCTCATCGACGCATATGCATCGGGTACAATGTTGCCTTAGACAGTCTCGCTGAATTAGTGCGCCAACGATGACCAAGATCCTCCGCACTCTCTGGAAACACGTAGCCGGGAGTGCTCGCGACCTCGCGCCGATCATCCTGGTGATCGCTTTCTTCCAGTACTTCATTCTTCAGCAACCCCTCGACAACGTAATGGGGCTCGCGACAGGGGCCCTGATCGTGCTCCTCGGGCTGACGCTGTTTGTCTACGGTCTCGAACTCGCGCTGTTCCCGATTGGTGAAACGCTGGCGTATGCGCTGGCCCGCAAGGGTAGTGTGTTCTGGCTGTTGACGTTTTCATTCCTGCTCGGTTTCGGCACGACGGTGGCGGAGCCGGCACTGACCGCGGTCGCGAAGGAGGCCGCGCAGGTCGCGTCGGGTGCCGGCGCCATCGGCGACACGGATGAGGCCCGGTCGCGTTACGTCCTGGGCCTGCGTCTCACCGTAGCGCTCTCCGTCGGTACCGCGTTGCTGGTCGGCGTGCTGCGCATACTGCTCGGCTGGTCGCTGCCGCTCCTGATCATCTCCGGATACGCAATGGTCATTGCAATGACGATCGTTGCGCCGCCGGAGATCGTCGGCATCGCCTACGACTCGGGCGGGGTAACGACGTCGACCGTTACCGTGCCGCTGGTCGCAGCCCTCGGCGTCGGCATGGCATCGTCGCTTCGTGATCGCAACCCCATGACCGACGGCTTCGGACTGATCGCGTTTGCGTCGTTGACGCCCATGATCTTCGTCATGGCTTACGGGAGCATCATCGCGTGGATATGATTGGCCCCGGAGTGAAGACCATCCTGTCGACGTCGATGGACGTGTTGCCGATAGTCCTGTTCATCATACTATTCCAGGTGTTCGTGATCCGGCAGCCGATCCGGAATGTTCGGCGCCTTGCCGCAGGTATCGTATTCACGATACTCGGCCTCGGCCTGTTCCTGGTCGGGCTGGAGCAGGCACTGTTCCCGCTCGGGCGACTCATGGCGGAGCAACTGACGCATCCGGAATTCCTGATGCAGGGTGCTGAAACGCTGGACTTCCACTGGACCAACTACGTGTGGGTGTACGTTTTTGCACTTGCCATCGGCTTTGCAACCACGATCGCAGAGCCGGCATTGCTCGCGGTCGCCATGAAAGCCAACGAAACATCCGGCGGCGCGATCCATGTATGGGGCCTGCGGGTCGCAGTGGCAATCGGTGTGGCGGTGGGCGTCAGCCTGGGCTGTTTCAGGATCGTAACGGGTCTGCCGCTGCAGGGCTTTATCCTCGTTGGCTATATCATTGTCGTTATCCAGACGATATGGGCGCCGCGACTGATCATCCCGCTCGCCTACGACTCCGGCGGCGTCACAACCTCGACGGTCACCGTGCCGCTGATCACGGCGCTCGGCCTGGGCCTGGCGGAGACCGTTCCCGGCCGAAGTCCGTTGCTGGACGGGTTCGGTCTCGTCGCGTTCGCAAGCCTGTTCCCGATTATTTCTGTCCTGGCGTATGCGCAGTTGAGCGCGCTCCGCGAGAGAGTAGCCAGCCGCCACAAAACCGAAGCGCGAAATGGGGCAAAATCGACTTCCAAGGAGGTTATCTGATGCAGTTCAAGTTATTGATCGTCTTCGTCGAGGACTCGAAGACCACGGCGAT
>CBDUCE010000330.1:0-2423 GCA_965365575.1 uncultured Gammaproteobacteria bacterium
TTTTCCGTCGAGTTTGACAAAGCGGTGCTGGTGCGGCGATAACAACAAGCCGTTGACTACGGCCGGAGACGTCGCGTCATCAGGCGGCGCGACACTGCAGAGCGATTATCTTGGACAATGCCGAACGCTGGCTGAGCAAGACCCTGGGCTACAGTTTCAGTGATGTGCGCCTGCTGCGGCAGGCGCTGACGCACAGAAGCGCGCCCGGCGACAGCAACGAGCGCCTCGAATTTCTCGGCGACGCGGTCCTCGATATCGTGATTTCCGAGGCGCTGTTCCACATGCTGCCCGATGCCCCCGAGGGCGATCTGAGCCGACTGCGCGCGTCCCTCGTGCGCGATACGTCGCTGGCGGACATTGCGGCCGAACTGGGAATCGGTGAACAGTTGATCCTTGGCAGCGGTGAACGCAAGACGGGCGGGCACAGGCGCCAGTCCATCTTAGCGGATGCGCTGGAGGCCCTGTTCGGTGCCGTGTATCTCGACAGCGATTTCGATACGGCGGCGGAACTGATTCATCGCATTTTCGGGGATAAACTCGGTGAACTCCCGCATGCCGACGACCTGCGCGATCCCAAGACCCGCCTCCAGGAGTGGCTGCAGGCGCGCGGCGCCGCGCCACCCGACTATGAACTCGTCAACGTAACCGGCAAGGCTCACCAGCAGCGCTTCGAGGTGCACTGCCACGTACCGGACCGGGAGCCGGCCCCCGGGGAGGGCCCGTCGCGGCGCAGCGCGGAGCAGCGGTCCGCCCGGCGCATGCTCGCCAGGCTGACCACGGACCAGGGCGATGGCTGAAGACGGGTTTCGCTGCGGATTCGTTGCGGTGGTGGGGCGGCCGAACGTGGGCAAGTCGACGCTCATCAACGCGATGATGGGCAGGAAGGTGAGTATCGTCACCGCCAAACCCCAAACGACCCGGCACCGCATACTCGCGGTCCGGACAGGCGAGAGCGAGCAAATCGTGTTCGTCGACACTCCCGGGCTGCACCGCAACGCCGGGCGTGCGATGAACCGGCTGATGAACCGGACGGCCGTCAGCGCGCTTGCCGATGCCGATCTTGCCCTGTTCGTCGTTGAGGCGACACGCTGGACAGCGGAAGACGAAGACGTACTCGAGCGAATTAAGACTGCGAAGGTTCCGTGCATCGCCTTGCTCAACAAGATCGATGCGGTTCACCCGAAGCAACGCCTGCTCGCGGCTATCGATGAATTGTCGCGGCGGCATGATTTTGTCGAGATCATCCCGGTCTCGGCGCGCAAACGCGACAATCTCGACGTACTCGCGGCCAGTATTCGTCCTTGCCTGCCGGAGTCGCCGCCGCTGTTCCCGGCCGAGATGCAAACCGATCGCAGCCCGCAGTTCCACGCGGCGGAAGCCATTCGCGAAAAGCTGACGGTCCACCTGCGCGACGAATTGCCCTACGGTTTGACCGTCCAGGTGGAGCAGTACTCACAGGATCGCGACCGGCTCACGATTCACGCGGTCATCTGGGTTGAGCGCGACAGTCAGAAAGGCATCGTCGTGGGCAAGGGCGGCCTGATGCTCAAGAAGATCGGCCAGGAAGCGCGCCTCGCGCTCGCGAAGCAGTTGCATCAGCCCGTGCACCTCGAATTATGGGTCAAGGTGAAGGACAACTGGGCGGACAGCGAACAGGATCTTCTGAACCTCGGCTACGAATCTCCGTAACGCGATGACGGCGACGCGTCGAGTCCAGCAACAGCCGGCGTACATACTGCATCACCGGCCTTTTCGGGATACCAGCCAGTTGCTCGACGTGATCAGCCGCGAGCACGGCAAAATCTCGCTCGTCGCACGCGGCAGCCGCTCGGCGAAATCGAAATTACGCGGCATACTGCGGCCTTTCCAGCCGCTGCGCCTGTCGTGGTTCTTGCGCTCCGATCTCGGTACGTTGACGGGGGCGGAAATAGACGCGCCGCCGCTGTCGCTCAGCGGAGACGCGCTGCTGTCTGCCTACTATGTCAACGAGCTCGTGCTGAACTTCCTGCACCGGCACGACCCGCAGCCGGAGATATTTGATACTTATGCGCAGACCCTTGCGGCGCTTGCGCAGAGCGGCGAACTCGCGGCCAATCTGCGGGTGTTCGAGATGGAGCTTCTGCGGTTGCTCGGTTATGCACTCAATCTCCAATACGATGCCAACCTGCACGAGCCGATCGAGGAACAGCGCTGTTATGAATACCGCGTCGAGCAGGGTCCCGTAAGCGTTACACGCAGCGAGGGACCGATGGTATTTGCGGGTGTTCGCCTGCGTGGGATTGCCGCTGCACGGTTCGAAGACCCGGACGTACTGCGTGACGCCGGGCGCCTGTTGCGAGAAGTGATTCGGCACCACCTGGACGGCAGGGAACTCAAGAGCCGCAAGGTGCTGCTGGACCTGCATCGCGCTAGAATGCCGAAAA
>CBDUCE010000331.1:0-2405 GCA_965365575.1 uncultured Gammaproteobacteria bacterium
TCCGGCAGATATCCCAGCACGCGCACTCCGAGATCATCGGTATGCAGCCGGAAGGCAACTGGCTGACGCGGGCGCCGACGCTGAAGCGCAAGGCCATCCTGCTCGCGAAGATCCAGGACGAGGCCGGCCACGGGCTCTATTTATACAGCGCGGCGGAAACGCTCGGCGTTTCCCGCAGCCAGATGGTGGCGGATCTTCTGAGCGGCAAGGCGAAATACTCGAGCATCTTCAACTACCCGTCTCTGACCTGGGCAGACATCGGCGCGATCGGCTGGCTGGTGGATGGCGCGGCGATCATGAACCAGATCCCGCTGTGCCGTTGTTCCTACGGGCCTTATTCGCGGGCGATGATCCGCGTATGCAAGGAAGAGAGTTTTCACCAGCGCCAGGGTTTCGACATCCTGGTGGCGCTCTGCAACGGCACCGACAAGCAGAAGGCGATGGCCCAGGACGCGCTGAACCGGTGGTGGTGGCCCTCGCTCATGATGTTCGGCCCGAGCGACAAGGACTCGAAGCACTCCGCGCAGTCGATGGCATGGAAGATCAAGAGATTCACTAACGACGAGCTGCGGCAGAAGTTCATCGACGTCACCGTGCCGCAGGCCGAGTTCCTGGGTCTGAAGGTGCCGGACGACGAACTCGAGTTCGACGAAAAGACGGGGCACTACCGGCATGGCGAAATCGACTGGCAGGAATTTCACGACGTGCTCGCGGGCAACGGCCCGTGCAACGAGCAGCGCATGGCGAAGCGCCGCAAGGCGCACGACGACGGCGCCTGGGTACGCGAAGCCGCGCGTGCCTACGCCGAAAAGCATGCCGCGAAAGACGCGGCATAGGGGATAGACGAATGTCTGAGAAGGAATGGCCGCTTTACGAAGTCTTCATCCGCAGCAAGTCGGGGCTGAGCCATCGTCATGCCGGCAGCATCCACGCCGCCGACGACCAGATGGCACTCGACGCGGCGCGCGACACCTATACGCGCCGCAGCGAGGGTGTGAGCATCTGGGTCGTGAGGTCCAGCCAGATTGTGGCGTCGGACCCGGCGGAAACGGCCGCGTTTTTCGAGCCCGCCGAGGACAAGATCTACCGGCATCCCACGTTCTATGACATGCCTGACGGGGTCGAGAACCTGTGAACAAGGAAAGCGCCCTGCTTGCTTACGTGACGCGCCTCGGCGACAACGCGCTGGTGCTGGGCCAGCGCATGATCGAACTCGTCGCCGCGTACCCGGAACTCGAGGAAGAGCTCGCGAATGCGAACTTCGCGCTGGATTACATCGGGCAGGCACGCATGTTCTACACCTGTGCCGGCGAGCTGGAAGGGAAGGGCCGAGGCGAGGACGACTTCGCTTTCTTGCGCGACGAAAACGAATTCCGCAACCTGCTGTTGCTCGAGCAGCCGAACGGTGATTTCGGCGACTCCATCGCGAAGCTGGTGTTGTTCGAGCTGTTCTACTTCGCACAGCTCGAAGCACTGGCTGGCTGCGAGGATGCGCGCGTTGCGGAGATTGCCGCGCGCGCCGAAAAGGAGATCCGCTATCACCTGCGCCACAACACGCAGTGGCTCGTGCGGCTTGGCGATGGCACCGAGGAGAGCCATCGGCGCGTACAGGAATCGGTTAACGAGCTGTGGCGTTACACCGGCGAGATGTTCGAGGCGGACGAGATCGATACCATCATGGAGAAAGCCTGGGGCGGCCCGAACCTGGAGGAACTCCGTAAGCGCTGGCTCGCCGACATCGACGCGATACTCATCAACGCCACGCTGGAAAAGCCGGAAGATGGCGGCATGGCGTCGGGCGGCAAGGCCGGGCGCCATACCGAGCACCTCGGCTACATGATTGCCGAGATGCAGTACCTGCAGCGCTCGCATCCGGGTGCGAGTTGGTAGCGGCTGCCCACAGCCGGGACGAGATCCTGCGCTGGCTCGGCCAGGTGGCCGACCCCGAGATTCCGGTGTTGTCGATCACCGATCTCGGCATCGTCCGCGAGGTAGAAATCGGGGAACGGGTGACCGTTTCACTGTCGCCAACCTACTCGGGATGCCCGGCCACCGAGGTCATCGAGAAGAGCGTGCTGGATGCCCTGCACGACCACGGTGTCGATGACGTCGAGATAAAGCGCGTGTTGTCACCGCCGTGGACGACCGACTGGATTTCGGAGGAGGGCCGCGAAAAGCTGCGGGGCTACGGCATCGCGCCGCCCGAGCGTGGCGCCGGGAAGCGCGCGCTGCTGCGAGGCGAGCGCCAGGTGGCCTGCCCGCGCTGCAGCGCAACGGCGACGGAACGGGTCAGCGAGTTCGGCTCAACGGCCTGCAAAGCCTCGTACCGCTGCAAGGAATGCCTCGAACCCTTCGAATACTTCAAATGCATCTAGATGGGGACAGTGACTTTAAGTGCCAGTCAC
>CBDUCE010000332.1:0-2389 GCA_965365575.1 uncultured Gammaproteobacteria bacterium
ATGGCGAATGAACCGATCCGCTGCACGGTCCAGAACGCGGCCGTGCCGCCGATTGCGTAAGGTATCAGCCGCCAACTACCGGCAGGCCAGCCGACTGGCACTCGCTTAATCAGTGAGGTCACAACAAGTACGCCGCAGACGAAGAGAATCTGGCCTGTTTCTACGCCGACATTGAACATCAGCAGTGCGAGTGGAATCTCCCGTTCCGGCAAGCCCACCTCCGCCAGCGCGCCGGCGAAGCCGAGGCCATGCACCAGCCCAAACGCAAGAGCAACCACCCAGGGATATTTCTCGGTGAAGGTAACGCGACCCTCGCGGCTGTGCACGATCTCGACCGCAAGGAACAGGATACTCAGGGCGATCACGGCCTCGGTCGGTGCACCAGGCATGTTGACTACGCCCAGCGTCGCCAGTGCAAGGCTCACGCTGTGCGCGAGAGTAAATGCTGTGATCGTCTTAAACAGCATCCACAGATTGGGAATAATGAGTAGCAGCGCCAGCACGAACAACAGATGATCGTAGCCCTCGAGAATATGGATCGTGCCAATCTTCCAATAGGACCCCGCGACCGCCCATTTTGTCGCTCTCTCGGGAACCACGTAGGTCGGCGATGCCGGACGCAGTATCGCCGAGTGCTCGCTGCCATCCGCCATGTCAATCTGGACAATAACGTCGATAGGCAGTGCTGACAGGCCGGCGATCGCTATCGTGGCGCCGACCAGGGAGCCGGAGGTCGCTCGCCAGGTCGACTGCTCGACGTTTGATCCCTGCATGACACGGCCGGACGCCGGCCCCATCTGCTCGAGATTGTCCGGCAGGCTCGGCGATAGCGACAGTGGCCGCCCGTTCTGCAGCGGCACCTTCCAGGTCACGGCGTACCAGCCGGGCTCGGTCTCGGTGATCTCGAGCAGCGCCGGCTTGAACTCGTCGGCGACCGCGGTCGTCGCCGCCAGCACGATGCCCGCGAGACCGAGCAGGAGACGCCTGAACATCACTGGCGGGCCCCGCTCCCCGGCACCGTGATCGGCACCGAGACTTCCTCGACGTCGATCTCGTAGCGCGCGATCAGATTGTCGACGAAGCGATCGCTCATCTCGTCGATCTGCGTCTTGAACCATTCCTCGCGGACCTGCACTTCGACCGCCTCGAACGCCGGCACCGGAGGGCGGAGCACGTCGCTGATCATCACCAGATGGGTGCCGTAACCGGACAGCACCGGCCCGTGCCAGATACCGGGTTCGAGATTGACGATCTGTTCCACGAAACCCCTGCCGAACAGCTTCCGCAGTTCGAGTTCCGTGCGGCCCGGATAGTAGTTTTGCAGCATGAAGCGATCGCCGTAGGACGCGAAATCGTCGGGCACCGAGTCGAGTGCGCTCAGCCTCTCCAGCGCGACTGCGGCATCATCGAGCGTCGTCGCGTCACGCTTGTCGGGGTCGAAGAACACGTGCGTGATCGTGTACAGGTCCGGCTGCCTGTAGTTTTCCTGATGCGTGTCATACCAGGCACGCAGCTCTTCCTCACCCGGGTCTTCCGGCGTTATCAATCCTTGCGCCAGCAGCTCGACCTTTTGCGCCAGGCGCCGCTCGATCACGAAGTCGCCCTTGTCGAGGCCCATCGCCATCGCTTCCTTGTAGAGAATCTGCGTACGCACGTGATCACGCACGGTGCCGGCGAGTTCCTCCTGTGTCGGCGGGCGTCCCCAGAGCCTGGTCCACTGGTCGCCCAGTGCCTGCACATCACTAGCGCTGACCGTTATCCGGCGTTCGTCGCTCTCGTCCTCGCCGGCGGCGAGCAGCCCGTAAGCGGTGTAGATACCCACACCGATCAGCAGGAAATGCATCAGCGGCTCGCGGGCGATTCTCTTCAACTTCTCTAACAATGTAACTCCTTAGTGCCTGGACGAAGAAGGAGACGGCAAGCCGTCTCCTTTTCGCAATCGGTCGGCAGGACCGCGACGATCAGTATTGGTCGATCGTACCCTCATCGAAGTTCGATGGCCTGAGCTTCTCCAGCAGCCCCGGATAGAAGTCCGCCTTCTTCACCAGGTCCGGCGCCGGGGTATACCAGATCGGCGATGTCCAGGCGCGTTCCTGCAGCGTCGTCGGGGCACCGGGGTGCGGCTCCATGCCGAGCTTGACCGCGTCGTAAGTGCTCCAGCGCGGCGTCGGGATCTCGATCACGCGCGCGTAATACACCGCGTGCTGTGACGGATCGAAGTCCGGGTCCGTCCAGACACCGGCGAGTTCGTTGTCGCCGATCGAATTCGTGTATGTCGCGCTCGAGACGTCGACTGTATCCCCAACCGGTGGGAGGTTGCCGTGTTCGTCCATCGTTCGGTGGTCCGACCATGCGACGTTGTAGATCTTCTGTCGGCCGTTACCTGTCT
>CBDUCE010000333.1:0-2348 GCA_965365575.1 uncultured Gammaproteobacteria bacterium
CGGTCTCGGGGCCGGTCTTGGGCAAAGCGGCGGTCATCACGACGCGAGCCGACGCTACGACAAAGGCGCAGGCGATCAGCCGCTCGGTATAGAGCAGCAGCCGCCTGTCTGCCGGGCCCGAGGAGTTCAGGTCGATGTTAGTCGATGCCGCGAAGTCCGCGAAGGACCGCTCCACGTTGTGCACGCCCAGGAAGCGTTCCGCGAGCGAGCGGAGGTCCGAGTTGGTGATATCGTGCCGTGCGACCGCCGCGCGTACCGGCCCGAAGCCGCTGGCCGGGCCGGCGAAGGTCCGGGCCTGGATCTTCTCGACCAGCGACTGCCGCGTCATCATCGACACGATGACGCTGACCAGTATGTTTACGCCGAGCGACCAGGCAACGCCGTGTGTCAGCGAGTTGGTCTGCATATCCACCAGTAGCGCCTCGGGACGCAACCATGCTTGCGAGAAGAGCCCTTCCGTGATGAACGCGTCGCTGAACGCGCCCGCACGCGCGAGGTTCGGCAGGAACAGGGTGTAGGACCACAGCACGAAGCCGGTGCAAAGCCCGGCGATGGCGCCGGAGCGTGTTGCGCCGGGCCAATAGAGCCCGAACACGATCAGCGGCGCGAACTGCGCGGCCGCGGCGAACGACAGCAGCCCGATCGACGCGAGCGCGGCAGACTGATCCGTCGCCTCCAGGTAGAAATAGCCGAGCGCGGCGATGCCGACGATGGCGCCCCGGCGGACGTGCATAAGGATGCGCGTGTAGTCGTCGCGCTCGGACAATCCCAGCATCTTGATGCTCATGAGCGCAGGGATGACGATCTCGTTGCTGATCATCGTGGACAGCGCAACGCTGGCCACGATCACCATGCTCGTTGCTGCGGAAAATCCGCCGAGAAACGCCAGCATGGTCAGCAAGGTATGTTCGCCCTGCATGGGCAGTGCGAGTACGAAGGCGTCGCCATTGAACTCGCCGGGCGGCAGAATCTTGAGCCCGGCGATCGTGATCGGAATAACGAACGCGGAAAATATCAGCAGGTAGAGCGGGAACGACCAGCGCGTCGGCCGTATGTTGGCGTCTTCGTAGGCTTCAACGACGGCGACGTGAAACTGCCGCGGCAGGCAGAAGATCGCGGCGCTGGCCAGTATCAGCTGCGTGACGAACATGTCGGGCACATGATCGAGCCGGAAGGCTGCCGTTGCCCGGGCTGCGGCTTCGGGAGAAACCGCAGGCGTGTTGCCGAGCAGCGACCAGGCGAACAGCCCAACGGCCACGAAGGCCAGGAGCTTGACGACCGATTCGAATGCCACCGCGAGCATCAGGCCGTCGTGGTGCTCTGTAACGTCGATCTTGCGGGTTCCGAACAGTATGGCGAATACCGCCAGAGCCGCGGCGAATACGAAGGCCGTGTCGTTCTCGGCGGCGCCCGCAGACGAGTAATTGGAAACGATATCGAAACCCGCAACGACGGCCTTGAGCTGTAAGGCGATGTAGGGTATCGAGCCGATGGTGGCCAGTACGGTGACCAGTACCGCCAGGCTGCGTGCCTTGCCGTAACGTGCCGCAATGAAGTCGGCGATCGACGTCAGGTTCTGGCGTTTACTGACTGAAATAATGCGCTGAATCATCCCCCAGCCGAAAAAGATGACCAGCATCGGGCCGAGATAGATCGGCAGGTAGCCCCAGCCGCTCTGTGCGGCGGTCCCGACGGCGCCGTAGAATGTCCAGGATGTGCAGTAGACCGCCAGCGTCAGGCCGTAAATCGTTGCACGCGCAGCGCCGGAAAACCGGTTCGGGTCTGCCTTGTCGCCCCAGTGCGCGATCGCGAACAGGAGCGAGACATAGCCCAGCGACAACAACAGCAGCGCCCACCAGCTGATCAACGCGACGATCTCCCCTCTTTGGTTTTCGGCACCCTTGTGCGGGTGCTCTGTAGTTCTTTTTAAAGTCTACTACTATCGTCGAACGCGGGCGACAGGAGGCGCTGCCGAGCAACGGTGATTGGCTCGTAAGGCACGGATTATATTAATAAAGTTTTATCAAGCTCGTCTCCGTTGCTGATGCTGTGTTTCGCTACCTACGACTAAAGTCTGTACTGGCGCGATAACCCCGTTTGATAGATTGCGCAGGTGACAAATCCAATAAAAGCATCATAAGGGGGACGTATGTCTCAGAAAGCCGACTACTGGAAGGCAAATTTGCGCCTCATAAGCCTTTGCCTCGCAATTTGGTTTGTCGTTTCCTTCGTTTTCGGAATCATTCTCGTCGAGCCGCTCAATAACATATCTCTGGGCGGATACAAGCTCGGTTTCTGGTTCGCGCAGCAAGGATCGATATACGTATTCGTGGCGTTAATTTTCTTCT
>CBDUCE010000334.1:0-2320 GCA_965365575.1 uncultured Gammaproteobacteria bacterium
CCCATGCCGCCGACACCGGCCGCCTCCGTCGGTGTTGCGAGCCCGGCGAGGATCGAGCCCAGTACCGCGAAAATCAGCAGCAACGGCGGCAGCAGCGCGCGCAGGATCTGCAGGAACGAAACCGTGTCCTCCTCGCTGCGCTGATAAGCGGGCATCAGCGCGGGCTTGAAGAAGGCGGCGCCAAGCAGGTAGAGGACATAGAGGACGACCAGCAACAGCCCGGGGATCAGCGCCCCCGCAAACAGGTCGCCCACCGATACCGTCTTCGGTGAGAAGACTCCCGACGCCACCTGTGCCTGTTGGTAGGCGCTGGACATCACGTCGCCGAGCATCACGAGGATGATCGACGGTGGGATGATCTGGCCCAGCGTCCCGGATGCGCAGATCGTGCCGGTTGCGACCTCGGCGGAATAGCCGCGCCGCAGCATGGTCGGCAGCGACAACAGGCCCATCGTGACCACGGTTGCGCCGACAATGCCGGTGCTCGCGGCGAGCAACATGCCCACCAGGGTTACCGATATTCCCAGCCCGCCGCGCAGGCTTCCGAAGACCCGGCTCAGTGTATCGAGCAACTCCTCCGCGATGCGTGCCCGTTCGAGCGTGACGCCCATGAAAACGAACAACGGCACCGCAACGAGAGTCTCGTTGCCCATGATGCCGAAAACCCGGTTCGGCAGGCTGGACAAAAGGGCCTCATTGAAGATGCCCGTAACCGCGCCGATCGCGGCGAACAGGAGCGCCGTTCCGCCGAGCGTGAAGGCCACCGGAAAACCGGCGAGCAGCGCGATTATCACCGCCGCGAACAGCAGCAGCGCCATCCACTCCATCAGCGCCGCCCCCGCAGGATCCGCAGTGCACGGATAAGCATCGCCACGCCCTGCAGCGCGAGCAGCAGGGGCATGACCAGCAACACGGACTTCAGCAGCGGTACGAACGGATACGGCATGCCGCCCGGCTCGCGGGAAGACTCGGCCAGCTGCCAGGAAACCACCACGAAATCCCAGGCCTTGTAGCCGAGGAAGACACACAGCGGCAGCAGGAACAGCAGCGTGCCGAGGAGGTCGATAAAGGCGCGCCGGCGCTCGGACATGCCGCGATAGAAGATGTCCACGCGTACATGTTCATCCTGCTGCAGCGTATAGGCGGCCCCGACCATGAACATGACGGCATGCATCCAGACGACGGATTCCTGCAGCCACACGGCGCCGGCGTCGAATACGTAACGCATGACGACGACGATGACCGTCACGATTACCATGACGAGAGACAGCCAGGACGTTATACGCCCGGACACGATACTGATCCTGTCGAAGACCTCCGGGACGCTGCTGAGGGCCGGCCGTTCCTTCAAGGCTCAGCGCCGCCAGAACGTCGGCGTGACCAGCACGAGCAACGTGAAGATCTCCAGACGCCCGAGCAACATGCCGGCGATCGCTATCCATTTCGCGACGTCCGAGAGTGACATGAAGCCCTTCGATACGTCACCGAGGCCGGGACCGAGATTGTTGAGTGTGGCCGCAACGGCTGAAAACGCGGTTACCTGGTCCAGGCCGGTCGCCATCATCGCGAGCATCATTCCGGCAAAGACGATGACGTAAATCGAGAAGAAACCCCAGACTGCGTCGACGACCCGGTACGGCACGGCCTTGTTGCCGAGCTTGACGGGGATCTCGGCCGAAGGATGCACCAGGCGAACGATCTCGCGGACGCCCTGTTTGTAGACCAGTAACCAGCGGATGACTTTTATGCCGCCGGCCGTCGAGCCGGCAGAGCCCCCGACGAAGCTCGCAAATATGAGCAGCACCGGAATCGCCGTTGGCCACGCGGAAAAGTCGGACGTGGTGAAGCCGGTCGTCGTTGCAATGGACACGGCCTGGAACAGTCCGTTGACGATGGCGCCACCCACCGTCCCGAAGGTGCTGAAATACAGCAGCGCGGCGATAACCAGGACCGAGATTACACACAACACGAAGGTGTAGGCGCGAAACTCCGGGTCCTGGGAATAGTGTTTCACGGACACGTAACGCCAGGCGTAGAAATGCAGTGAGAAATTGATGCCGGCGAAGAACATGAACACGATCGCCACGAGATCCACAGCCGCGCTGTCGAAGTAGCCGATGCTCAGGTCGTGCGTCGAGAAGCCCCCGATGGCCACCGTCGAAAAGGCATGACACAGGGCGTCGAACCAGCCCATGCCGGCCAGCATGTAGGAGACGAAGCAGCCGATCGTGAACGCAAGATAGACGTACCAGAGCGCTTTCGCCGTCTCGGTAATGCGCGGTGTAAGCTTCGTGTCCTTGACCGGTCCGGGCGTCTCTGC
>CBDUCE010000335.1:0-2319 GCA_965365575.1 uncultured Gammaproteobacteria bacterium
CCGCACCGTCAAGGATGAGCGCGCCAGGGAGATGATCGACAGCCAGGAGCATTCGTTGACCGCGATGACCAACCTGCTGAATTCTCTCCTCGATATCAGCCGGCTCGACGCTGGCGTCGTGACGCCCGAAATCGAGGAATTCCCGATGCAGCGGATCGTCGATCGGCTGTCGGCGGAATTCGGGCGCCAGGCGAGCCACAAGGGCCTGGAGTTTTCGTCGGAGCCCTGCGCGGTCGCGGTACGCAGCGACCCTAACCTGCTCAGCGAGATCATTCAGAACCTGGTGTCGAATGCTATTCGCTACACGGACAGCGGCCGAGTGCAGATGAACTGCGATTGCGCGGGCGAGGTCTGCCGGGTCGAAGTGGTCGATACCGGCATCGGGATCGAGGCGGACCAGCTCGAAGAAATATTCAAGGAGTTCCACCAGACCAAGACACCCGGCTCGAGCACCGAGGGCTTCGGTCTCGGCCTTGCCATCGTGAGGCGGCTCGCCGATTTGCTGGAGCACGATATCGGCGTCGAGTCCACGCCCGGTCAGGGTTCGAAGTTCCATGTTTCGATTCCTATCGTCGATGCGGCACAGCAGGTGCACGGCGAAGAAGCCGTGACCGCGGCCACCGAGGAGTCTGGCGGCGTCGGCACGGTCATTCTGATCGAGGACGACGTCAACGTCGCGAACGCCTGGGGGATGTTGCTCGAAGCGGAGGGGTACCGCGTGGCAACGGCGAAATCGGCGCCGGAGGCCGATGCGATCATCGCGCACCTGGACACCGTGCCGTCGCTGCTGATTTCCGATTTTCACCTGCTGGACGGTTCCACGGGCGTCGAGGCGGTAACGGGGATTCGCGAACATTACGGCGTGAACATTCCCGCTTTCATCGTCAGCGGCGACACCTCGAAGGTGGTGAAGGAGGCGCGGCCGGTGGACAATTGCACGTTGATGAGCAAACCGGTGAATACCAGCCGCCTGCTTGCCGCGGCGCACGTCGCGACGAAGACGGGCGTCGTGCCGCAGGATTGAGTGCCTGACCCGGGTGCCGGTTACCTGCCTGCAGATCGACGCTTTTGCGGAGCGGCCGTATACCGGCAACCCGGCCGCTGTCTGCCTGCTGGACGACGAACGCGACGCACAATGGATGCAGGCCGTCGCCGAGGAGATGAACCTGTCGGAGACGGCGTTCCTGCGTCCTGCCCAAGACGGCTTCGACTTGCGCTGGTTCACGCCGACCGTCGAGGTGGATCTTTGCGGTCACGCAACGCTGGCTGCTGCGCATGCGCTGTGGTCGGAGGGGCGCGTGGCCGGGGATGCAGAGATCCGCTTTCAGACCCGCAGCGGCGTGCTGACGGCGGCGCGGAACGGAGACATCATCGAGCTCGATTTCCCCGCGACGAGTCCCGCTCCCCTGGACCCGGACGAAGCACGGATACGCGAGCTCGGCGATGCGCTCGGTGTCGTTCCGGAGCAGGTCGGCCGGTCCGCGTTCGATATCCTGGTCGAGGTGGGATCGGAGACCGATGTCAGGAAATCGCGGCCTGATTTCCGGCGACTCGGCGAGCTCGGATGCCGCGGCGTGATTGTCACCAGCACCTCGGACGACCCCCTTTTCGATTTTGTATCGCGGTTCTTCGCGCCGGGCGTCGGCGTCGACGAGGACCCGGTGACCGGCTCGGCGCATTGCTGCCTCGGGCCGTATTGGGGCGAGCGGCTCGGCAAGACCGAGTTGACGGCCTTCCAGGCTTCGTCGCGCGGTGGTGTCGTCCGGGTGCGCCTGTCCGGCGATCGCGTATTGCTCGGCGGCCACGCCATCACCGTTTTCAGAGGCGAACTGACGCAAGCAGCCGCGGTGTGAAACCGCGCCTGCGCTCGCCACCTCGCAATCCCAGCCGAAAGTGCGTAGTGTTCGGCCGAGCGATTGGCCGTGCTGGCCATCGTAAATCAAGCGTTTAAGCAATAATCAGGGAGAACAACAAATGAGAATAAGCCAACTGTTTACGGGGCTCGTACTGGTCTGTTTCGCGGGTATCGCGTCGGCGGACCTTGAGCCCTGGACTGATTACGAGGTCAGCGAGGGAGTATCGAACGTCACGACGATCAAGGTCGATTCCAACATGATCGACAAGTACCTGGAGGGACTGAGAGACTCATGGGTGCCTGCCAATGAAGTGGCCATGGAACTTGGTCAGATCAAGGATTACGGCATCTATGTGAGCCAGTTGCCGAACGGTGGCGATTTTAACGTATTGCTGGTTGTCAGGTTCGAGAGCTCGGCCGACATGCAGCCGGACAAGGCGGAGTACGAAGCGTTCATGAAAGCC
>CBDUCE010000336.1:0-2310 GCA_965365575.1 uncultured Gammaproteobacteria bacterium
ATTTCAGGATGTTGTAGTAGCTGCGGATGTTGTTGACGTACAGCACCGGCTCCCATCCGCGCGCGTAGCCGTAAGGCAATTTCGTGTACCACTTGCGCTGCGCAAGTAGCGGCAGCGCCCTGGATACGTCGATCCACGTGTCCGGATTGCCGCCCTGCCAGTCGACGATCATGCGGGCGTCCTTGAGATGATTGAAGCCCACGTTGTAGGCGGCGAGCGCCATCCACGTGCGGTCCGGCTCATCGACCGTGTCCGCAACGCGTTCGGTTTGCCGCGCGTAGTATTGCGCCCCGCCGAAGATGCTGTTCTTCGGGTCCACGCGATCGTCGATGCCGAGAAAGTCGGCCGTATCTTCTGTCAACATCATGATGCCGCGCACGCCGGTTGGCGAGACGGCGCCGGAGCGCCAGTGCGACTCCTGGTAGCCGATTGCGGCCAGCAGGCGCCAGTCGACACCCCACTTGGCGCCGGCCTCCTCGAACATCTGCCGGTAACGCGGCAGGCGGCTTTCGTAATGCCGGATGAAATTGCGAGTGCCGACGTAGTCAAACTTCTTCGTGTGTCCGTAGTAACGGTCGTGTACCCGCGCGAGATAACCTTCGCGATCCGCGTTGACCAGGAAGCGGTCGGCGCGGGCCAGCAGGCTGTCGCCGGAGCCCTTCGGAAACGCCCACGCGATCGGGTCGCCGAGTTCGAGATCCAGGGCAACGCGCAGGTCGGGGTGAAAGTGCCGCTGGATGTTGAATTCCGTGCTGTCCGCGATCGTGAAATCGACTTCTTCGTTGGCCACCTTGGCAAGCAGGTCGGTGACCTCGGCATCGGCGTTTTCCGTCCATTCGAGTTCCGGGTGAACGGCCGAAAGGGCCTGCAGCATGTCGGCATGGCTGCTCCCCGCCATGACCTCGATCGGGCGGCCGATGACTTCCTCGATGTCGTTGGGTTTGCCGGTGCCCAGCTTGTAGATGAGGTGCATGTCGACCATGTCATAGGGGTGACTGAAGTGCAGGTATTCGCGCCGCGACTCCGTGATCGACAAGCCGGCGGCAGCCATGTGGGCCTTGCCGGCACTCAGGTACGGAACGATCTCGGAGATGCTGTCGACGGTCTTGATGACGAGCTCGACACCGAGTTCGTCAGCGAACTCCCTGACGAGGTCAAACTCGGGCCCGGAAGGCCCGTCGGGGCCTTCGATGTAGGAGACGGGGCTGTCCCGCGTAACGACGCGCAGCTCGCCAACTTCCAGCACCTGCTCGAGCAGCGGTGGTTGTGACGAACAGGTGCCGAGCAGTGCTGCCAGAGTTATGTAGAGCAACAGGCGCAAAGGCTGTCTCCGTGTTGCATCGCTTATTGGTTTGACCGAATGGACAGGCAGTGTTTCCCCCGCTGCGCTGGATTCGGCCTGGCACTTTGGCCCTATTTTAACGTTTTTGTCGTAGTCCATGCTGTTAAAGTTTGCGGCATCTGCGTACAATCCCGCCCCGCAATGCAGCATCGGAGAGGTGCCAGAGTGGTCGAATGGGCCTGACTCGACAAACCGACGCAGTTGGTTTGGACGCCGTAGGCGCCCCGGAGGGGCGAGGAGCGAAGCGACGAGTCAAATCAGGTGTACGACGCCCGTAGGGCGTCTCGCTAAAGGAAAATGCGGAATTGAGGAGAGGTGCCAGAGTGGTCGAATGGGCCTGACTCGAAATCAGGTGTACGGTTCTCCCGTACCGTGGGTTCGAATCCCACCCTCTCCGCCAGAAAATAAAACGGCCCCCTCGTGGGGCCGTTTTGTTTTCTCGCCGAGTGTGGTTGAGGACTTCGAACCCTGTTCGAGCCGGGCAGCGGCGCAGCCGCCTCCGGCGCCGCGCAGCGGCCATCCCACCCTCTCCGCCAGAACAATGAAAAGGGCCCGTGTGGCCCTCGTTTTTTTTCTGGCGGAGTGTGGTTGAGGACTTCGAACCCTGATCGACCGGCGCAGCCGCGCAGCGACGAGTTGGCGGGAAGCCCGCATTCCTATAAAGACGAACAAGAAAACCCGGCGGGGTTAACCGCCGGGCTTACTGTTTGGTCTGCTTGTCTTATGCGCCGTTCAGCGTAAAGGCGTAGAAATTGTTTTTCCGCGTGCCGCCAATGCTGGAGTAATCGGATACCCAGGTGCTTTGATATGCTCGGTGGCTTCGCACCATGAGCTTTCTGGCAGCATGCATCGCCGACGCCTAATGCAATCGTAAATCTCTGCCAGGCAGTTCGCTTGCTGAGTGGCGTTCTAGCTGCCCGCCTTCGCCGCTTTTTTCGCTTCTAATTTCTTACTCTTTCGCGACTGTG
>CBDUCE010000337.1:0-2245 GCA_965365575.1 uncultured Gammaproteobacteria bacterium
GGCGGCGAGCAGGGCGGCGGCCAACAAGGCGGAGGATCGTCCGGTGGCGGTTCACAGGGTGGCGGCGAGCAAGGCGGAGGATCGTCCGGTGGCGGTTCACAGGGTGGCGGCCAGCAAGGCGGAGGATCGTCCGGTGGCGGCTCGCAGGGCGGTGGCGCGTCACCCAGCGGCGGTTCATCGGGCGGCGGTGCCGGGCAGTCCGGCGGTGTCGGCAGCGTTCCGCAGATCGAATTCCCGACGCCGGCAGGCGCGCCCGGAATGAGCGGCGGCGCAGGCGGCGACGGCGCCGATGGTGCTGCCGGGGAAGGTGCTGATGGCGGCGACGGCGAGAGTGCCGGCGACTGCGGTGACACCGGTCCGCTCCCGGGTGGCGTAGGCGGCATGGGCCAGGCCGGTGAGTGCCTGGGCGGCGGCGCGTCTGCGAGCGACTCCGCCGAGGCGGCGGGAGGTGGTGCCGGTGATGGTGCGGAAGGCGGCGCGGCCGGTGAAGGCGGCGCTGCAGGCGGAACCGGAACGGGCGGCGCGGGCAGCGCCGGCCAGTTTCCTAACGAGACGGACGCCGAGCGCGCCGAGCGCCTCGGCCGCGAACTGGACGAATCGATCGGTGGGTTTGACGAGGTGTTGAGCGAAGAGCAGCGGGAAGTCGCGTCGGTCGGCCGCAACATGGAAGGATTCGGCGGTAACGGCGGCTCCGGTGGCGGCGCCGGGGGCATCAGCCTCGGCGAACAGGCGGCGGGCGGCACGGGCGCAGGCTCGGTAGCCGTGGCTAACCAGCCGCAGGCGCAGCGCGAATCGCCGGTCGCCGGTCTCAGCGAGGAGGAAGTTCGTGAGCGCACGCCGGACGATATTCCGGTAATGGTAGACGACGATATCATCGCGCGGCAGCTGCGCGAGGCGGCACTTGCGGAAGAAGACCCGGAACTGCGCGAGCGCCTGTGGGAAGAGTATCGTAAGTACAACGGAATTTAAGGAGACGGTTTGCGAACAATGAGGAGAGCATCACCGTTTGTCGCCCTGGCTGTTCTCGCTGCCCAGGGCTGTACCGTCAACGAAGTCATTACTGCCGAAGAAACCGAGCTCGTCGTCGCGGATGCCCCTGTCGACGAGGCCCTGTTGCTCGATATCGGCGTCGTCGAATTCGACGACGGGGTGCCGGACGATAATGACCCAGCCGATACCCGGATCTACGAAGAAATACGCGGTGCCGAAGCGCGCTACCTGCCGTACCACCTAAAGACGACACTGCAGGGTACTGGCCACTGGGGCGCGGTTCGGGTGATCCCGTCGCGCGAGGCGTTTACTGATGTCATTATCAGCGGCCGCATCGAGAAATCCGACGGCGAGAACGTGAGGCTCGAGATATCGGTGGACGATGCGACAGGCCGGCACTGGTATTCCGAGAAATACACGGCGCAAACCGGCGTCTCGTCGTATTCGGAGCGGCGTGACCGGCGCCTGGACCCGTACCAGAAGGTGTTCAACGACATTGCCAACGATTTGCAGGCCTTCGTGGCGGGACTGCCGCCGGCGGAGATCAGGCGCGTCCGCCAGGTTTCCGAGCTGCAGTTTTTCGGAGCGATGTCGCCGGCGCAGTTCGGCGAGCACCTGACGACGGACGAAGACGGTATTGTCCAGGTCCAGCGCCTGCCCGCCGAAAACGATCCCGCCGTCGCGCGCCTGCGGCAGATTCGCGAGCGCGATCGACTGGTCGTGGATACGCTGAACGAGCATTACGCAAATTTCTATTACGGTATCGCGATCCCCTACAGCGCGTGGCGCAAGACGTCTCGCGAAGAAGCCATCAATTACCGGCAGGTCAAGCGCTCCGCCACGCTGCAGACGCTGATGGGCGTCGTCGTCCTTGCCGGTTCACTTGCAGTCGATACGGACAGCTCGAGTTCGTCGACGCGGCGCATGCAGCGCAGCCTGCAGAGCATCGGCATTTCACAGGGCATCGACCAGATATTTGCCGGTTTCTCGCGGCGTTCCGAGGCGTCGCTACACGTCGAGGCAATCAAGGAGTTGTCGGAATCCTTTGGCTCAGAGGCCGCGCCGATGGTCATCGACGTGGAAGGCCAGACGCGCCGCCTGACGGGAACGGCAGCGGCACAGTATGAGAGCTGGCGCCGCTTGCTTCGTGAAATCTACGAGGCGGAAACCGGCTTCCCGACGTCGATCGAGGTCGGGTCACCCGCTCGCGAGGCTGAACCGACTGGATGAGCGATCGAAAACCGGCGCGAGACCT
>CBDUCE010000338.1:0-2226 GCA_965365575.1 uncultured Gammaproteobacteria bacterium
GGCGCTGCAGTTCGCCCGCCGCGGGCGGCCGATACGGCTGTGGGGGCGCGATCGAGCGCAGCTCGCGCAAATACGCGAGGAGGGTGTGAATGCCCGCTACCTGCCGGGTGCGGCGTTCCCCGATAACCTCGAAGCCATAGTCGAACTCGACGAATGCCTCGATGGTGTCCGCGACATCCTGGTCGCGGTTCCCAGCCATGGTTTCCGCGAGACCCTGGAAGCCATCAGGCCGCTGCTCGCGAATGGCGCCAGGATTTGCTGGGCGACCAAGGGCTTCGAGCTGCACACGGGCAAGTTACCGCACGTCGTCGCCGCCGAGGTGCTTGGCGCCGAGCGCCCGGTTGCCGTCCTGTCCGGCCCGACTTTTGCCAGGGAGGTCGGCGACGGGCTGCCTACCGCGCTGACGATCGCCGCCAACGACGCCGCTTTCGCGCAGGACCTGGCGATATCGCTGTCCGGGGACAATTTCCGCGCTTATACCTCGGCCGACATGATTGGCGTCGAGGTAGGCGGCGCCGTCAAGAACGTTCTCGCCATCGGCGCCGGCATGTCCGACGGCCTCGGCTTCGGCGCCAACACGCGCGTGGCACTCGTTACCCGAGGGCTTGTCGAAATGACCCGACTGGGTGTCGCGCTGGGCGCGAAACGCGAAACCTTCATGGGCCTGGCCGGCATGGGCGATCTCATGCTGACCTGCACCGACAACCTGTCGCGCAACCGGCGCATGGGCCTCGCGCTGGCGGCTGGCAAATCGGTTGACGAGGCCCAGGAAGAAATCCAGCAGGTCGTCGAGGGTGTGCTGGCCGCACAGGCGGTGCACGAAGTGGCGGAGAAACTCGGGATCGAGATGCCGATCTGCCACCAGGTTTACCGGATTCTCTACGAAGGCGCGTCACCCCGAGAGGCTGTCGGCGCGCTGATGCGCCGCGACCTGAAGTCGGAACACTGAGCAGACCTCGCGTCTGGCTATTCGCCCGCTTTGGTCTAAACTGCTTGTCTATACAGCGCTACTTGTTGTAAGCGCTCAATAATATAGGGGAATAACCATGGACAGACGTCAATTCTGCCGGTCTGCAGTTGCAGCCGGCGTGGCCGCGGCGTTTCTACCCGCTTGCGGCAAGGAAGCTCCCGTCGCTACTCAGGCCGAGACGGGCATCGCTGCCGTATCTTTGGACGGTGCAGACATCGAACTGAGCAAAGCAGCCATCAAAGAGCTCGGCGACGCCCTGTCGGGGCCCGTGATGCTCTCAGGACACCCGCAATACGACTCGGCGCGCATGATCTGGAACGGCATGCACGACAAGCGCCCGGCGTTGATCGCGCGTTGCCTCAGCGCGGAGGACGTCAGCAATGCCGTCAGTTTCGCGCGTGACAACAACGTGCTCGTTGCGGTGCGCGGCGGCGGCCACAGCTGGCCCGGGAAGTCCGTCTGCAACGGCGGCCTGATGATCGACCTGTCGCAGATGAACGCGGCAACGGCGGATGCGGACACGCGGCGCGCGCAAGTCCAGGGCGGTGCGCTGCTCAATAACCTGGATAGCGCGGCGCTCGAAAAGGGCCTGGTAACCACCGCCGGTGTCGTCTCGCACACCGGCTGCGGCGGCTACACACTGGGCGGCGGGTTCGGCCGCCTCAACCGCAAGTACGGCCTGACCGTCGACAACGTCACCGGCGCGCGGATCGTCACGGCCGACGGCCGCGTTCGCTGGGTCAGCGCCGAGGAGGAACCGGACCTGTTCTGGGCTATCCGCGGCGGCGGCGGAAATTTCGGCGTCGCAACGGAATTCGAGTACCAGCTGCACCCCTTCGATCGCAACGTCCTCTCGGGCAACATCGTCTGGCCTCTCGAACAGGCTCGCGAGGTTCTCGAGTTCTATGCCGAATGGTCGGCCGGATTGTCGGATGAACTTTACGTCGGGCCTTCGCTGGCGAGGATTCCGGATGCCGGCGACTCGGTCATCATGGAAATCGTCTACAACGGCGACCCGGCTGCGGGCGAGAAGGAGCTCGCGCCACTTCGGGCCATTGGCAAGCCGACCGTCGACGGCGTAGCGGTGCAGGACTACATGGTCATGCAGACGAGCGCCGACGCCATGATGGCGCACGGTGTTCGCTCCTACGCCAAGAACGGCATGGTGAAGGAATGGTCGCAGGGGCTCGTGGACACGATGATCGACGCCTACGATCCGCGGGTCTTCCTGACCAACCACGTCGCCGGCGGCGCCG
>CBDUCE010000339.1:0-2184 GCA_965365575.1 uncultured Gammaproteobacteria bacterium
CCGGCCGGCATGTCGATGGCTACACCGTCCGGCTCGGCGGCAACCACGGCCTTCGCGCAGGTGACCCACGCGTTGCCCGGACCAAAGATCTTGTCGACGGCCGGCACGCTGGCCGTGCCGTAGGCCATCGCCGCGACCGCCTGTGCGCCTCCGATCTTGAAGATATCGGTGACGCCCGCGCGCGCTGACGCGACCACCACCGCGGGATCCGCACGGCCGTCCGGCCGGGGCGGCGTGCACACGATTCGCGTGCGACAGCCGGCGATGACCGCCGGTACCGCAAGCATCACGGCCGCCGAGGGCAGGGGAGCGGTGCCGGCCGGCACGTACAGGCCGACCGCGTCGATCGCACGGCTCACGCGCTCACAGCGCACGCCCGGCATGGTCTCGACCACGACGTCGGGCGGCATCTGCGCCTCGTGAAAACGGCGCACGTTGCCGATGGCGAGATCGATGGCCTCGATGGCCTGCGGCGCCAGTTCTGCACTCGCGGCATCCATTTCTTCCCGGGACACGCGCAAGTCGTCGAGTTCGACGCCGTCGAGTCGGGCGGTGAGGGCGTGCAGTGCATCGTCGCCCCGGCTTTTGACGTCGCCGACGATCTCCAGGACCGCGGTGCGAATCGCGGCGTCGTCCTCGACGGCGGGTCGCCGCAAGAACGAGTGCCGTGCGGCTTCATCAAGAGCTTTCCATTCTGCGCGTCGTAGGGTCATGGCTCAGGCCAGCATCTTCTCGACGGGCAGGACGAGCAAGGAACTTGCGCCCGCCGCCTTCAGGTTTTCCAACGTCTCCCAGAAGACGTTTTCCCGGCACACGGCATGCACGGCCACCTTGTCGTTGGTCCCCTCCAGGGGGATGACGGTCGGCGCCTCGCTACCGGGCAACAGCTCGCGAATCTCCTCGAGGGCTTTGCGCGGCGCGTGCAGCATGATGTATTTGCTCTCGTGAACCTGCAGAACGCCGTCGAGTCGCTGCAGGATACGGCCGACGAGTTCCTGCTTGTCATCCGGCAGTGGGGCGCGAGTCTGGATGATTACCGCCTCGCTCTCGAGCAGGACCTCACGTTCGCTGAGTCCGTTCGCGGCCAGCGTGCTGCCCGTGGACACGAGGTCGCAAATGAAATCGGCTTTGCCGAGCTTCGGCGCGATCTCCACGGCGCCCGAGAAATACTCGATCCTGGCGTCGATCTCGTTGCGTTTGAGAAAGTCTCTCAATAAAGACACATAACTCGTTGCTATTACGCTGTTTTCCAGAGACTCGAGCCCCGTGTACTCGGTTTCTTCCGGGGCTGCTATCGCGAGCCGGCAGTGCCCGAAGTCCAGGTCGTAGACGCGATCGAACAGCGTCTCGCGGCCTTCGTGTTCGCGCCCCAGGCGCTTCTCCTCGACCACGTTCAACCCGACGATGCCCAGGTCGCAGACATCGTCCGCGACGAGTCCGGGTATGTCATCGTCGCGGACGAGCAGCAGGTCGATCGGCATGTTCTCGCCGAAGCAAAACAACTGGTCCTTGCTCTGGGTGAATTTGAGTCCGCAACGCTCGAGGAGGTCCAGCGAGTGTTCGGTCAGGCGGCCGGTTTTTTGCACCGCAATCTTGATGCGCTGCTTTCTGTTATCCATGGGGGATTCCTTAGTGTGAGTGCTCGCCGGTCTCGCCGGTGCGATCGAGCGCCGCCTGGTAACCGCCAAAGCCGTCAGTCAGGAAGCGGGCTACGCGACCGATCGTCGTGACGCTGACCCCGGTCATGTCGTGGATACGGCGGTAAGGGAGGCCCTGTTGCAGCAACTCGACGACCTGCCAGCGGTCCACGAGGGCCTGGAGCTCGGCCGGCGTACACAGGTCGCGCAGGAAATTGCCGCATTCCGTGCTGTTCTTCAGGCCCACGATGGCACGGAACAGGGCCTGCTCGGCACGGGCCTGCCGCGTATTGCTGTCCTGTCGATTGGGCTTCATTGTTGTACCAATGTATTAACGCGTTAATACACTAATACATGACGGGGCTCCTGGCAAGCCCCGTTTGACAGCAGTCGGCCTGGTCTCCCAGGTTACTGATGAAACGAATCAATGATTCACGAAAGTTGCAGCCAATCACTTGACGGCCCGATCGCTCGAACCCTAAACTGGCCGGGACTCATCGAGACCGGCTGAGGGAAAGGCCCTTTGAAGCCGGGGCAACCTTCAGGA
>CBDUCE010000340.1:0-2169 GCA_965365575.1 uncultured Gammaproteobacteria bacterium
GATTCCTTTACACCCTGCTGACTTACCTGCTGTACCTGCCGTACGTCGGCTATTGGCTGATACGCGGCATCGCCAACCGCTCCTACCTGCAGCGAATCGGCGAGCGCCTGGGCATCGGCTATCCCCGGCTTGAAAGCTGCATCTGGATTCACGCGGTTTCCGTCGGCGAAGTCGTGGCGGCCGTCCCTCTGATCCGTGCGCTCGGCAAGCGATATCCCGAACGGCCGATGCTGGTGACCACGGTCACGCCGACGGGTGCGGCGCGGGTTGCCTCGCTGTTCGGTGACGAGGTGTATCACACCTACATTCCCTTCGAAGCGCCGGCCGTGGTCGACCGCTTCTTCGCGGCGACGAACCCGGAGATTGCACTGGTCCTCGAAACCGAGATATGGCCGAACCTGTACCGCGGCTGTGGCGTTCGCGAAATTCCGCTGATCCTGGTGAGTGCGCGCATCTCGCCGAGGTCCGTGCGCAGCTATCGCCGCCTGCTACCGTTGTTTCGGGAGACCTTGTCGCACGGCATCATCATCGCTGCGCAGAGCGACGCGGACGCGGAGCGTTTCCTGTCTCTGGGCGCTGCGCCCGAGCGCACGCGCGTGACGGGTAATATCAAGTTCGACGTCGAGTTACCGGCGGACCTCGCGGTTCGCGGCCAGGAACTGCGCGCGAAACTGTTCGGGGAGCGGCCAGTCTGGATCGCGGCGAGCACGCATGAAGGCGAAGAAGAGATCGTGCTCGACGCGCAGCGGAAGCTGCTGCAGGTCATTCCCGAGCTGTTGCTCGTCCTTGTGCCAAGACACCCGCAGCGATTTGCGGGTGTGCGCGACATGGTGGCGAGGCAGCGAATGAGTGTCGTAGCGCGAACCGACGGCGAGCCTTGCAGTGCGTCCACGCAGGTGTTTCTCGGCGATACGATGGGCGAACTGACGCTATTCTATGCGGCCAGCGACGTGGCCTTCGTCGGCGGAAGCCTGGTGCCCATCGGCGGGCACAACCTGCTCGAACCTGCGGCGCTCGGCCTGCCGCTCGTGAGCGGGACGCACGTTTTCAACGCCCAGGAAATCGCGGACATGTTCGTCGACAAGGGCGCATGCAAGCTGGTGCATGATTCAGCGGAACTCGCGGCCGAAATCGGCCGGCTGCTGTCCGATGCCGAAACGGCCTCTCGTCAGGGAGATGCGGGCCGCGAGATCCTCGAACGCAACAGGGGCGCGCTGGCCCGTCTGTTGGCGATGATCGAGCCGCTTATGGACTGAGCGCTTATTCCGTCTCCTTTTCCGCTCCCTTGCGGGCTTCTTCGGCGAACTGGTCCTCCGGCGGCTTGCGCGCGACGAGGAACGGCTCCAGGTTCTCGAGGTCCTGTACCTGCAAGGTGCCTGCCGCTTGCTTGAGGCGCATGAAATTCAGCAGGTAGTCGTAGCGCGCCTGGTAGTAATTGGTGATCGACAGGTACAGGTTTCGCTGCGAGAGCAATACGTCCACGATGGTGCGTGTGCCGACGTCGAAACCGGCCTGGGTCGCGTCGAGCGCCGTCCGCGACGAGGCAACGGCCTGCTGCAGTGCTTGCACACGGCTGATTTCCGCCAGAACACCCAGGTAGGAGTCTCGCGTTTGCCGGTCCGTCTCGCGCGTGACGCGCTGCAGCTGTTCGCGGGCCGCACGGTGCAGGTAGACGGCTTCCTTCACGCGCGACGACGTCGTGCCGCCGGAAAAGATCGGCAGGTTGAACTGGATGCCGATGCTGTCGCGCCTGAAGTCGCTATCCGCGGGCAGCGCTCCGAAGCCGTTGAAATTGTCCTGGTCCTGTTTCGAGTCCGTCGAGCCGACATTCGCCACAAGATCGACGGTCGGGTAGTGCCCATTGCGGCGGAAGGAAATCTCGTCGCGGGCAAGCGCTTCGTCAAGGCGACTCGATACCAGCGCGAGATTCTGGCTCATTGCGAGATCGAGCCAGGCTTGTTCACTCGCCGGGTCGGGCGCCTTGAGTGGCACATTTTCGACGGGCGCAGCGAGTTCATTGATATAGGAGCCGGTGATTTCGCTCAGAAAGTAGCGCGCCGTCGCGAGTGACCGCTTGGCGGCGATCTCGTTGGCGACCGCCTGGTCGTAGGCTGCCTGCGATTCCTGGACGTCGGTGATCGCGATGAGCCCGACCTCGAAACGCTGCTT
>CBDUCE010000341.1:0-2075 GCA_965365575.1 uncultured Gammaproteobacteria bacterium
CAGTATACCAAACATGGGGTTAAGCAAAGGCGAGGAAACACGCCTCGGCGCCTTGCCAACGCTCGCCTGGCTGGTGCCCGGCATCGTCGTGCTGTGCGCCCTGGCCCTGCTCCTCACCGGTGACTCGGGGCGCGAATGGCTGCGCTTCGACAGACCCGGCATTGCCGCCGGCGAGGTCTGGCGGCTGCTGACCGGGCACCTCGTGCATCTCGGCGTTTCGCATGCCGTGCTCAACCTGGCGGGCCTCGTGCTGGTCTGGTTCCTCGTGGGGCGGGCATACACCTGGAAACAGTGGCTGTGGATAATGGCGGGATCAGTCGGCGCCATCGACCTCGGCTTGTGGTTCGGTGCTCCCGCGCTCGAATGGTACGTGGGACTGTCCGGGCTGCTGCACGGCATGCTCGCGGCCGGCATCGTAGCGGGTCTGGCCGGGCGCAACCTCGAAGCGCTGATACTTGCCGTCGTCGTCGCGGGCAAGCTTGCCTGGGAGCAGTTTGCCGGGCCGCTACCGGGCTCCGAGGCGACCTCGGGCGGCGCCGTGATCGTGGATGCGCATCTGTACGGAGTGATCGGTGGCACACTCGTTGCGGCGACGTTGATTAGAGTCCGGCGCGGGGCGCCGATATAATGCGCCGCATCGACCGGAATGCGGCCGTGGCAACTATCGACAATGCATAGAGGAACGATTATGAGCAGTCTCTTCAACGCCGCGGCACTCGACGGTGAAATTGCACTCGTAACCGGGGCATCCCGCGGCATCGGCGCCGCTATTGCCGCGGCGTTGGCCGGTGCCGGCGCTACCGTCATCGGCACGGCCACGAGCAAGGGCGGCGCGGATACAATCGGCGCAGCGCTCGGTGGGCACGGCAGGGGCATCGTGCTCGATATCGCGGACGACGACTCCGTCGCAGCGGCGCTCGACAATATCCAGGCCGAGGAGGGCGCGCCAACCATTCTCGTGAACAATGCCGGCATCACGCGGGACAACCTGCTGATGCGCATGAAGCCCGACGAGTGGAACGACGTGATTACGACGAACCTCAGCGGCGTCTACCGGCTCTGCAAGGGATGCCTGCGGGGGATGATGAAAGCGAGGAAGGGTCGCATCATCAACATCGCATCGGTCATCGGCGTAATGGGCAATGCGGGACAGTCTAATTATGCGGCAGCCAAAGCCGGGGTCATCGGCTTCTCCAAGTCGCTGGCACGCGAAATCGGCTCGCGCAATATTACCGTGAACGTGGTCGCGCCGGGCTTCATCGACACGGACATGACACGCGTACTGCCCGACGATCAGCGCGGCGCCATGCTCTCGCAGATACCGCTCGGCAGGCTCGGCGAGGGCGAAGATATCGCTAATGCAGTGCTGTATCTGGCGTCGCCGGCAGCCGCTTACGTGACGGGCGAAACGCTGCACGTGAACGGCGGCATGCTGATGGACTGATTCCAAAGAACATTCGGGCGCTGCGCGTATAGATTGCCGCATTGGATTCACATACAATACCGAGCCACGGACAGGGGCGCCTTGTTAGATCAAGGACTTATCGCCGATTCGGCGGAATTGCCCGGCAGTCGCAGGTGCGGCATACGGATCGCCCGGGAAAGGCATGAACGGCTCGGTGGCACAGGATGCGTGCGCCGTGGCGAGATTTTGAATGAGTCTTCTCAGGAGAAGCTACCACTATGAGCAGTATTGAAGAACAAGTAAAAAGCATCGTTGCCGAGCAGCTCGGCGTCAAAGAAGACGAGGTGACGAACGATGCTTCATTTGTCGATGACCTCGGCGCAGACTCGCTCGACACGGTCGAACTGGTCATGGCTCTCGAGGAAGAGTTCGAGACCGAGATCCCGGACGAGGAAGCCGAGAAGATCACCACGGTACAGCAGGCTATCGACTTCGTTACCGCTCGCGCCAGCGAGAGTTGATCGATCAGGCGCGGCGACGGCCGTCATCGTCGCCGCGCTTCTCTCAATATTTCCTCGCTGGCGGTTCCGCCAAATTCAAACGGTATAACATTGAGCAAACGTCGCGTTGTCATCACCGGAATGGGCATCGTCTCGCCGGTGGGCAGCCG
>CBDUCE010000342.1:0-2017 GCA_965365575.1 uncultured Gammaproteobacteria bacterium
CCCGCCGCGCCGTTCGCGTGTTCACCAGGCCGGTCTCCGGGCTTACGAGCGGACTCAAGTCCTGCCGCAGCGCCTTCCCACGAACACTCGAGATGTGTCGCAGTGGCTCCGTGTTACACCACGGGGCTGGGGCTTTTACTCGATCACCGTTGCGGGGGCAGCGCCGGATTCTGCACCGGCTTCCCGTGACCCGATCGATACGATTCGGGCTTACCCAATGACGCCATCACGATAGGAAGCGACGCGCGCCGTGTCAAGCGATCCTTGATCCTTACTTGCCGGAATCCGCGTAGCCGAGTGCCTGCAGCGCGGACTCGACTTCGTTCAGCACCTGGGGGTCTTCGATCGTTGCCGGTACCTTGTAGTCCTCGCTGTCGGCAATCTTGCGCATCGTGGCGCGCAGCACCTTGCCAGAGCGGGTCTTCGGCAGTCGATCGACAACCACGGCTTTCTTGAACACGGCCACGGGGCCGACCTGGTCGCGAACCATCTGCACGACATCGGCAACGACCTCCTCCGGACTGCGCTCGGCGCCCGCCTTGAGGACGAGAAAGCCGACGGGCAACTGCCCCTTCATCGGGTCTGCGGCACCGATAACGGCGCACTCGGCGACGTCGTCGTGCGCAGCGAGCACCTCCTCGATCGCCCCCGTCGACAGGCGATGGCCTGCCACGTTGATGACGTCGTCGGTCCGTGACATCACGAAGATATAGCCGTCATCGTCGATGAACCCGGCGTCACCGGTCTCGTAATAGCCGGGGAAGGTCTCGAGGTAGGAGGTGCGGAACCGTTCCTCGGCATTCCACAGGCCGGGCAGCGTCCCCGGTGGCAGCGGCAGCTTGCAGGCGATCGCGCCGACGTCGCCCGGGGCCACGTCCTTGCCGGTTTCGTCGAGCGCGCGTACCTCCCAGCCCGGCGCCGCACGGCCGACCGAGCCGGCCTTGACGGGCGCCAGCTCAATGCCCAGGCAGTTCGCGGCGATCGACCAGCCCGTTTCGGTCTGCCACCAGTGGTCGATGACCGGTATGCCGAGCTTGTCCTCGGCCCAGTGCAGCGTATCCGGGTCGCAGCGCTCGCCGGCCAGGAACAGCGCCCTTAGCGCCGAGAGGTCGTATTTCGGGATGAAGTCGCCGTTCGGGTCCTGCTGGCGGATCGCACGGAAGGCGGTCGGCGCCGTGAACAGCGTTGCCACCTTGTGCTCCGACGCCACGCGCCAGAACGCCCCGGCGTCCGGCGTGCCCACCGGCTTGCCTTCGAACAGGATCGTGGTGTTACCGTGCAATAACGGCCCGTAAATGATGTAGGAATGGCCAACGACCCAGCCGATGTCCGACGCGGCCCAGTCCACTTCGCCCGGCTCGACGCCGTAAATGTTCTTCATGCTCCAGTGCAGTGCCACCGCATGGCCGCCGTTGTCGCGCACGATGCCCTTTGGTTGTCCGGTCGTGCCCGACGTATACAGCAGGTACAGCGGATCGGTTGCCTCGACGGGTACACAGTCCTGCGGCGAAGCGCTCGCCATCGCATCGTTCCAGTCGACGTATCCCGAGCCTGACAGATCGGCCTCGTGCTGCGGACGCTGCAGCACGATGCAGCATTTTGGCTTGTGTTTCGAGAGATCGAGCGACTGGTCGAGCAGCGGCTTGTATTCGATGAGGCGGCTCGGTTCGATGCCGCAGGACGCAGAGACGATTGCTTTGGGCGTTGCGTCGTCGATGCGGGTTGCCAGCTCGTTCGGTGCAAAGCCGCCGAACACCACGGAGTGCACGGCTCCTATCCGGGCGCAGGCCAGAACGGCGATAACCGCTTCCGGAATCATCGGCATGTAGATGATGACGCGGTCGCCCTGCCTGACGCCGTTATTGACGAGAGCGCCCGCGAACAAGGCGACGTCGTCGCGGAGTTCGCGGTAGCTGATGGTGCGCTGCGACCCGGTTATCGGGCTGTCGTAGATGATCGCGGCCTGCTCGGCCCGCCCGTTGGCTACATGGCGATCGAGCGCGTTGTAACAGGTGTT
>CBDUCE010000343.1:0-1995 GCA_965365575.1 uncultured Gammaproteobacteria bacterium
CGCGAGGTCTCGCCGGGCCGGCTGGCCGGCGGCATTGGCTTGTTGTGACATCGAGGTCTTCTGCGCCTGGCGGCGTTTATTATGTTAATCGACGGCGAAAATCACTGTCGCGAGCCGCGCATTTTCAGGGTTTTTGGCGGACGCCGCAAGCCGGGCTGTCCACCAAGCGGCAAATTGCCCCGCAATCGTAACCAATTGCATCATTTCCACCGCGAATGGCCGCAGCGCCTCGCATTGCGGTACAATCCGCGTCTTCAACTCGTCTGCTGAAGATCAATCCCATGAGTGACTCCTTTGTGTTCACCTCGGAATCCGTCTCCGAGGGTCATCCGGACAAAATTGCCGACCAGATATCCGACGGCATCCTGGACGCGATTCTTGCCGAGGATCCCAAGGCCCGCGTCGCCTGCGAAACGCTGGTCAAGACCGGTGTCGTGATCGTCGCCGGCGAGATAACGACCGAAGCATGGGTCGATTTCGAGCAGATCGTCAGGGAAACCGTCGTCGACATCGGCTACGACGATTCGAAGATGGGATTCGACGGGCATTCCTGCGCCGTGCTCAACGCCATCGGCAAGCAGTCACCCGATATTGCGCAGGGTGTGGACCGGGGCACCGCCGAAGAACAGGGTGCTGGTGATCAGGGCATGATGTTCGGCTACGCCACCAACGAAACCGACGTACTGATGCCGGCGCCGATCACCTTTGCGCACCTGCTCGTGCGCCGCCAGGCCGAGGTTCGTAAGAACGGCACGCTGCCCTGGCTGCGCCCGGACGCCAAGAGCCAGGTGACCTTCGTCTACGAAGACAACAAGCCCGTATCGATCGACGCGGTCGTGCTGTCCACCCAGCACAGGGCCGACGTCAGCCTGTCGGACCTGAGCGAGGGCGTGATGGAGGAAATAATCAAGCCCGTGCTGCCCACGGAGTGGATCGGGAAGGACACGAAGTTCCACATCAACCCGACAGGTCGCTTCGAAATCGGCGGCCCGATGGGCGATGCCGGCCTCACTGGCCGCAAGATCATCGTCGACACCTACGGCGGGATGGCCCGTCATGGCGGCGGCGCCTTCTCGGGCAAGGACCCGTCGAAGGTCGACCGGTCAGCCGCGTACGCCGCGCGCTATGTGGCGAAGAACATCGTTGCGGCCGGCCTCGCCGACCGCTGCGAGGTGCAGGTCTCGTATGCGATCGGAGTTGCACAGCCGACGTCCATCAGCGTGTTCACGTTCGGCACCGGCAAGATTTCGGACGCGCGCCTGACGGAACTCATCCGCGAGCATTTCGATCTGAGACCGTACGGCATCCTGAGGATGCTGGACCTCGTGCGGCCTATCTACAAGGCCACGGCGGCATACGGCCATTTCGGCCGCGAAGACATCGATGCCCCGTGGGAGAAAACGGACAAGGCCGAGGCGCTGAAGGGCGCCGTGGCGGCCTGACAAACAGTTAACAGGAGATCATCATGAGCAGCGAACCCGTTGCCATTCAGACACCCGACTACAAGGTCAAAGACATCACCCTCGCCGACTGGGGGCGCAAGGAAATCGCGATCGCCGAAACGGAAATGCCCGGACTGATGGCGCTGCGCGAAGAGTACGGGGACAAACAGCCGCTAAAGGGCGCCCGAATCGCGGGTTGCCTGCACATGACGATCCAGACGGCGGTTCTTATCGAGACGCTGAAAGCGCTCGGCGCAGAAATTCGCTGGTCGTCCTGCAACATCTTCTCGACACAGGATCACGCGGCGTCGGCTATCGCGGCGTCGGGTGTTCCTGTATTTGCCTGGAAGGGTGAAACCGAAGAAGAATACTGGTGGTGCGTCGAACAGACCATCCAGGGTCCCGACGGCTGGACCCCGAACATGCTGCTCGATGACGGCGGCGACCTCACGCTCGTCATGCACGACAAGTATCCGGAGCTCTTGAAAGCTGTGAAGGGTCTGTCGGAGGAGACGACGACCGGCGTCCACCGCCTGTACGAGATGATGAAGGA
>CBDUCE010000344.1:0-1992 GCA_965365575.1 uncultured Gammaproteobacteria bacterium
ATCATGGTCGGCGGCGGGCTCGAGTCCATCAGCCTGGTGCAGAACGAGCACATGAACACGTTCCGCGCAAAAGATCCGCGTCTCCTCCAGATGCACGAACACCTTTATATGCCGATGATCGATACGGCCGAAGTGGTTGCGCGGCGCTACGAGGTCAGCCGCGAGGCGCAGGATGAATACGCGCTGCAAAGCCAGCAGCGCACGGCGGCGGCGCAGGAGGCCGGGCGTTTCGACGACGAGATCGTACCGCTGCCGTCGAACAAGGGCGTCATGAACAAGGAGACGGGCGAAATTACTTTCGAGGACGTCGTGCTCGAGAAGGACGAAGGCAACCGGCCGTCGACCAGTCTCGAAGGACTGCAGGGCTTGCCCCCGGTGCGGGAGAACGGCTTTATAACGGCCGGCAACGCGAGCCAGCTCTCGGATGGCGCATCCGCGGCCGTCGTCATGGAAGCCGGCGTGGCTGCAAAGCGCGGCCTGCAACCCCTCGGCATCTACCGCGGCACTGCCGTCGCGGGCTGCGAGCCCGACGAAATGGGCATTGGCCCCGTGTTTGCCGTGCCGAAACTCCTCGAACGCACCGGCCTGAAAATGGATGACGTCGACCTGTGGGAACTCAACGAGGCATTTGCCGTGCAGGTCGTTTACTGCCGCGACAAGCTCGGCATCCCGAACGAGCGCCTCAACGTGGACGGCGGCGCGATATCCATCGGGCATCCCTACGGCATGTCGGGCGCCCGCATGGTCGGCCACGCCCTGATCGAGGGCAAACGCCGCGGCGCGAAATACGTCGTGTGCACGATGTGCATCGGCGGCGGACAGGGTGCCGCATCGCTGTTCGAGGTCGCCTGATGCGGGCGCTCGTCTGCAACGACTACGGTTCTCCCGACGGCCTCGTCGTCGAAGACGTGGACGATCCGGTAGCGGGTAAAGGCGAGATCCTCGTCGACATCAAGGCCGCCGGCCTGAACTTCCCGGATGTACTGGTGATCGGTGGTCAGTACCAGGTGAAGACGCCGCTGCCGTTCATTCCGGGACATGAAGCCGCCGGAATCGTTGCCGCGGCCGGCGACGGTGTGGATCGCTTCGCCACGGGCGACAAGGTCATCATCACCCCGTCCACCGGCGCGTTCGCGGAACGTTGCGCGGTCCCGGAGCGGCTTGCGATGCCGATTCCCGACGGTCTGGACTTCGGCCAGGCCGCCGGATTCACGATCACCTACAGCACGAGCTACCACGCGCTCGTTCAGCATGCCGCACTGCGGGAGGGCGAAACGGTCCTCGTCCTCGGCGCCGCGGGCGGCGTCGGCATCACCGCCGTCGAGATAGCGAAAGCGCTGGGCGCGCGCGTTATCGCCGCGGCCAGCACGAGCGAAAAACTCGACTTCGCAAAGTCCGCGGGCGCCGACGCTACCATCAATTACGGCGAGACCTCGATCAGGGATGCTGTCCGCGAAATCACCGGTGGCGCAGGCGCCGACGTAATCTACGACCCGGTCGGCGGCGAGATCGGCGAACAGGCGCTGCGATCGATTGCGCGCGACGGGCGTTATCTCGTGATCGGTTTTGCAAGCGGTGCAATCCCGAACTTCCCGGCCAACCTTTTGTTACTCAAGGAAGCCAATGCCATGGGCGTTTGGTGGGGCCCCTGGGCAACGAGGAACCCGGCGTTACAGGCGCAGAACCTGCGTGCGATGGGAGGCATGATCGATAAAGGGTTACTGCAGCCGAGGGTTACCGGCTCCTATTCGCTCGACGAGTTCAGCGCGGCATTTCGCGCCATCACGGCCCGCCGCGTCCGCGGCAAGGTCGTGTTCCACATGGACTGAGTGGTTTGTCGCAATAAGGTTTCAACCTAAGACCATGATGAATCAACAGGTCATAGGCCTTGCTCCGGTTTGGTGGACACTTTCAATGTCCGCATAATGCGGCAGGAGGTGTTCCATGACGAAGAAAATGTCAGCTCGGACAGGATCGCGGCGCTCGACTAGG
>CBDUCE010000345.1:0-1981 GCA_965365575.1 uncultured Gammaproteobacteria bacterium
AGCGACGACTCGGCCTACTTCGGCAATGCGACCGGGTACGACGAAGAAGGCGCCTACGGCAACCTCGACGGCGAGGGCTCGTACGCGAAGGATGCCTACCGCATGAACTGGACCGTCGAAGACCTCGGTCTCGACTCCCGCGTGGCAGAACTCGAAGGCAGTCATGCGGGCAAATTCGACTACAACATCGGTTTTCGCCAGCTACCTTACCGACGATTCAATACGACCTCGTCGATCTTTCTCGAGACCGCCGATTCGCTGTTGCTGCCCGCGGGCTGGGTCCGTGCGCCAACGACCGACGGCTTCACCGCGCTCAACTCGAGTCTCGCAAGCCGCTATATCGAGAGCGACCGCAGCATCTATGAAATCGGCGGGCGCTATCTCGCCGGCTCGCGGTTCAGTTTTTCCGCCGACTACCGCCGCCAGGAACAGGACGGCACGAAAATCCGGGGCGGCTCGACGTACACGAACGCAAGCCTGCTGCCGATGCCTTTCGACTACGTGACCGATGAAGTCGACTTCGCAGCGCGCTATGGCGCCGACAACAGCTTCGTAGCGCTGAGCTGGTATCTCTCCGACTTCCAGAACGACAATACCGCATTGTTCTGGGAGCAGCCGTTCACGGGTGCGCCCGGGGCGGACACCCTGGCACAGGCCCAGGCGCCTGAAAGCCGTTTCCAGCAGGTGACGCTGGCGGGCGGCTACTCGTTCCCGGACCTGCGGACGGTCATGAGCCTGTCCGCGTCGATGGGACGGATCACCCAGGACACGCAATTCCTGCCGTACACGACGAATGCAAATCTGACCGCCGACCCGCTGCCGCGCCCTTCGCTGGACGCCGAGGTGGACACCACCAATATCGCTGCGGGGATCACGTCGCGGATATTCAGAAAGGGGCGCATCAAGTTCAGCTACCGCTACGACAAGCGCGATAACAAGACGACGCAGGACACCTGGAACCGCGTTATCGTCGACACGTTCCCGGACGGCGGCGAAGAGCTCAACATTCCGTACAGTTTCGAACGGTCTTATCTCAGCCTCAGTGGCGACTACGATCTCTTCGACATGCTCAAGGTATCGGCCGGATACGACCGCAGGGACATCGACCGCGACTTTCAGGAGGTGGCTTCGCAGTCCGAAGACACGGGCTGGGGCCGGCTGCGACTTCGTCCAGGCAAGGGCTTCGACATCGATGTGCGCGGCGGCGCCTCGAAGCGCGATGTCGACAACTACGACGAGGCATTCGCGATCGCTACGGGCCAGAATCCGCTGATGCGGAAGTACCACCTCGCCTACCGTTACCGCGAGTTTGGGGAAGCCACGCTGAGCTGGTCGCCGGCGGCCACGCCGATCTCGATTTCATTGATGGGCCTTTTCGCCGACGACGATTACAAGAAGTCCGAGCTCGGCCTCGCGGCCGCGGAGGAGCAGAGCATCGCTCTCGACTTCGGCTGGTCCATAACCGAGAGCACTTCAGCGTACTTCAACACGGGCTACGAGACGATCGAGTCCACCCAGTTCGGCAGCGAGGCCTTCGCCAGGCCCGACTGGCGCGCGGACAACGAGGACGAGTTCACGACGATCGGAGCCGGCCTCAACTTCAGCGAGATCGGTGAACGCTTCGACCTGCAGCTCGATTACATGCGCTCAAATGGCACATCGAAGATCAGCCTGGATTCGGCGGCGGATGCGCCGGCGCAGTTCCCGGACCTCGAAACGACGCTCGATTACCTTAGGGTCCGTCTCGGATTCCGGCAGTCGGAGCGGATCGAGTGGAACCTGTACGCGCTGTACCAGGCCTTCGAAACCGAGGACTGGGCACTGCAGGGCGTGACGCCGGATGCGTTGCCGCTGCTGCTGTCGCTGGGCGCAACGCCGTACGACGACGAGCAGGTCATCGTCGGCATCGGCTTCCGCTACAAGATGGGCGCGAAGAAGGAAGAGTAAGGATTTGGTCGGGGACAGTGACTTAGGGTCACTG
>CBDUCE010000346.1:0-1922 GCA_965365575.1 uncultured Gammaproteobacteria bacterium
GCGCTGATGAAACTGGAGCTCCCCGCTGGAGTTGACGTTCAGATCAAGCTGAACTGAGGAAGGCGTTCTTTCGGGCGAGGCACTGAAGGTCAGTCCGCGGCCGCCGGGAGCGCCCTTTCGGAGCTCATTTTGCAGACTGGGCATCGCCGCCAAACACACCGAATCGGGCTACCGGGTGGCCTGTTTGGCTTCGGCACGATACCCAGGTCTTGCCCTGAGCGTAAACACCTGAATTGAAAGCAAAAAAATCAAGGCAATTTACCGTCGTCAAACGCTTGCTTTGGAGGGTTGGCGGGGTATAATTGCTGGCTCGCTGGATTTGGCCGGGCCGGGAGTCGGCCAGATTCGACAAACGGCGTCACAGATGCACCATGAAGGGCATTCGCGTGACGCTTAAGTATTTGGACGCCGGGAAACCGCAAGGCGTCCTCGGCAAATCCCGGACCGCCGGCGTCGTTGAAGAACGGCGTTGGAAGCTAGGGTCAGCCCCTGAGCAGGTAGAGCATGAAGCTCTCGGCGATGGCTGGCCCTTTCGCGTGTCTGAAATAGACGCGAAGGCAACTCCGGCCAATCGCAGTCGGGGCGAAGAGAGATACGGACAGAGATAGACGCTGGCCAATCGAAGTCAGTGTGAGGTTTTGAGCATGACTATGGGTCTTGTTGGCCGCAAGTGCGGCATGACACGTGTCTTTACGGAAGACGGCAGATCGATTCCCGTCACCGTAATCGAGGCACAACCGAACCAGATTACTCAGGTGAAGACCGTTGAGAACGACGGCTATCGCGCCCTGCAGGTTTCTGCAGGCCGACGCAAGGCCTCTCGCGTGTCCAAACCTCAAGCCGGCCACTTTGCCCAGGCGAAGGTCGAAGCCGGCGATCTAATTGCTGAGTTCCGTCTCGACGGCGCCGATGAGGGTGACCACGAGATGGGCCAGGAGATCAAAGTCGATCTCTTCGAGGAAGGCCAGAAGGTGGACGTCATCGGTACGTCCATAGGTAAAGGCTACGCCGGCACCGTCAAGCGCCACAACTTCAGGACCCAGGATGCGACGCACGGCAACTCGCTGGCACATCGCGCGCCGGGTTCCATTGGCCAGAACCAGACGCCGGGCCGCGTGTTCAAGGGCAAGAAAATGTCCGGGCACATGGGCAATGCCCGCAGTACCGTGCAGAACCTGGAAGTGGTTCGCGTCGATGCGGAGCGCAACCTTCTTCTCATCAAGGGCGCCGTGCCCGGTCACAGGGGCGGGCGTGTAATCGTGCGTCCGGCGGTCAAGGCGCGGGGGGCTTGACGATGAAGCTCAAGATGCAGGGCAGTGGATCTGTCGACGTTGCCGAAAACACGTTCGGCGCCGCGTTCAACGAGGCGCTGGTTCACCAGGTGGTTACCGCCTATCTTGCGGGGGCGCGCGCCGGCACCAAGGCCCAGAAGAACCGTTCTGCGGCTCGTGGCGGCGGCACCAAGCCGTGGCGCCAGAAGGGCACGGGCCGCGCACGGGCCGGCACGATACGCAGCCCGATCTGGGTTGGCGGCGGTCGGACGTTCGCGGCGCAGCCGCGCAGCTATGACCAGAAGGTCAATAAGAAGATGTACCGTGCGGCGCTGCGCTCGGTGCTGTCGGAACTGGTCCGCCAGGATCGCCTGGTTGTCGTCGAGTCGCTCGAACTGGAAGCGCCGAAGACGAAACTGCTTGCCGGCAAGTTGAAGGAGCTCGATCTGGACAACGTGCTGGTCCTGAACGAGGCCTTCGACGAGAAACTTTTTCTTGCTGCACGCAACCTGCCGAACGTCGGCATCTGCGATGCGGCATCCATCGATCCGGTTGTGTTGATCCGCTTTGAAAAAGTACTGGTCACGCTGCCGGCTCTGAAGCTGATCGAGGAGCGCCTGTCATGAGCAAGGCTGCCCACCAGGAGCGGTT
>CBDUCE010000347.1:0-1915 GCA_965365575.1 uncultured Gammaproteobacteria bacterium
TGCGGAAAGGTGTCTTACAGAGCACAATTGCTGCATCAAGAGCTGCAACTGGGTGAAACCGAAGGCCAAGTCAAAATGCATAAAGCACTGCAAGTCTATTCTGAAAAAGTGCTACCAAGATTGTGATGAGGAACCTGCAGCGGATAAGGCAACCAAGAGGCCGCCGGAGCGTAATCCCCGTTCAGAATCTGTACTGTAGGTTGAGCCCATAAATCCGGCCGCAGCGACCAGCGGGAGTGTGTAGGACTGCGACTGGGCGGGAATAACAGCGCCTTACCCGGCGCCGACCATCTCTTCCAGTTCCACGAGCGCCTCGTCGAGATAGTCGATCAGACGCTGCACCTGCGGTACCGATCGCCGGCACGCCATAATGCCGAAATCGAGGCTGCCGCGATAACTTATCAGCGTGATGTTGAGTGCGAAGCCGTGGAAGATCGCGGAAGCCGGATACATCCCGATGAGTGGCGCTCCATTCCAATAGAGCTGCTTCTTCGGGCCGGGCACGTTCGAGATCGTGGTGCTGAAGGCCGGGAATAATTCCGCGACGCCGAGCAGGTTCGAAACGAACAGCGGCATCTGAGACAGGCCCGCAAACAGTGTGGCTTCCGTCGCCGTCAGTCCGTCGAGAACCGCCTTGCCGGCTCGCGTCGATTCCATGATCGCCCGCAGACGATCCTCCGGGTCGGGGAATTTCGTGCCGAGGTTCGCTGTGATGAAGCTGACGGCATTGGAGGATTCGAAGTCGTCGGCGGCGCGCACCGAAACGGGCACCATTGCGCGCAGCGAATGTCTGGGCAGGTCATCATGGACGAGAAGGTAGCGGCGCAGCGCCCCGGAGCACATTGCGAGAACGACGTCGTTTATCGTGCCATCCACTGCCTTGCTGACAGCCTTGACGCGATCGAGGTTCCACGACTGCGCCACGAAGCGGCGCGACCCCGACACCCGGCTATTGATGCTGGTACGCGGTACGTGCCTGAACGGGACGGTGAGCGCGCCGCCCGCACCGAGCCAGGACTGCGTGTAACTCTTGGTCATGCCCAGCAAATGCGCCGACGTACCCAGCAGCTCCTTGAAAATTGCCGTCAGGTTACGCAGGTCCCCGTCCTTCGGCATTGCGAGTCTGGGGTGCTCTTGCCGCCTGGCGAGAACTCGTTCGAACGCCTGCTGGGAAAACGGCGAATAGTCGTTGCGTGTACGCTTGTTCGTCGAGCATATCCCCTCGGTTAGGCGCAGCCCGGCGACGCCGTCGATGATGGCGTGGTGCAATTTGGAATAGACGGCGAAGCGATGGTCCTGAAGGCCTTCGATCAGATGCACTTCCCAGAGCGGTCGATTGCGATCGAGCAGCGTACCGTGGAGGCGAGACGTCAGCGCGAACAGTTCGCGGTAGCGGCCGGGCTGCGGTAATGCCGAGTGCCGGACGTGATAGTCCAGGTCGAGGTCCTGATCCTGTTCCCAGTACAGCGGCCCGAAACGACCTAACCGCCCGGTTGCGACAAAGTCGCCAAACGGTTCGCGCAACTCGGTCGTCGACAGGCAAGCCTCTGCGAGGCGTCTAATGAACTTCTGTTCGTCGGCACCGTCCGGGAACTCGAAGAGGTTGATGCCACCCACGTGCATCGGAGTCTCGCGGGACTCCACATACAGGAATGCCGCATCGGTCAGCTCGATTCTGCGCATTCAGGTATCTTACACGGGGTTTGCAGGCGTCGAGCGGCTACAGCTCGTCTTCGAGCGGCAGGTGGGAGAAGAACCAGTCCTCGATCCGCTGCAGCATGGAGGCCGCGGGCTGTTCGGTGAGCGTGACATCGTGGGAGACCCACACAACCTGGCCCTGTTCATCCATCTGCAGCTGCCAGGAATTGGTGTTGCTGAAATCCGGAGAGACCGCTTTGCGAACCTCGGCGTTGAG
>CBDUCE010000348.1:0-1890 GCA_965365575.1 uncultured Gammaproteobacteria bacterium
GTGCCCGTGTAGATGAGGTCGCCGGGCTCGAGCCGGTAATACGTCGACAGGTGGGCGACGATCGCGGGCACGGGCCAGATGAGGTTCGCGAGGTCCGAGTCCTGTCGCTGTTCTCCATTGACGCGGAGCTCGATACGGCCGCGGTCCGGGTGGCCGATGTCTGCCGCCGGCCGGATGGGCCCGATGACCGCGGCGTTCTCGAAATCCTTGCCGATGTCCCACGGTCCCTTGCTCTCGCGCGAGGCGACCTGCAAATCACGTCGCGTCATGTCGAGTCCGCAGGCGTAGCCGTACACGATGGACAACGCCTCATCCACCGCAAGCTCGAAGCCTGCCTTGCCGACAGCAGCAACCAGCTCGATTTCATGGTGATAGTCTGCCGTGGCTGGCGGGTAGGGTATCTCGCTGCCGGACGCGGCGATGCAGCGGCTGGCCTTGGTGAAGTAACAGGGTTCTTCGCGCTCCGGATCGAAGCCCATCTCCCGCACGTGTGCGGCGTAGTTGCGGCCGACGCAGAAGATGCGATTGACGGGAAAACGGGCGTCAGTACCTGAGACCTCGACTGAGACCGGTGGCGCGGGCTCGAAAAGGAACCTGTTCACCGGGGCAGGAATATCGTTGCCGGATGTTCGAGCATTTCCTTGATGCTCTGGATCATTGCCGCGGCATCGTACCCGTCTACGAAACGGTGATCGAAGGACGACGAGAGATTCATCATCAGTCTCACCGCGACCTGACCGTTTATCACGACCGGCCGTTCGACCGCCCGATTGACTCCGATGATCGCTACCTCGGGCTGGTTGATCACGGGCGTGGACACGATCCCGCCGAGCTTGCCGAGGCTGGTGATGGTGATGGTAGAGCCGCTCAGCTCTTCCTTCTTCGCGCTGTTGTCCTTCGCCGCCTGCGACACACGGCGGATCTCCGAGACCAGCGCGTCCATCGACAACGCATGTGCGTTGCGAACGACCGGCACCTTGAGGCCGTCAGGCGTTTGCGTCGCGATCCCGAGGTGCACGGCACCGTGTCGCAGCAGCACGTTTCGTTCCTTGTCGTAGGTCGTATTGCATTGCGGGAAATCGCGCAAGGCGCGGATCAGTGCGAGGCCGAGGAACGGTAGCAAGGTCAGGCGCTCTGCAGGGTCGGTTCGCCTGCCGTTGAGGTGCTTCCTGAGCGCCTCGAGCTCGGTAATGTCGATCTCTTCGACGTAAGCGAAATGCGGAATCTCGCGCTTCGCGGCAGCCATGCGTTCGGCGATGATGCGCCGCAGGCCGATGACCTTGACTTCGGTCGTCGTCGCGGCCGGCGCGGCGGCCTGCGGGGCAACTCCGGCCACGGCCTGCCGCTTGATGTACTGGTCGAAGTCCGTGCGCGTTATGCGCCCGCCGGGACCGGAGCCCGGAACGGCCGCGAGATCCACGCCGAGTTCCTTGGCTCGCCGGCGTATTGCGGGCGAGGTCATTACGCGCTTGCGGTCGAGCGTTGCCGCCTGCGGCTCGGGAGCGGGCTGGGGTTCGGCCGCCGGCGCCGGTTGCTCGGGCCTGGTCCGTTTCTTCTCGGCCTCTTCGTCCTCAGCCACCGGTTTCGGTTCCGCGGGCGGTGCCGCATCGGTTTCGAATACCACCAGCGGCGCGCCCACCGCAACGATATCTCCCGGTTCGCCGGCGAGCTTGACGACTTTTCCGGACACTGGCGATGACAACTCGACGGCCGCCTTGTCGGTCATCATCGTCCCGACCACGTCTTCTTCGTTGACCTGGTCGCCGACGGCTATGAACCATTCGGCGATCTCGGATTCGACCGTGCCCTCACCCAGGTCCGGGAGCTTGAAGATGTACTCGCTCATTCGATCTCCATCATGCTGCGAATGCCGGCCATCATGCGTTTCTT
>CBDUCE010000349.1:0-1886 GCA_965365575.1 uncultured Gammaproteobacteria bacterium
AGAACATTGCCCGAGCCTGGACGCGCGTCGTGCAGGCATTTGTCGACGCCGCCTGACGTATTTCGGCAAACCGGTCTCTACAGCGCGGCCTTTTGCAGGTAAGATCGCCCTTCTTTCACCCCCCCCTCAAAAGACCTCAAGACCCGGAGAAGCTCGCCCATGGTTGCCACGAAGCCCATATCCGCCACTCACTCGGATCGTCCGCTCGACGTTTTCGATCCCGAACTCGCCAAGGCGATCGGGCTCGAGCAGCGCCGCCAGGAAGAACATATCGAGCTGATCGCGTCGGAGAACTACGCGAGCCAGCGCGTCATGGCGGCGCAGGGTTCCGTCCTGACGAACAAGTACGCGGAAGGCTACCCGGGCAAGCGCTACTACGGTGGCTGCGAGTACGTCGACGATGCGGAGATCCTGGCGATCGAACGCGCCAAGGCGCTGTTCGGCGCCGACTACGCCAACGTGCAGCCGCACTCGGGTTCACAGGCAAACGCGGCTGTGTGCATGGCGCTGCTGAATCCCGGAGATACCCTGCTGGGCATGAGCCTGGCCGAGGGCGGCCACCTGACCCACGGCACCAAGGTCAATTTCTCGGGGCGGCTTTATAACGCCATACAGTACGGACTTGATCATGAGACCGCGCTCATCGATTACGACCAGGTCCAGGCACTGGCGAACGAACACAAGCCGAAGCTGGTGATCGCTGGTTTCTCCGCGTATTCGCGTGTCGCCGACTGGGCGCGCTTTCGCGAAATCGCCGACAGCGTCGGTGCGTATCTCATGGTGGACATGGCGCACGTAGCCGGACTGGTTGCCAGCGGCCATTACCCCAGCCCGATACCGCACGCGGACGTCGTAACCACCACGACGCACAAGACACTGCGTGGTCCGCGCGGAGGGCTCATTCTCGCGCGCGAGAATCCCGAACTCACCAAGAAGTTCAACTCGCTGGTGTTTCCCGGCACGCAGGGCGGTCCGCTCATGCACGTGATTGCCGCGAAGGCGGTGGCCTTCAAGGAAGCGATGGAGCCGGGATTCAAGGTGTACCAGGAACACGTATGCGAAAATGCCAAAGTCATGGCGAGTGTCCTGCAGGAACGCGGTTACCCGATTATCTCGGGCGGCACCGACAATCACCTGATGCTCGTCAGCCTGATCGAACACGGCATCACCGGCAAGGATGCAGACGCAGCGCTGGGCCGGGCCAACATCACGGTAAACAAGAACGCGGTGCCGAACGACCCGCAGTCTCCGTTCGTCACCAGCGGACTGCGCCTCGGCACGCCGGCAATCACCACGCGCGGCTTCGGGGTGGAGGAAACGCGCCTGCTGACCGGCTGGATTGCGGATATACTGGACGATATCGAAAACGAGGAAACCATCGATCGCGTGCGTGGCGAGGTCCTTGAGCTGTGCGGGCGGTTCCCGGTCTACGACTAGATGCACTGCCCGTTCTGCGCCAACGAAGAAACGAAAGTGATCGACTCCCGGCTTGCCGGTGAGGGCCGGCAGATTCGCAGGCGCCGGCAATGCCTGGACTGCAACGAGCGGTTCACGACCTTCTAGACCGCCGAGCTCGTCATGCCGCGGCTCGTAAAGAACGATAACAGCCGCCAGCCGTTCGACGAGAACAAGTTGCGGTACAGCATGGTTCGCGCGCTGGAGAAGCGTCCCGTACCGAGCGACGCACTCGAGCAGGCCATCGGGCGCCTCGTGCACAAGCTGAGGACCATGGGTGAGCGGGAAGTGCCCTCGCGGCTGGTCGGCGAACTCGTCATGGAAGAACTCCGCGCACTCGACGAGGTCGCTTACGTGCGGTTCGCTTCCGTCTATCGCCGTTTCCAGGACGTGACCGAGTTCGAGGAGGAGATCAAGCGGCTGCAGCGGAT
>CBDUCE010000350.1:0-1877 GCA_965365575.1 uncultured Gammaproteobacteria bacterium
CTGGAGCGCATGGTCGTCAAGTCCCTCGGCGGCACAACGATCGGCCGGCCGTACAACAGCGGCTCGTTCTCCGTCGCAGGGAACGGCGCCTACGCATACACCGCGGTACGCCCGGATCGACCCGCCGACGTCGCTGCCGGCCGCGGCGCTCGTGCACCGTTGCGGTTGACGGGCCTGAACGACGACTTGCTCGGACACAGGAAGCTCGGGCGAGTCGAGGAGATTACATGGACATCGTCGGTGGGCGACCACGCGATACAGGGCTGGCTCGTGTATCCGCCCGGCTTCGATTCCGACGCGCAATATCCGCTGATCCTGGAAATTCACGGCGGCCCGCACACGGCCTACGGACCGCACTTCTCGGCCGAGGTGCAGCTATATGCGGCCGCGGGCTATGTCGTGCTCTACGCCAATCCGCGGGGCTCTACGAGTTACGGCGAAGAATTCAGCCTCGAGATACATCACGATTATCCCGGCCGGGACTACGACGACCTGATGTCGGGTGTGGACACTGTCATCGCGCGCGGATTCGTCGACGAGGACGCGCTGTACGTGACCGGCGGCTCCGGCGGCGGCGTGCTGACCGCGTGGATCGTCGGCAAGACGGACCGGTTCAGGGCGGCAGTCGTCGCCAAGCCGGTCATCAACTGGGCCAGTTTTACCCTGACCTCCGATATCACCCACTTCGTGTCGCAGCACTGGTTTCCGGCGATGCCGTGGGAAGACCCTGATACGTACTGGAGCCGATCGCCGCTGTCGCTCGTCGGCAATGTAACGACGCCGACGGCGTTGCTCACCGGCGAAGAGGATTTTCGAACCCCGATGCCGGAGTCGGAGCAACTCTACCAGGCGTTGAAGCTTCGCAAGATCGACAGCGCGCTGATCCGTATCCCTGAAGCATCGCACGGCATCGCGGCCCGGCCGTCGCAGCTGATCGCCAAGGTCGACAATATACTGGCGTGGTTCGCACGATACCCGGCGGCACAATAAAAAAAGCCCCTGCCGGGCAGGGGCTCTTGCATGCTCAAACAGGCGAGCGCCTAGTCCTTGAACGTGATTTCCTGCAGTACGTAAGTGCTGCCGATCGTCCTCAGTTCGCCGCGATCGATGTTCGCTTCACGCATTTCTTCGGTGGAGCCCAGAACCTGTGCGCCGAGATTCTCGAAGTATTCGACACCACGGTCGAATGCCGCCCAGTTCTTGAAGGTGACCGTGAGGTACAGGTCCGGCTCGCCCTCACGCGGATTGGCGTTGCTGTACATGCCGTAGCGGATGACGTCGCCGTCTTCCTTTTGAGCGTCGAGGAACTTGCGCCAGACGTTGCTGAGGTCGTTGATGTAAGCGTTGAACATGCCATCCTTGGTGTGTACTTCCGTTACCTGCACGACATACCCCGTTTGCTCCCAGCCCCGCGAGTGGTCCTGGGCCAGCGCCGAAGTGCTGCCGAGTGCCGCAAAGAGCACGAGCCCAACGGAAGATAAAATTATATTTTTCATATAGTTAACCCTTTTTTCTCAAATAATTATAGGAAAATTGCGCGTTATTGTTATGTGCCTGCGCACGACGAGTATACGCAATTCGCTGTAAATAGTTGCGAGGGCGACGATTTGTTGGTGGGCTGGGCTGCTCAGGCGTTTTCGAGCAGTTTCTCGATGACGGCTTCGTCCTGGCCGACGACATCCTTGTCGACCGTTGCGTAGGGCTCTTCCCTGACCGAGCCGGAGAATTCCTGGCGCAGCAAACCGAGAAATCGCGGTGCGGCAATGACCGCGTAACCACGACAAGTGCCCTTGTGCGACTCCGCGGCGATCACTTCCGCAATGTCTTTCGCGAACGCTTTGGCAAGCTGCTGTTGCGGCGAGTCCCGGTCACCGCCC
>CBDUCE010000351.1:0-1860 GCA_965365575.1 uncultured Gammaproteobacteria bacterium
CCGACATGTTGATCTTGAACGGCAGGTGCGTGCTCTGCGCCGCGTACATCTTGCGACCCTGCTGACGCCGTGCGTAGTTCACCGTGATGCGTCGCTGCGCGCGCTCCATGAACACCACGAACACGATGGCCACGACGCCCCCGACCAGCATCAGTATGGCCGTGGCCGGCGACATTTCGCCGTTGCGCACGAGCTCGGCCGTCCCTGCGATCGCCGCGGGCATACCGGCAACGATGCCGGCGAGAATAATCATCGAGATACCGTTACCGATACCGCGCTCGGTGATCTGTTCGCCCAGCCACATGAGGAACATCGTTCCTGTGACGAGCGTGATACACGCGGTAATGAGGAAGCTCGGCCCCGGGTTCACGACCAGGCCCGCCTGGTTCTGCAGCCAGGACGCGGCAGCGACCGACTGGAAGCTGGCCAGCGCCACGGTGCCCCAGCGCGTGTACTTGATGATCATGCGCCTGCCCTGCTCCCCTTCTTTCCGGAGCTGCTGCAGGCTGGGCACGATATGGCTCGCCATCTGCATGATAATCGACGACGAGATGTACGGCATGATGCCGAGCGCAAACAGCCCGAAACGCGACAACGCGCCGCCCGAGAAGAGATTGAACAGGCCGAGCAGGTTGCCGGATTGCTGGTCGAAGAAGTCTTTGAGCGCAACGGGATCGACGCCGGGCACGGGTATGAACGTCCCTACCCGGAACACGATCAGCGCGCCGATCAGGAACAGGAGACGAGTCTTGAGCTCGGCCAGTTTGCCTGCCGCTTTCGCGATGTCCGCCGGATTTTGTTGGGGCTTTTTCGCCACGATATCTTCCGTTCTTCCTGTCTTTCGTTGTCGCGCTTCGAGAAGCGCTCCTGCTACTCTTCGATCTTGCCGCCGGCCTTCTCGATGACCTCACGGGCGCCCTTGGTTACGGCTATGCCCTTGAGCGTCACTGCCTTGTCCAGTTCACCGGACTTGATCACTTTCACCTTGGTCGTAAATGCCGGCACCAGGTTCAGCTTCTTCAATACGTCCAGGTCGATCACCTCGGCCTCGGGTATCGCCAGCTCGTGCAGCCTGAGCTCGGCGCTCAGGTGAGCCTTCCGCGAACGGAAACCAACCTTGGGCAGACGCCTCTGCAGCGGCATCTGGCCGCCTTCGAAGCCCACCTTGTGATAGCCGCCCGAACGCGCGTGCTGGCCCTTCTGGCCGCGGCCGCTCGTCTTTCCCTGGCCCGCGGAATGGCCGCGACCGCGGCGTTTGCCGGCTTTCTTGGCGCCCTTGCCGGGCGACAGTTCATTCAGTCGCATGTCAGATTTCCTCTACCGCGATCATGTACGAGATGCGATTAATCATGCCGCGATTCTCGGGCGTATCAGCCACCGTCACGGACTGGTGCATCTTGCGGAGTCCAAGGCCGGCAACACAGGCCTTGTGCTTCTTCAGCCGCCCGTGCTTGCTCCTGACCAACGTCACTTTCAACTCTTTCGGCTTCGCCATGATCGTATCTCTGCTTTACCCGCCGGGTTCAACCGACGATTTCCTTTACTTTCTTGCCGCGCTTGGCCGCAATCGCCTGCGGCGAATGAATCTCGGACAGCGCATTAATCGTTGCACGAACCACGTTGATGGGATTACGCGAGCCGTAACTCTTGGCCAGCACGTTTCGAACCCCGGCGCATTCGAATACGGCACGCATCGCGCCGCCCGCGATGACGCCGGTACCTTCCGATGCCGGCTGCATGTAAACGCGGGTAGCGCCGTGACGACCCTTCTTCGCGTACTGCAGTGTCTCGTTGTTCAGGTTGACCGCGATCATGTTCTTGCGCGCGTTTTGCATCGCCTTCTGGATCGCAATCGGCACC
>CBDUCE010000352.1:0-1834 GCA_965365575.1 uncultured Gammaproteobacteria bacterium
TGAACGGCGTGGTCGGCAGCAACGGCAACGCGATGCCGATCGCACCCAGCACGAGCGCCAGGAAGCCGATGATCAGCCAGGTCAGACGGGCAGTGCGGCTCAGCATCGCATACGCCTACCCGGTTCCGGCTGCGCACAGCGGACGAATCGCGTGCGCCGCCTCCCTGCCGGTCTGCCAGCGGAACACGTAGCTATCCGAGAAATAGTAATAGATGACCCCGTTCGGGAACATCGCGACCGTGATACCGCTGACACCGGACATGAACGGCACCCACACCGGCTCCCTGCAGTCCAGCGAGGGACCCGCGTTGTAGGCCCAGAAGCCGTTGTTGTAATACAGGTCGTCGCTGCCGGCGCGCAGGCCGCTCACACCGGGAAGCCGCTGCAACGATGCTTCGAGCATCGGCGTGTCGAGCGCCGGCTTGCCGTCGAGCACGGCACCCTCGAAGGCAAGCCAGTTCGCGATCCTCACGATGTCGTCGGCTTCGTAGGTCAGCCCGTACCCGGTGAAGGGCTGGGCCGCGTCATCGTAGGTGCGCTTGGTGACGTCGAGTTGCGGGCTGAGCTGCAGCGCGTGCCACACCGGTTCGAGCAGCACCGAATCGTAGATATCGCCGCCGCCGTGCTGGTCGAGGAAACGTTGCAGCGCAGCCCCGACGAGATAAGTATCCGAGGTGTGGTACACGAAGGTCGTGCCGGGTTCGGCCTTTCTCGGGAAGTGATTGCAGGCAAATTCGATCTTGTCCGCATGGCGATCCGCGAACACGAACGCCTCGTGCGCTGCCGAGTCCTCGTCGACCTCATGGTCGGGCGATTCGAAGTTCCCGGTCGCCATGTCGAGGGCGTCTTCGATCGTGACGTCGCGCCACTTCGGCTGATCGCACTCGTCCACCAGCGAGGCGATCGATTTCCCGGACACGCCCGGGTACAGCTGCTCGAGCCGCATCGTCGCGACGGCCGCGAAAATGGATTTCGCGGTCGAGTAGGAGGTCAGTGCCAGCGACGAGCAGAACGGATATGGTCCCTGCCGGGTCGGGCAGTCGCTGCGATAGTGGATGCCGTCGACCACGAGGCCAAGGACGCTGATGTCGTCTGCAGGGATGCCGTCACCAACGCCGAGCGTCGTCGCATCGATCGCCGGGTAGTCCTCGGCAAGTTGCTCCAGCGGCCGCACCGGCAGGCGGCTCGCCCGGTGCGCATCGACCCGGGAAATCAACGGTGCCGCCTCGTCCGCGAGATCCCTGGGCGTGTACTCGGCGTCGACCACGCCCCACAGGTCCGCTTTGAAGTAACCGCAGGTTTCGCTCGCGACCTGGTAGGCGACGCGCGATACGGCGTCGCCCTTGAACAGCCAGCTCATTACGCCGTTGTGGGTGCAGTTTGCAGCACGTTCCTGCAGCGCGAATGGCAATGACACACGCGTCCAGCCACGATCAGCCACCGCCTGCCAGGCCGTTCCCGGCAACAGCATGATCTCCCAGTAAGGATGGCTGCTTCGCTGTACGCCCGTTACCAGCGGAATCACGTCGCTGCCACGCTGCACGAATTCGAACTCGAGTTCGGGCAGGTGGCGCAGCGGTTCGCCGATCTCGCCGCTGCGGCCCCAGGGATCGTGGATCGCGCGGAAACCGCCGGCACGCTCGACGCCCAACAGCCGCAGCGTGCCTGAGAACACCTGCCCGGGTGTTGTCGCCGGGCTCGGCGGCGCGTACGCGAGCATCGGCAGGGGTGCGGTCAGTGGATCCGCGCCGAGCAGGAAGGAAGCCGACAGCCGTTGTTCCGGCAGCTGCGTGTGCCCCGAGCACGCGGCGATCATGGCGGCGCCGGCAACGAG
>CBDUCE010000353.1:0-1817 GCA_965365575.1 uncultured Gammaproteobacteria bacterium
AAGAGTTTAATACGGTTGCGATGAATAGCGACTGGATCGATGATGAGGGATTCCGCGCCAATGTCGGGATCATCCTCACGGATGAGCGTGGCAAATTGATGATTGCCGGGCGTGTCGGCAGCAAGGGATGGCAGTTCCCGCAGGGCGGTATGCTGCGCGGCGAAGACGCCGAAGAGGCGATGTACCGGGAGCTTCACGAGGAAGTCGGACTCGCGCAAACCGACGTCGAGGTGCTCGGCGTCACCAGCGACTGGCTGCGTTACCGCCTGCCGCAAAAATACGTTCGCAGGAACAGTAAGCCGCTGTGTGTCGGCCAGAAACAGCGCTGGTTCATGCTGCGGCTGGCCGCATCGCCCGAAAAGCTGCGCTTCGATCTCGGCGAGGAACCCGAATTTGACCGGGCGCGCTGGGTGGACTTCTGGCGGCCCGTCAACGAGGTCATCTACTTCAAGCGCCGCGTGTATGCCTGCGCGCTCCACGAACTCGGCTCGACCGTCTACCCGAAAGGCCTGCCACCCCGGCCGCGCTGGTGGCCGAAGCGCTGGCGCGTGGTATTCGACAAGGACATCGCGCGCCTCAGAGCGCGAGAAGAGTGACCGGCAAGGTTGCGCAGCCTGCGAAATGCGCGCCGGATTCAGAACGCGAACGGGGTCGAACCGCGTTGCCGTAAACGTGACCTGCCGCACTTCTGTTTGCCCGGGGCTCCGCGTAACATAACGTCTTTCCGGCACTTCTGAGCATCCGTGGCGCGACACTCTTCATTGCATCTGTACAGTCCCGTGCGCCTCTGGGCGACGCGCGCCGCGATTGTCATCGTGGCGGCCCTGGGTGGCTACCTGGTCTATGAATTCGGCAGGATCCAGGCGGGCTACGACCTCGTGGACGCGGCCAGCGAGCGCAGGGCGTACGAGAAGCGTATCGACGCGCTCAAGGACGAGATCGGCGCACTCAATGAGCAGGTTGCGCTGCTGGAAACGCACCGTGACATCGATCGCGAGGCATACAGGGAGGTCGAAGCGAGCCTCACCGATTTGCAGGCGAAGATCCAGGAACAGCGCGACGCGATCGCGTTCTACAGGGGGATCGTGTCGCCTGCCGACGGCAACAAGGGACTGCGGGTGCAGGACCTGAAGCTGACGCGCGGGAAGAACGAACGCGAATACAATATTCGACTCGTGCTGGTGCAGGCCCTGAAGCACGACCGCAAGGTATCGGGAAACGTCAATCTGGTGATCGAGGGCGACCTGAACGGTGTCGACAAGGCCTTCAGCTACGCAGAGCTGTTGCCCGACGAGGCCGAGGCTGCGTGGGCATTTTCGTTTCGTTATTTTCAGGATTTCGACCGGCAGGTCGTTCTGCCGGATGGTTTTACGCCGGAGCGCGTGACCGTCGAGGTCCAGTCGAGAACACGCTCGATTTCGAGCATCGAAGAGAGTTTTACCTGGACGACGAGCCAGGGCTGAGGAGGCACACATGATAGGACGGAAACAACGCAGGCACACGGTCGTCGACACACTGGTGGGGGCAAATACACGAATCAGTGGCGACCTGCATTTTGCGGGGGGCTGCCACGTGGACGGCACCGTGAACGGCAGTGTGACGGCGGACCCGGACAGCAAATCAGCGCTCTCCATCAGCGAAGAAGGCAATATCGACGGTGGCGTCACGGTGCCTTTTGTCGTTCTCAACGGCATCGTGCGCGGCGACGTATTTGCGAATCAGCGGGTGGAACTCGGCCCGACCGCGCGTGTCATTGGCAATGTGTATTACAATCTGATCGAAATGGCCATCGGCGCCGAGATCAACGGCAAGCTGGT
>CBDUCE010000354.1:0-1806 GCA_965365575.1 uncultured Gammaproteobacteria bacterium
GATGCCGGGCCGCTACGCGGGTACAGCAGGTAGCGAACCTCGATGCCGTTCGCCATGTACTGCTCGATCTGGCTGTGAAGGCGGCGGCAATAAGTGCAGTCGATGTCCGTAAACACGGATACCGTGTACTTCACCTCGTCCGGTGAGAACAGGATGACCTCGTTGTCCGGGACCTGCGACATGAGTTCGCGGCGCGCGTCCGTGCGGCTTTCCTCGGAGAGATTGACCTTGGTGTCGAGATCGATGAGGTCGCCCTGCAGCAGGTAGCGGCCGTCTTCGGATATGTAGGCGACGACCGATCCCTTCTGGATCGTGTACCAGCCGTCGATGGGGCTCGTCTTGACGTTTTCCGGCGCGATGCTCTCGAACATCCCGGCCAGCCGCTCGCGCTGTTCCGCCGGGACGTCGGCGGAATCCGCCGACCACGCGGCCGGCATGGCGAGCAGGTACGCCAGCAAGGCGGCGCTCATCTTCAAATACGTGTTTGTCATAAAAATGCTTCCAGTGCTACGAGCGGGCGAGGCCATTGGCCGGATACGTGCGAATATTCGACACGATCGCACGGCGCCAGTTCCGGCGCGCAAGTGTAGCAAACTGATTATCCGCGTGGGTGGTGCTCGCCGTGCAGGTCTTTCAGGCGCTCGCGGGCGACATGCGTGTAGATCTGGGTGGTCGAGAGGTCGCTGTGGCCCAGCAGCAACTGGACGACGCGCAAATCGGCACCGCGGTTCAGCAGGTGAGTTGCGAACGCATGCCGCAGGCTATGCGGCGACAGCTTCTTGCGGATACTGGCTTTTTCGGCATAGCGCTTGATGATGTGCCAGAACGCCTGGCGCGTCATGCGATCGCCGCGGCGTGTGGGAAACAGATAGTCGGTCTGGCGCTCGAGCAGGATCTCCATGCGCGAGCCCTCGATGAAATCCTTGAGCCAGCGCTGCGACTCCTCGCCGAGCGGGATCAGGCGCTCGCGATCGCCCTTGCCGACGATGCGCAGAACGCCCTGGTTGAAATTGACCTGCGATTGCTTGAGGTTGATGAGTTCGGACACGCGCAAGCCCGTTGCGTAAAGCAGTTCGAGCATGGCGCGGTCGCGATGGCCGAGGGGTTCGTCCGTGTTCGGAGCATTCAGCAGTGAATCGACTTCGTCTTCGCTGAGCGTCTTCGGCAACGAGCGGCCGATACGCGGCATCTCGATCTCCGCCGTCGGGTCGTCCTTGCGCATGCCTTCCCGCATGATGTAGCGGAAGAAGCGACGGAAGCTCGACAGCTGGCGCGCCGTTGAACGCGGTTTCGCGCCAATTTCGACGCGGCCGGCAATGAAATCGAGCAGATCGGACTTCTCGGCCTCTTCGATCGTCTTGTCTGCCTTCGCAAGCTCGCGGCACAGCGTCATCAGGTCCGCGCGGTAGGCGCCGAGCGTGTTTTGCGACAAACCGCGTTCCATCCAGATTGCATCGAGGAACCGGTCGACGAGCTCCTCGGAGCGCGCGACGAGTTGGGTTTGTTCCTGCGTCAGTTCACTGCTAGCCATAGTGTCCATTGAGTCGTCCAGCAATCCATTGCCCGGTTGACGTCGCTACGTCTCAGCACGCGTTGCCAGCAACACTCCGGCGGACCAGCTGGTAGCATACGCCGGTTGCAGAATTCGGCGTCGTGTCCAGGCCCGCCTGACACTCTCGATGGCGCTTTGCCAAGCGACGGATTTTTCAAGGTTTTGAGTATGATAACGATGGGGCCCAACCGGCGTGACCGGCTTCACAGATTCCGGAAGGCGTTAACATAAGTGATCTGCGTCACACTGTGCTG
>CBDUCE010000355.1:0-1803 GCA_965365575.1 uncultured Gammaproteobacteria bacterium
CCCCGCCGCAGCCAGCTTCTTGAGAAATGTACGCCGATCCGCGGTGTACGAACTCGTTTTACGACTCATCTCCTATCTCCCACTGTGCGCCGTGTCGCCGGCGCTTATGAAACACGCGGGCGGGCCGAACCGGGCGAGCTGTCGCCGGATCGTTCCACCATTTCCAGGTAACGCTGGTCCGTATTGATAAATTGCTCTCCGAGCTGACCCACGGCCCGATAAAAGCGGGCCGAGGGAGTCTCCTGCATGTCGCGAAAAAATCGCGGCATCCAGGGGCCGATGTGAGATTCGAAAAATGCAGCCTGCGCCTCGAGGCTGCCGGGACCGCCTTCCTCCGCGAGCAGCGCCATGATCTCGCACAGCGCCGCGGCGTGGTCCTCGGGCTCGGCAACGTTTTCCTGGCGCTCGAAACCGAGCTTCTGCATGTCGGTTCGCAGCCGGGCGAGCGGCTGCTCCATCAGGAATCCGGTGAGGTACCACGAGCCGAACGGCACGAGTTCGCCGCGGCCGAGGCCGATGAAGAGTGTCTGGTATTCGTCTGCAACCTCGCTGGGCGTCGCACGCTCGGCGGACATCGCCAGCATTCGCCAGGCGACGGCGAGAAGGCTGTCTTCGTTGCTGACGGGGGCTTCGGCAAACAGGCTGAGCGTTTCCGCGTCGGGCGGCGCCGCAAGCAGCCGGCCGAGAACCCTGTATGTATCCGCACGGAGCCGGTCTTCCGGCTCCGGGGATGCGACGCCGGGAGCGGCGGTCGCGTCCTGTGTGGCAGGTGCTTCGGTCATCAATTCCGAGCCCACTTTTCCCCCAGTTATTGTCACGTCATTCTAGACAAATCCGGCGCGGGCCGCCAATGACAAAAAATCACTGTATAGGGGTCGATAATGAGAACTAAACGATGAATGGTGGCGATTGGTGCGACATTTTGTCCATTTACATCCACCTGCCCGGCATCATGCCGAGCCCGGGCCGCCGCCCTGCTGGGCCCGCATCAGGTCCTTGACCCGGCAGTCATCGCACATTTCCAGGCGCCGACGGTCGGCCTCGCTCTGGAACATCCAGTGATCCTCGAGCTTTTTCGCCATGACCTTGAGCATCGAGCGTGTGGCAAACGGTTTGCCGCAGGAGATGCAGCATGCCGGCTGTTCCTCGTGCAGCAGCCGCTGGGCGCCGCGCTCCTTGTCGTCGTACAGGAAGCGCGTCTCGAGCGACACGGCGTCTTCGGGGCAGGCTTTCTCGCAGGAGCCGCACTGAATGCAGGACCTTTCGACGAAGTTCAGCTGCGGCAGGCCCTGGCCTTCGCGCAGCGCCGAGGTCGGGCAGACGGCAACGCAGCTCATGCACAGCGTGCAGGCGGCCGCGTCGACCTTTACCTGGCCGAACGGTGCGCCTGCGGGCAACGCCGCAACCTTCCTGCGGCTCGGGGCATGCTCGAGCAGGTGGTTGATCGCCGCGCGCAGCAACAGCCGTTTCTCCGGCGGCGGCGCGAACCGGGCCGGGGTTTCGAGGCGGATCGCCGCCTCGGAGTCGGCCGCCGCCGTTACCGCATCGAGGTCGCCCGAGTCGAGCATCTCGATGGCGGCACCCGGGTATCCCATGCCCTCGAGAATCGGCGCCGTGTATCCGATCTGTCGCTCGAACGCATCGCGGATGCTCACGGGCGAGCCCTTTCCAGTGAGTATCAACACACGGTGCGCGCCGTAGGCCAGACATGTCAGCCAGACATCCGCGCCGATCGAGCCCACTTCTTCGAGTTCCACGGGCAGCGCATTCTCCGGCAGCAGAGCGCCGAGTTCGCCGGCCATC
>CBDUCE010000356.1:0-1798 GCA_965365575.1 uncultured Gammaproteobacteria bacterium
ATTCCCGCCGGGTGGGACTACACTATTGAGGAACTCTCGGTGCCGGGGCTCGATGCGGGCTCGCGGCACGCTGTGCTTTTGCGAAGGGCTTGATCATGGCGCGCATCATTGCGGTTGCAAACCAGAAAGGCGGTGTCGGCAAGACCACGACTTGCGTGAATCTTTCCGCGTCGCTTGCCGCAACGCACAGACGCGTGCTGCTGGTCGATATGGACCCGCAGGGCAACGCGACGATGGGTTGCGGCATCGACAAGCGGGAGGTCGACTATTCCGCCTGCGACGTGCTGCTGGGCGAAGCGACCGCGGCGGACACGATCGTATCGGCGCCCGAAGGTGGCTTCGCCGTGCTGCCGGGCAACGAGGACCTTACGCTCGCGGAGGTGTCTCTGTTGCAGAAGATCGGTCGCGAGCTGAAGCTGAAGAAAGCGCTGGCACCCGTGGCCGGCCTTTACGACTTCATACTCATCGACTGCCCGCCCTCGATCAATATGCTGACGGTCAATGCGCTTACCGCCGCGGACGGTGTGCTGATACCGATGCAGTGCGAGTACTATGCACTGGAGGGACTCTCCGCGCTCCTGAACACGATTGAGCAGGTACGCGAAAGCGTCAATCCACGGCTCGAGGTTTACGGCATTCTCCGGACCATGTTCGATCCACGCATCAACCTGTCGAACGAAGTGTCGATGCAGCTCATCGAGCATTTCGACAAGCAGGTTTTTCGCACCTGCGTGCCGCGCAACATTCGTCTCGCCGAGGCGCCGAGCTTCGGCCGGCCGGTGCTGTTGCACGATCGCTCGTCACGCGGCGCCATCGCGTATCTCGCGCTGGCCGGCGAAATTCTCCGCCGCGAAGACGCGCGGGTTGCAAAGGCGGTATAGGAACATCGTTGGAATGAACCGATGACAGCAAGGAAAAAACGACTCGGGCGCGGTCTCGACGCCCTGCTCTCCAAGCCGGTCGCGGCGGCAACGGCAAGCGCGGAGCCCGAACCCGACGCGCCGCTCAAGCAAATTCCGGTCGACCTGTTACAGCGCGGCCAGTACCAGCCGCGGCTGGATATTCGCCAGGATTCGCTCGAGGAACTCGCCAACTCCATCAAGGCGCAGGGCGTCGTGCAGCCGATCGTCGCCCGGCCCATCGGCAAGTCCGGCGACACACAGCGCTACGAGATCGTTGCGGGCGAGCGCCGCTGGCGCGCGGCGCAGATGGCGGGGCTCGAATCGATCCCCGCCGTGGTCCGCGACCTGCCGGACGAAGCGGCGATCGCGATGGCGCTGATCGAGAACATCCAGCGCGAGGATCTCAACCCGCTCGAGGAAGCGCGGGCACTCGACAGGCTGATACGCGAATTCGACCTGACCCACGGCGAAGCAGCCGAGGCAGTCGGCCGGTCGCGCGCGTCGGTGAGCAACCTGCTGCGGCTGCTGGACCTGTCCGACAAGGTCAAGCCGATGCTCGAGGCCCGGCAGATCGAGATGGGCCATGCACGGGCGCTACTGTCGATTAGCGACGGCGTTCAGCAGTACGACGCGGCGCGCCAGGTGGTGAGCAAGGGCTTGTCCGTGCGCGAGACGGAGCGGCTGGTCAAGCGGATGCAGGCGGGCCCCGGAGGCAAGGCGCCGGCGAAGAAGGCCGCGAGCCAGAGCGCCGACATCCGGCGGCTCGAAGTCGAGGTCTCGGAGAAGCTGGGCGCCAGGGTCAGCCTGCAGCACACGCAAAAAGGCGCCGGCAAGCTGGTGATCAGCTACAACAACCTCGACGAGCTCGACGGGATCCTGAAGCACATCCGCTAACA
>CBDUCE010000357.1:0-1697 GCA_965365575.1 uncultured Gammaproteobacteria bacterium
CTACCAGAGGCCCATGCGCCAGCGGCTGCGGCCGCCTTCGGCGACGCGCCGCTTGCGCATCTTCGCATGCAGAGCCGCACGCTTGTCGGCCAGCCATTCGTCGCGGCCGATCTTGACGTCCTCGCCTCGCGCCTTGCGCCGCGCCTCTTCGGATTGCCGATAGGTGCAAAACTCCTCGTACAGGCTGATCTCATTGCGCAGCTCGCCGAGGACGATTTCGGCGTAAATCGCATCGTCGAGAAACCCGAGGCCCGGAATGTGGTCGGGAATCAGGTCGTCGGGATCGCAAAGATAGGCCAGCGCGCTCAGCACGTGGCGGCGCTCCTTCTCAGACAGGTTCCATTCTTCGTCGTTGATCATTTCGATCACGACACTGAGCTTCGACATGCGCGTCGCGATGAACTCCGGTAGCTCGGTTTCGCGCGTCTGGCGAAGCAGTTCGCGCGCCGCCTGCTCGATGTGTTTGGCCGCGGTGTCGTCTTCCACTGCCGTGCGCGCTTTGTCCACGATGGCCTGGAAACGCGTCAGGTCGTCGTCGCTGAGGGTAAACGTGATGTCGAGAGGCATGGTCGGGGTCCCTGTCGCCAGCGCTTATCCTAAGCCGCCGGGGCTGAATATCAAAATCGGCCACGGGTCGGAATTAATCATATGGAAAACAGGTGGTTGGCGCAGGAGGCAGGAATACGCAGTGACGAATTGTGAGCTGCCGCACAAAACCTGGTGAGACGCAGATCAAAAGCTGCGAAACAGTTCCGGGAATCAAGGCGTTAGAGTCAGTAGGATTTTGCTCGATATCGTCGAGTTCGGGTGCTCCGCCATGAACCTGGACATTGCATTGTCCATCCTGTTGATCTTCAGCGCAGCCTGCTACGTGTTGCTGGGCATACGCCTGATCGCGGCGAAACGCGAAGTCGGGAGTGTGCCGATCGGCGTGCTGTTCGTGATCATCAGCGTCTGGGTGATGGGTGGCGCCGTGGAACTCATGTCGGATTCGTTCCTGGTGTTCTCGATCGGCCGTACCGGCCATTTCATTGGAACTGCGCTGTTGCCCCTGGCAGCTTTGGTCTGCTTCCGCGAGTACACGGGAGCGGTGACGCCGTTGCGGACGATCGTGCTGCTGCTGATCGTGCCGACGGTCTCCATCGCACTTGCGGCGACCAACCAGTTTCACGAGTTCATGTGGCAGCTGCCGGCGGTCAATGACGACGGACAATACCTCACACGACCGGACAAGTGGGGTCCCTGGTTCCTGTTCATGCATGCGCCGCACAGCTATGCGCTCATCGGGGCGGCAATGTTCACGCTGCTGGTGCACAGCTCCGCGGTCGCACCCGCCCCCCGTCGTGGATTGTTCCTGCTGGTCGCGGCTTGTATCGGCCCGCTGATCGCGACGGCCGCTTACGATCTCGGGCTGGGCTCCAACGTGATTTCCTTCGTGCCGCTGGTGTTTGCGGCAAGGCTGCCGATCTACGCCTGGCTGATCGTCGGTGAGGGCATCGTGGAATTCGCACCCCTTGCCTACGAAACGGTGTTCCAGAACATGCAGGACCCGGTCGTTGTCATCGACGAGCAACGGCGAATCATCGGGCTGAATCACTGCGCCGAGACCATGCTGGCGGTGTCCGAGCACGAGGCGCTGCGCACGCCGCTCGACGAAATATTCAAGGAGGGCGCGACCGTCGTGTTCGAGGCCCTGG
>CBDUCE010000358.1:0-1676 GCA_965365575.1 uncultured Gammaproteobacteria bacterium
AATCTCGCACCACAGCACCTGGTCCATTATCTGCGCGACCTGGCCAATGACTTCCATACTTATTACAACGCTCACGTCTTTATTGTTGGTGAGGACCAGCTGCGCGATGCGCGTCTCACCCTCTGCGCGGCAACCCGCCAGGTGATCGCCAACGGCCTCGCCATCCTGGGCGTCTCCGCACCCGACTCTATGTAATGGCAAAGAAACGAGGAAAACGGCGCAGGAAATCCAGCCCGAAGCAGGAATACCCGGGCTGGGTCTGGATGATCTTCGGGCTCGCTATCGGCCTTTCGGTCGCGTTTGCGATATACGTTCGGGACGGACAGCCGGCCCCGCAACCTGCTGCCGCAAGGCAGCCCGCAAGCCTCGAGAGCGCCATCGACGACGCCGGCGAGAAGCCGGTCGCGGCGGCGAACGCACCCGCAGAGGAGCCGCAGGAAAGCCGCTTCACGTTTTACGACATGCTGCCGAATTTCGAGGTCGTCATTCCCGAACAGGAACCCGACGTGAAGGCCGATGTGGAACCGCGGGCGGTCGTGACACCCGGCCTCTATATTCTCCAGGCCGGATCGTTCACGCGTTTCGAGGATGCCGACCGGCGCCGCGCCCAGCTCGCCCTGCAGGGCATCGAGTCGACCATCCAGCGCGTGTCGATCGACGACAAGACCTACCACCGCGTACGTATCGGCCCGACGGACGACCTCGACGAACTCAACTTGCTGCGCAGCCGCCTGCGTGCAGCAAAGATCGACGTTATCCGCATACGCCTCGGTGAATAGTCTGCGACACGTTTTGGCGGCACTCGCCGTCGTCTCGCTCGGCGCCTGCTCGACGACGGCGCCGCTGCCGCCGCCCGAACCCGCAGTCGCGGAGACGGCCCCCGCCGCAGACCCGGTCGAGCCGGCCGAGCCGGTACGGCGCGCCAGTACCAGGATCAGCATTGCCGCGGTCGGCGACATGATGATTGGCACGGATTACCCCGAGAACCACTTGCCCGACGACGACGGCGTGGGTTTCCTGGCGGGGGTGGCGCCATGGCTTCGGTCCGCCGACATTGCGTTCGGCAACCTGGAAGGAGTACTCGTCGATGGCGGCGAACCGGGCAAGAAATGCAGCAACCCGAAGGCCTGTTACCTGTTTCGATCGCCGAGCCGCTACGCGTTCCACTACCGCGCGGCGGGCTTCGACGTGCTGAGCCTCGCCAACAACCACGCGCGTGACTTCGGTGAAGAAGGCCGTACCGCAACGATGCAGACGCTCGCGGCCGCGGGCATTCACCACTCCGGGAGAGAGGGCGATTTTGCGAGCTTCGAGGCAAAGGGCCTGCGCATCGCGGTACTTGCCTATGCCGTAACGAAGAACTCGAACATGCTGCTGGACTACGCACTCGCTGAGCAGACGGTGCGTGAGTTTGCAGCGACGCACGACATCGTCATCGTGTCTTTCCATGGTGGTGCGGAGGGCCGCGACGTCACGCGGCTGCCGTTTGCCGACGAGGAGTATTACGACGAACCGCGTGGCGACGTGGTGCGCTTCGCCCGCATGGTCGTCGACGCCGGCGCCGACCTGGTTATCGGCCACGGGCCGCACGTCGTCCGCGCCATGGAGCGCTACAACGACCGGCTGATCGCCTACAGCCTGGGCAACTTCGCAACCTACTACGGGATCAGCGTCGC
>CBDUCE010000359.1:0-1653 GCA_965365575.1 uncultured Gammaproteobacteria bacterium
GCGATCAATACTTTGAATTTCATGGGAATACTCCGTTCCTGCTACCGCTTACAGCGTTGGCCCTTGCGGCCCGACAATATAAAAAGCCTGTGTGTGCACCGCGTTCGAGTCGCGGTCACTGGGTGTACCCGGCGAACGTTCCGATACGGCCGTCGCCGTGGCGAGAAAGTGATAGGCCACGACGCCGCTGCCGACCCCCAGGCTGAACGCCCGGTCCGGTACGATCGTGGGGTTTCCGTCCGGTGCGATCTGTGCAGTTACGCTATCGTTCGTATTGATGATCTGCGTAACGGTCACGGTACCAAGCGCGTTGAACTGGCCCTGCGCAAGCGCTGCCTCGAGACCGGTCTCGGCGGCCTGGAACGCATTCTCGTAATTCTGGTCGTTGCGGGCCATGGCCAGCTCGGTGGTGGCCGTACTCATGCCTGAGACAGCCAGGACCGTGATAACGACAAGCAACAGCAGGCCGACGATGAGTGCGGCACCGGATTGTTTTCTGAAATTCGTCTGCTTGATCATTGTCCGCTCTCTCAATCAGATTCGGGTGTTGCGCAGCAGAATCGTTTTCGACACCTGCATGCGGCGAAGCTCGTCATTGAACGTGCCGAGATTGACGTTGCCCGGGCTGTAGGCACGCTGATCGTCTACGCCGACCTCGGGAGTCAGCCCGCGGACGACGAGCCATACCCTGGCCGTCAGTACCCTGGCACCCGGGGAATAGCCCGGCGCTTCGGGGTTGTAAATCTGGTCGCCGGGATTGACGTAGCGATCGACCGTGTTGTCTTCGTTCATATCGATGCCGAACTGAATCTGCAGGTTTTCGACGCCGGGCGCGATTTCCTGGTCGAACACGGCCGAATTGACGCCCTGGATGCCGAGCACCTTGCGCCGCAGCGTCGGCACGCCCGGTATCAGGTCGGAATTCGTATCCACGTAATAGCTCGACACCATCAGGTTGTGCGTGGTCGATTGTGTCGGGTCGAACTGCGACGGTATGTTGCCATCGTCGAAGATTTCGCCCTGGATGCGCGTCGTCTGGATCTGCAGGCGGCCGGCCTGCAGCGGCACCGGGTTGACGGAGGCGCGCCTCACGGTGAGCACGTCGGAGTCCACCTGTCCGGTATCGTCCGGCGGGCATGGCAGCGCAATGTTGTTGCCGCCCAAGACGTTGTCGAAGCCGTCGACCGGCGTGCCGAGCTCGATCGACCAGTCTTCGCCGCAGTCCAGCGGCACGGACAGCGAGTTAGGATTGGGGACCCCGATCATGCTGCGTCCTTCGATGGACAGGGCGCGGCTCGTGCGGCCCCAGTTGCTGGCCATGCGCAGGTCGGCTTCGATCGTATCGAGGGCAAACTGCGCGGTTTCCTGCACCCGCGCGATCGACTCGTTGATGACGAATGCCTGGCGGCTTTGTGAATAGATCTGGATCGCCCCGATCATCAGGAAAGAACCGATGGCCAGCGCGACCATCAGTTCGACGAGGGTGATGCCGCGCTGCCGGCCGCCAGTCAGATTGATTGTTGTGCGCATTGCAATCGCTCCTAGAACGGGTTGACCGGTACGGTGATGACGTAGCTGGGCGGGGCGTCGAGATCGGTGATGCCGGGCTCCTCCCAGCTGACGGTGATCGTGTAGAGGGGCGGGATGACTGTG
>CBDUCE010000360.1:0-1598 GCA_965365575.1 uncultured Gammaproteobacteria bacterium
ACGGCGGCGAAGTACGGCGACGAGCAGGTGCACATCTGGCGCCGCAGCTACGACGTGCCGCCGCCGGCCCTCGAGACCGACGACGAGCGGCATCCCTCGCACGATCTCCGCTACGAGGGAATCGCGGATCTTCCCGCTACCGAGTCGCTGGCGCTCACGCTCGAGCGTGTGCGGCCGTGTTGGGAGGAGTCAATAGCGCCCGAGCTTCGCGCCGGCCGTAACGTGCTCATCGCGGCACACGGCAACAGCCTGCGTGCACTCGTCAAGATGCTCGACGAAGTCTCGGACGAGGAAATCACGGGCTTCAACATCCCCACCGGGATCCCTATGGCCTACGATCTCGACGACAAACTGAAGCCACGGTCGCGCGAATTTCTCGGTGACCCGGAAACCGTCGCGAAGGCGGCGGCGGCCGTCGCCGCACAGGGCAAGGCGAACGGCTGAGGCCCCGCCTCGACGCTGTCAGACCTGCAGCCGCGGGTCGGAGCGGGATTGCCGCTTTTGCGCGTCGACGACGCGAACGAGGCCTTCCTGCGCCGTCGACGCAACCAGCATGCCGTCCTCGGTGAATAGCTGTCCACGCGCGAAGCCGCGCGCGCCCGCCGCGTTCGGGCTCTCGATGGCATACAGCAGCCAGCGGTCGGCGCGGCACTCACGATGAAACCACAGCGCGTGATCGAGGCTCGCCATGATCACCCGGCCGGACAGGAAATTAAGGCCATGCGGCAGCACGCTCGAGCCGAGCAGTTCGTAGTCGGAGACGTAGGCCAGCAAGTTCTGGTGCAATGCCGGATCGTCCGGCAGCGAGTCGACGGCGCGGATCCAGCAGTGTTTGACCGGCGGCAGGCTCACGGGCTCCGTGAAGCTCAGGCGCTCGACCGGCCGGAACTCGAACGGCCGTTGCTCGGTGAGGAATCGGCGCATCTTCATCGGCACTTTTTCGAGTACGTCCGCCGCCACGTCGAAGAGGTCCCTGAGTCCGTCAGGCCCTGGCACATCCGGCATGTCGGCCTGGTGTTCGAGGCCTTCTTCGGGTTGCTGAAACGAGGCGGCCAGGTTGAAGATCGGCCGCCCGTGCTGGATGGCGACGACGCGCCGGGTCGAGAAGCTGCCGCCGTCGCGCGCGCGGTCAACCTCGTAGATGATCGGCTTGGTCATGTCACCGCGGCGCAGGAAATACGCGTGCAGCGAATGGGCGACGCGCCCGTCCACGGTGTGCTGTGCGGCGGACAGCGCCTGGCCCAGCACCTGTCCACCGAACACCTGGGCGCTCCCGATGTCCCGGCTGTCGCCGCGGAAGATGTTGTCCTCGATGCGATCCAGCTGCAGAAGCGCGATCAGGTCTTCGAGGACGGGGTGCATTGCAAACCGGTTGCGATGCGCTAATCGTCGGTGCGGCCGCCGTCGACCACGACGCCGGTGCCGCTGACGAAAACCGCATCGTCGCTCGCAAGGAACAACACCACCTTGGCGACGTCGACGGGTTCGCCGAGCCGCTTCGCAGCCGACGTCGAGATACAGTAATCCCTGAGCGTCTTGTCCTTGCGAAATACCTCGCGGCTCTCGGGCGTCATGATCGCACCGGGCTGAACGTGGTT
>CBDUCE010000361.1:0-1567 GCA_965365575.1 uncultured Gammaproteobacteria bacterium
CGTGGTCCGCCACGGCAAGGGCTGGACTGCCTTGCTGCTCCGGACTGCCGTAGCGAACCTCGTCATGACCGCCGCTCTCATCGCGCTGCAGCGGCCGCTTTCCTGGTGGCTCGATAGCGGGATCTTCGAGCGAGTGACGTGGCTTGCGACGGCGATACTCGTCGGAGTCGCGGCCTACTTTGCGTCCCTGTTCGTGCTCGGCATGCGCACCGCCGATTTCCGCCTGAGGCAGAACTGACGTGCGGCTCGTCAGGCACCTTCGCGACCTGCCGTACCCGGATCTCGATGCTGGCAGCGTCGTGACGATCGGCGCTTACGACGGCATACATCTCGGTCACCAGCAGCTGCTCGAGCGTGTTGATCACGTTGCCGAAGACACGGGCCTGACCACCGTCGTGATGAGCTTCGAACCGACGCCAAAAGAATTCTTCGGCGGTACCAGCCCACCCGCGCGTTTGATGCGATTCCGTGAAAAATTCGACAGCCTGGAAGCCCGCGGGATCGACCTTTTCTACTGTCCGCGGTTTGCGGCGCCGATGCGAGACATAGCGGCGGCGGATTTCATCCGCCGGGTTCTCGTTCATGGGCTGAATGCACGGTATCTCGTTGTTGGCGACGATTTTCATTTCGCGCGGCGTCGCGAAGGCACCATCGAGCAACTGAACGCCGTCGCCGGCGTGCTCGAATATGACGTCGAACAGGTGCCAAGCGTGGTCGTCAATGGCGTGCGAGTGAGCAGCACCGCGATCCGCGATGCCCTGGGACAGGGTGATATGAAAACCGCGGCCAGGTTGCTCGGGCGGCCTTACCGGATGTCGGGGAAAATCGTGAAGGGCGATCGGGTAGGCCGGACACTCGGCTATCCGACGGCGAACGTCGACCTGCGACGACGGCAGAGCGCGGTCATGGGTATCTTTGCGGCGCGTGTCCACGGGCTCGATGGCGGGCCGCACGACGCGGTCGCCAGCGTCGGCTCGCGGCCGACCTTTGCCGGAACGAAGCCGATCCTCGAGGTTCACCTGTTTGATTTCGACGCGGATATCTACGGAAAATACATTCACGTGGACTTCATCGCATGGCTGCGCGAGCAGGAAAAATTCGACATGGTCGAAGACCTGGTTGCGCAAATGGACGTCGATGCTGACAATGCGAAGTCCGCGCTTGCTGCAGACAGCTGAGGGGCCAATAAGCTTGGAATCGAACGAGGGTGTAAAGCGATTTATCGTGTGGATGATCTTTGCCGTCTTCATCGTGCTCGCAGACCAGGGCACGAAATGGGCGATCATTCGATGGGTGCCCCTGTACGGCGATGTGCCGATCAACGACTTCATCAATTTGACGCATCAGCAGAATACGGGTGCCGCGTTCAGCTTCCTCGCGGGTGCGGGCGGCTGGCAACGCTGGTTTTTTGTCGTGCTGGCCAGCGTCGTGAGTGCGGTCCTCGTCGTGTGGCTGTGGCGCATCCGGGCCAGCAACCTGCTGGTGCTCTCGGCATGGCTGGCGGTCGGGCTCGGCGGGGCGCTCGGCAGCCTGGTCGACAGGATTCGGCTCGGCTACGTTACGGACT
>CBDUCE010000362.1:0-1555 GCA_965365575.1 uncultured Gammaproteobacteria bacterium
ATCGCCGATCTCGATCGTGCGCTGGGGTGAGTGCCCGGTTGCCGGCACCCGGTTGATCAGGCTGTCACAATAACCGCTAGGCCGGGCCGGCGCTGAATTGCCGATAGCATTCATGCCCCATCGGCAGCGGCCGGATGCTGCACGGTATCGGAAATTCGGCGGAACGATACTCTCGCGGCGTGTACCCGGTCCAGCGTTTGAATGCGCGCGTGAAATGCGCGGAATCCGAGTACCCGAGATCGAATGCGACATCCGTCACCGACTGGCCCGCCTCGCGCAACTCGATCATGGCGGTATGGAACAGGAGATCATCGAGTAACTGCTCGAACGAGACGCCCCAGGCCGCAAGATGACGCTGCAGGGTGCGGACGTTCATCGAGAGTGTTGCCGCAACGTCGGCTACCGTCGGCCGGCCATTCTTCAACATCGCCTGCGCGGCTCGCGCAGCGGCTGCCGCGGTGCGGCAATGCGCGACCGCGGGTTGCATGGCGGGACATGCAGAAAGCTCGATCTTGCGCCTGTCCATCGGTGTTGCCAGTGCGTCGCGATCGAGTACCAGTGCAGTAACGTCGGCGCCGAAGACGAGATTCGGGCCGAGCAGCCGCTCGATCTCGCTCGTATCGACCGGCCGTTCGTGAGCGAAATGTGCCTCGAAAGGAATATCCTCCGCCGCCAGGCGGACGAACCGGCTCAGGAGGGTGAGGCTTGCGTCGAGGTATTCCCGGGGATTTTCCTCCAGTCTGCCGAGGAAGCCGGTTTCGAGTCGTACACGGTTTCCCTGCATGGATAGCGTCAGCAACCGGCCGGACTCGATCAGGTCAATACGATCAGCGGCGGCGTGCAACGCCTCGCCGACCGTAGCGCTGGCGAGAATCCGGGCCGACCAGAGTCCGTACACTCGAAGGTCGATGATCTCTGCGACGTGCATTCCCGGGAACCGGTCGCCGGTGACCCGACCGAGATTCTCGGCGATTCTCAGGCAGGAATCGCGATCGAGCCACAGGTTGCCGCCCAGCAACGCCGCGGGCGGGAGACCGAGCTCGCCCAGGTAACGCGCGGGCGATACGCCGTGAGCCAGCAGGTAATCGCCAACGGTCGCGACCGTCGCGATCTTGATCCTGTGCATACGCTCCCTCCCCGGAATGGCCGTCGCATTCTTCTTGTTATGCGAACCGGGCGTATCAGCTCCGGTCCCACCGACCGTATCAGGTCCCGGATCGGGCGGACAGTAGCGAAAACCGAAATTCGCCTTCGAGGGTCCTGACACGGCCGCGCTGCAGCAGGTGGTGTCAGGGTGCAGGGCTTCGTTTCCCGGCGATTTCTCGCCGGTAGCCGCTTGGTGTCAGGCTGGTCCAGGCCCGGAAGGCGCGCGCGAAGTGCGCGGAATCGGAATAGCCCAGCTGCTTAGCAATGGCCGCGACGGAAAGGCGGCCGGCTGCGAGCGCATAGACGGCATGGCGGCGGCGGCATTCCCCCAGCAGCTCGCGAAACACCAACCCCTCGTCACCGAGACAGCGTTGCAGCGTCCGCACGTTCAGCGACAGCCGTGCGGCGA
>CBDUCE010000363.1:0-1551 GCA_965365575.1 uncultured Gammaproteobacteria bacterium
TCTCGCCGTTGTGGGCGAGAAAGCGAAACGGCTGTGCGAGCCGCCACTCGGGCAACGTGTTCGTCGAGAAACGCTGGTGGAAAAGACAAACGGACGACTCCAGGCGCGGATCGCGCAGGTCCGGGTAGAAGTCCGGCAGTGCCGCCGGCATGATCATGCCTTTGTAGCTGATCGTCGCAGACGACAGGCTCGCGATATACGTTTCGCGCTCATCGAGGCGATTCTCGGCGCGGCGCCGGGCGAGAAACAGGCGCCGGTTGAAGCGGCCGCGCTGCATGCCCTCCGTCGCGTTGACGAACACCTGCTCGATGCGCGGCAGGGTCTTGAGCGCAAGCTCGCCGCACGCCGACGGGTCGGTCGGCACCTCTCGCCAGCCGGCCACTTCGAGACCCGTCTCCCGAATGGCCGTCTCGATTACGGCGCGCGCCGTTGCTGCGACCGCCTTGTCGTGACTCAGGAATACGGTGCCGGCCGCAAAACGATCCGCGAGCGTGAAACCCAGTTCCTCGCCGACCTCGCGCAGGAATCGAAACGGAAACTTGATCAGCAGGCCGCAGCCGTCGCCGGTCTTGCCGTCCGGCGCCACGGCGCCGCGATGCGTGAGTCGGGCCAGCGCCGCGATCGCGGTCTCGACGACGAAGTGGCTGGGCAGATCGTCCAGGTTGGCGATCAGCCCGAAGCCGCAGCTGTCGCGCTCGAACGCCGGGTCGTAAAGCCCTGCCGCACCTCGTTGTACTGATCGCTCTGTCATAGTCGCCCCGGGAATCGCGTGGCGCGCTCCCGCTCGAGTATTTTTGTTGAGATGGGGTGGTTGTCAGCGACCAACCCGAACGATCAAGTATATGTCAGGCGCCGTGGGCCTCGCGAGTGCGCCGCAGCAAGTTTATTTAAAACAGACACTTAAGCGGTTAACCCGCACTTCAGGGCGCGGCCGGTTTCATGGTTACGCGCGTAACCATGGCGCAATGCTATTTGCGGCGCTCGGCCGCCAGCTCGCCGGCATTCAGCCGTATCGAACCTTCATTGCGGAACGTAACCGGGTTGGCAAAAGGCACGTCGATGGCGAAGCGACCCTCGAGTGCGTAGGGAATGTCCCGGTAAATGCCGTCACGGACGATGAACATCAGCTGCGGCGCGGTGCGCATCAGGTCGACGTCCACGGTGATTGCGAAATGGCTGTCGCCGCCCGCGGGCACGGTAAAGGCGCTCTGCGTTTCGCCGCTTGCCAGGCGCAGGCCCTGGAGCTCGACGCCGTAAGAAACCGCACTTACCGGCAACGGAAACGGATTGGGATTGGCAACGTCAAATTCCAGCACGAAGGTCTGAGCGTCGAGCTCGATGTCCGCAACCTCCACATTGCGCAGGCTGACGTCGGGTCTCTCGACGATAACGCCGGTACTTGCGCAGCCTGTCGCGAAACACGCAACCGCGCTCAATGCAATATTCCTGAACCGGGCAGTTTCCATCATGGCAACCTCCTAACGCCGCTCATTGCCGACGTCGTTCCAGCGCCCGCTGACGAGCAACCACTCATCGCCCGCCTTCTCGAGT
>CBDUCE010000364.1:0-1533 GCA_965365575.1 uncultured Gammaproteobacteria bacterium
GTTCATGCGAATGCGGTCGCCGAGTAGCGCGCCGCCCGTGCGCCGCCGTGTGGGATCCACCGCCAGCAAGGCTATGTGCATGTCGGGGAAACAGCCGAGAAAGCGATTGAGAATTTCGTCGGTGACGCTGCTCTTGCCTGCGCCGCCGGTGCCCGTGATGCCGACAACGGGCGTGGCGCCTGCCTGCACCTGCCATTCCTTGCGCAGCTTCGACAGCGTAGCGTCGTCGTGGACGCCTTCCTCGATCGACGAGATCGTGGCGGCAATGTCGACCGTATCGTTGCGGTCGACGCTCGATGGCATCGTGGTCGCCCGCCGCGCCGCCACCGTGCGCTCGACGAGGTCGCGAATCATGGCTTCCAGGCCGAGTTCCATGCCGTCATGCGGATGGTAGATGCGCTCGACGCCGTACGCCATGAGGTCTTTTATCTCCTCGGGCGTGATGGTGCCGCCGCCGCCGCCGAACACGCGGATGTGACCCGCACCCAGGTCGTTCAGACGGTCGATCATGTAGCGGAAGAATTCGTTGTGACCGCCCTGGTAGGAGCTGACCGCTATGCCGTCGGCGTCCTCCTGGACCGCCGCGCGTACGATGTCCTCGACACTGCGATTGTGGCCGAGATGAATCACTTCCGCGCCCTGCGCCTGGATCAGGCGACGCATGATATTGATCGCCGCGTCATGCCCGTCGAACAATGACGCCGCGGTGACGAAGCGCAAGGGAGCCTCCCGGACCTTGCGGGACGTGCCACGCAGATCGCTCGCAACCGTGCTCATGGATCAGCCTCCTCCCGCGCAACAACAGCGCAAAGCTCCGCCCGAACGGCAGAAACTCTATCTAAATCATACACTTTTGCTGTTGAAATAATTTTAATGGTGATTAAAATAATCCACATTCATCCGGAACTCAAGTGCCCGTTTCATGGAATCCGCCAGTCCCGGGACCGAAAATCCCGTCGATACACGCTTCCGGCTCAAACGCAACCGCATGCTCAAGGCGGCCGCGCGCTGTTTCAACATCAAGGGCTACAGCGGCACCTCGCTCAAGGACGTTGCCAACCTGCTCGGCCTGACGGACGCCGCGCTCTATTACTACGTCCGTAACAAGCAGGAACTCGTCTACCTGTGCTACGTACGGGCGGCCGACGTCGGTCGGGAAGCCATGCAGCGCGCGATTGGCGAAGGCGAAGACGGGCTCGAGACGGTGCGGCGCTACCTGCGATATCACATCGAGTACATGGTGGGCGATCAGGGCCCGGTTGCGATCATGAGCGAGATTCCGTCGCTCAAGCCGGAGCACCGCAAGGAGGTCCTGGAGCTGTCTCGCAACCACAGCGCGGCATTCGAGGCGCTGCTGGAGCGCGGTATCGCAGACGGCAGCATCGCGCCCTGCGACGTCAGGATGACCGGCAACGCGATCATGGGATCGCTCAACTGGATCCCCAAGTGGTTTCACGGCGATCCCGCCGTTGCGGCAAATATCCTGGAAGAATTCCCGCGAATTCTGAGCGCCGGCCTGGCAGCCCGCTAGCG
>CBDUCE010000365.1:0-1531 GCA_965365575.1 uncultured Gammaproteobacteria bacterium
GGCTTCATCCTGGATTTCTGCAAACGATCCCGCAGCCGCAAGGAACTCAGGCCTTACCTGAAGAAGCTGGTCCGGCTCACCAAGCAATGGCAGTCCCTGACCCGCAAGATCGGCTTTGCCGCGATGCGCGACCGCGATGCCGTAGGTGCCGCGTCGGTGGACTACATCATGTTCTCCGGTTACGTGCTGCTCGGCGTTGCCTGGGCCGCCAGTGCGCGGGCGGCCTACCGGAGACTCGAGCAAGGCACGACGGAAGAGGCGTTCTATCGCTCGAAGATCCGCACAGCGGAATTTTATTTCGCCAAAATACTGCCGCGGACCACGTCCCTGCTGGAAACGATGTCAGCGGGTCCTGAGTCGCTCATGAAGATCGACGAGAGCGAGTTCACGTTCTAGGCGAGCCTGATCAGATACTAAAGAGGACAGCAATGATTTATTCGGGAAAGGCGATAACGGTCCAGGCAACTGACGTTGGCATCGCGGAGCTCTGCTTCGACCTGCAGGACGAGTCCGTCAACAAGTTCAATGCATTGACGGTCAACGAACTGAAGGACGCGACAGCCGCGATCGCGGCCGACAAATCGCTCAAGGGCGTAATCGTCACGAGCGGCAAACCGGTCTTCATCGTGGGCGCGGATATCACCGAATTCGGCGCGTTATTCGGCGCGGGCGAAGACGCGATAACGGAAAGGATCCTGTCCATAAACATCGACGTCTTCAATGCCTTCGAGGACCTGCCGATACCCACCGTGGCTGCCATCAACGGTATCGCGCTCGGCGGCGGATTCGAGATGGCGCTTGTCTGCGATTATCGCGTCCTGTCGGAAACGGCGCGCATCGGGTTCCCGGAGACCAAGCTCGGCATCATTCCCGGTTACGGCGGCACGACGCGCCTGCCGCGCCTGATTGGCGCCGACAACGCGATCGAGTGGATTGCCTCGGGCAAGGAGCAGGATGCAGCCGAGGCGCTGCGTTGCGGCGCGGTCGATGCAGTCGTTGCACCCGAGGTACTGCGCGACGCGGCCACGTCCCTGCTGCAACAGTGTATTGACGGCAAGCTCGACTACGCGGCGAAGCGGCTTGAGAAACAGGAACCGCTGAAGCTCAACAAGACAGAGGCCACGATGGTATTCGAGACGTCCAAGGCCTTCGTCGCCGGCCAGGCCGGACCGCACTACCCGGCCCCGATCACCGCCATCAAGGTCATGGAGAAAGCGGCCGGCATGAGCCGCGACGACGCCCTGCGCGAGGAAGCCAGGGGCATTGCAAAGATGGCCGGTACGCTGGCCGCGAAGAACCTGATCGGCCTGTTTATCGGCGACCAGGTGCTCGCGAAGAGCGGCAAGGCGCTGGCGAAGAAGGGTGGCAACGTAGAACGTGCCGCCGTGCTCGGCGCGGGCATCATGGGTGGCGGAATCGCCTACCAGTCCGCGCTGAAAGGCACGCCCATCATAATGAAGGACATCGCCCAGGCCGGCATCGACCTCGGCCTGTCGGAAGCCGGCAAATTGCTCTCCAAGCAGGTCGAGCG
>CBDUCE010000366.1:0-1507 GCA_965365575.1 uncultured Gammaproteobacteria bacterium
TCGAGCGCCTCGATGCCGACAGACAGGCGGATCAACTGGTCCGAGATGCCGAGCTTGGCGCGTTCGGTCTCGGGCACCGAGGCATGGGTCATGATCGCCGGGTGATCGACGAGGCTCTCGACGCCGCCGAGGCTCTCGGCCAGCGAGAACACCTCGCAGCGCTCCAGGAAGCGGCGTGCATCAGCCAGTTCGCCCTTGATAAAGAACGTCACGATGCCACCGAAACCGGGCATCTGTTTTTTCGCCAGCTCGTGCTGCGGGTGCGACGCGAGCCCCGGGTACAGCACGCGCTCGACGCGCGGGTCCTGCTCCAACCATTCCGCGATCGCCATTGCGCTTCTGCAATGGCGCTCCATGCGCACGTCGAGCGTCTTCAGGCCTCGCAGCGCCAGGAAACTGTCGAACGGTCCCGCGACCGCGCCAATCGAGTTCTGCAGGTAGGCCAGGCGCTCGGCGAGGCCGGCGTCGGCCGTCGCGAGAATGCCGCCCACCATGTCGGAATGGCCGTTAAGAAACTTGGTCGCCGAATGCATGACGATGTCGCAGCACATGTCGAGTGGCCGCTGCAGGTAAGGCGTCGCGAAGGTGTTGTCGCAGACGACCAGGCATTCCCGGTCGCTGACGATACCCGTGACGGCCTTCAGGTCGACGAGCTTCAGCAGCGGATTGCTCGGCGTCTCGATCCAGATCATGCGCGTGTTGTCACGTAGCGCGTCCGCAACCAGGCTCGCATCGCTCATGTCGACGTAGCTGAACTCCAGCCCGGCGCTGCGCTCACGCACACCGGAGAACAAACGCCGCGTGCCGCCGTAGAGGTCGTCCATGGCGACGACGTGGCTGCCGCTGTCGATGAGTTCGAGTACGGTACCGATCGCGGCCATGCCCGAAGCGAAGGCAAAGCCGTGGGTGCCCGACTCGAGGTCGGCGATGCAGCGTTCGTAGGCCATGCGCGTCGGGTTTTGCGTGCGCGAATACTCGTAGCCTTTGTGAACCCCCGGGCTCTCCTGCACGTACGTGGATGTCGCGTAGATCGGCGGCATGATGGCGCCGGTCGTGGGGTCGGGTGCCTGCCCGGCATGGATGGCGCGGGTCGCGAAAGCGCGTTTCTTGTCGTCTTTGCTCATATTGCTCAGTCTCAAATCTGCCGGCGCAGGTAATTCAGCACATCGGAACGCGTGATCAGGCCGAGGAAGTCATCACCGTCCATGATGGCGGCATAGGGCTGCACGTGCAGCATCGCCACGAGGTTGTTGACGCTGCCGGTCCTGTCGAGCTTGATGAACGCGGACTCCATCGCTTCAGCGACGGGCGCGTTCATGAGCTCCGGCTTGCCGAACACGCGCTGGATGATGGCGTCTTCGGTGATGACACCGACCAGTCTGCCCTCGTCCATGACGGGCAGCTGGGAGAAGCCCGCATTGCGAAGCCGGTTGTGCGCGGTCGTCACGACGTCGGTCGGCCCGACCGTGATCGTCGCACGATCGCTGTGCGGCCGGCCGATCAGGTC
>CBDUCE010000367.1:0-1502 GCA_965365575.1 uncultured Gammaproteobacteria bacterium
TCATCACAGTGAACAGTTACGCACCTGCATTTGCCGTCGGGGCCGCGCTGGCGATCCTGACGGTCCTCTCGGTCTGGATCTTCTGTGGACATATTCAACCCCTCAATCCCCGCTCGGCGAACACTGCCTGACGCGATCAACAAAGGAATACGTAATGAAAAATCTCGAAGGAAAGGTTGCCATTGTCTCCGGAGGCGCGCGCGATATCGGCAGGGCCGTATCAGAAGGCCTGGCTGTCCGTGGTGCAAAAGTCGTCGTCAACTACTTCAACAAGCGAGAGGACGCTGATGCCACCGTTGCTGCAATCGAGTCGGCGGGCGGAACAGCGATAGCCGTGCGAGGCGACATGACCAACGCGGCCGACGTCGACAACCTCGTCAATGAAGCGCGCAAGGCATACGGCGGGAACATCGACATCCTTGTCAACGTCGCAGGTGGGCTCGTGGCGCGCAAGCCGCTCGCGGAGATGGACGAGGCTTTCTTCGAGGGCGTCATGAAACTCAACGTGACGAGTGCGTTCCTGACCACGAAATTCGTGGTGCCGCACATGCAAGCGGGCAGTTCGATCATCAACTTCGCGTCCCAGGCTGGCCGCGATGGTGGCGGTCCCGGGGCTTGCGCCTACGCCACGTCGAAAGGCGCGGTGATGACATTCACTCGTGCGATGGCCAAGGAGCTTGGGCCCTCGAATATCCGCGTCAATTGCCTTTGCCCCGGCATGATTCGAACGACCTTCCACGACACCTTCACCAAGGACGAGGTGAGGGCAAATGTGGCCTCGGCTACGCCGCTCCGGCGCGAGGGTGAAGCGAGCGAAGTCGCGGACCTGGTGGCGTACCTGGCCTCACCCGAGTCGAGCTTCATTACGGGTGCGAGCGTCGATATCAACGGTGGTCTGCTGTTCTCGTGAGCTGAAGATGAAAGAGCAACTCGAAAAATACCCGGTCATCCCTGTAGTCGTGATCGAAGACGCGGCAAAGGCCGTTCCCGTCGCGCAGGCACTTGTCGCAGGAGGCCTCCCGATCATCGAGGTCACGATGCGCACGGCAGCGGCGGCAGACGCCATCGCGGCCATGAGCGCGGAGGTGCCCGATGCACTGGTGGGCGCCGGGACCGTTTTGAGCGCGGAGCACGCGCGTACGATCGTGGCGGCCGGTGCGAAGTTCATTGTTTCGCCAGGGCTGCACGACGATGTCGTGGCCGCTGCGAACGAGCTGTCGGTTCCGGTTATCCCCGGCGTCGCCACGGCGACCGAGGCGCAGCATGCGTGGAATCTCGGGCTGCGAATCATGAAGTTCTTCCCGGCCGGCCAGGCCGGTGGCATCAGCATGATCAAGGCGCTGGCAGCGGTATTCAGGGACGTTCAGTTCATGCCAACGGGCGGCGTGTCGGCGAAGAACCTGCGCGATTACCTTGAGGTACCGGCCGTGCTCGCCTGCGGCGGGAGCTGGCTGACGCCCGCCGACGCGATCGCAAGCGGCGACGTTGACCGGATTACGAAA